>JAHDWH010000357.1 GCA_023384455.1 Caldilineaceae bacterium | reverse complement strand
GCCGGCCAGCAACCCCCTGGCGCCCAACCATCCCGTCGTGCTGGCCACACGCAAGCCGGGCGCCGTCATCACGATTGGCGACGACTGTGGCTTTACCGGCGTCACCCTCGTCGCCGCCGAACGGATCCAGATCGGCCACCGTGTCCAGGTCGGCGCCAACAGCACCATCGTCGACACCGACTTTCACCCCCTCACCGCGGCCGGTCGCGCCCAGGATTTTCTGGCTGGCGCCCATGCCCCCATTGTCATCGAAGACGATGTCTTTATCGGTATGAACAGTCTCATCCTCAAAGGGGTAACGATTGGCCGCGGCAGTGTCGTGGGTGCGGGGAGTGTGGTGACTAGAGATGTGCCGCCGGGGGTGGTCGTGGCGGGCAATCCGGCGGTGGTGGTCAAAGAGCTTGAATCATGAATGGTGAATGGTGAATGGTGAATAGTGAATGGTGAATGGTGAATGGTGAATGGTGAATAGTGAATAGTGAAGTCGGCACTGATCCCCAATCCCCAGTCCCCGATCCCCAACCCCTACTCCCCACTCCCTACCTGGGGCATATAGACCCGCCAGTGGAAACGGACTTCGACCTCTTCCGTGCGCTCTGGCGCGTCGTTGTGCAGGTGCAGCAGCAGGACGCCCCGGCTCTGGTTGCGGTTCATCCCGGCCCGGTCGGCCTGGATGCGAATGGATGTGCTGGGCAGATCGTAGAAGAGGGGCAGGTCGGAAAGGCCGTTCTCCACCCGGATGCCCGGCGCCAGCACGTCGTAGAAGAGCAGACGGCTGCGGTCGATTATCTCTTCCGGGTCATCCGTGTCCACGCTGTGGGTGGTGATGGAATAGGTAAAGGAGGAGTGCAGATCGGTCAGCCCGATATCCGCCGCGTCTACAGCCAGCAGAACAGCGCTGTTGTTAAAGACCGCCGTATTCAGCTCTGCGCTGGAGACCAGATTGCGAAAATAGCCCAGCTTTTTGGCAGAGCTGGTTGCCTCCTCCAACACAGAGAAAAATTCATCCCTGCTGGCCGAGGAGTTGAACTCTGTCACATTGCCCGAGCGCAGGATGAGATCTGTCTTGCCGTCCTGATTGACGTCAATGTGTATGCGAAAGATGACTTCGTTGGGCGAGGACCAGTCGCCATAGGTTGCCAGACCAAAGAGGATTTTGCTCTGGGCCAGGCTCCCGGCCGCGCCCACATCCGAGCCGACGCCCACATATTTCAGATCGCCGTGTTCCAGCAGACCGCTGCTGCTCTCCTCGTTGGGGCTGCTGTATTGCAGCTCCAGGGCCGCCACCACCGACACTGTATCGGTGGGGAAGGCCGCGGCCTGGAGTGTGGGCGCAGAGAGTAGTCCCTGGCCCACCAGCTGGATGGCGTGGGTTGCGCTGACGGCTGGGCCAAAATCGAGCAGGGCCTGGGAGGAGCGCATAGAAGAGACTGGCCGGGGCGCGGCATAGACAGGCAGACGCAGCACCGGCGTTATGGGTGTCAGAACGCCGCGCAACTCGCCGTCGGGGTTGGTTTCTGTGCCGATCTGCAAATAGACGCTGCCGGCGGCCAGCAGTGCCGCGCTCTCGGCGGTCAGGGTAACCTGGCCTGTGGCGGAGAGATGCGCGCTGCCTGACAGAGTTGAAATGTCCAGGGGTTGGAGCAGAGGGCCGTTCACGTGGAACTGGCCCAGATGCAGATTCGCACTGGTCACTGTGACAGGCGCGCTGGCAGTCAGGGTCAGGGTATAGGCCAGTTGGCCGCTTTGCGGGAAATAGAGAGCCTCCAGGAGAGCGCTGCTGCCCGCAGCCAGGGGCGGCAGCAGATTGGCCCCGGAGAGTTCGGCCTGAACAGGCGCTTCCATCGGCCAGACGTAGAGGTAGCCGGTCTCTTCGCTGAGCCAATGGCGGGGGAAGACGACTTTGCGGGCGACTGTTGGGTCTCCGGCATAGGCCATACGATCCGCCTGGGCGCTGAAAAGTACGCCAACATTGAGGGAATTGTAGGGCAACAGGCGCACATCGGGCCCGCCTAGCACCTGAATATCCACGCCGGGCATATCCACCACAGGCAGGTAGTCCAGCCAGACAGTCTGGGTGACTGGACTTTTATTCACCAGCCGCACATTTTTCAGTATACTCAGTTCGCCCAAAATGGCGGGCGCGCCGTAGGAAAGGGCAACCTGGCCTGGGTTGGTGGCATTGTAAAAGAGCATTTGGGAGCGGCGAGCCGCCTCGATGTCCATACGTCCCGCGCCGGCCCGGCCCGCGCCGTAGAGCAGGGGCGGCTGGCTGTCGTTCACTGTGACATTATAGCGGGCGGTGTTGAGGAGCAGGGCTTTGATCTCCTCGACGGTCCAGCCCGGGTGTAGCTGGCGCAGGAGCGCGGCCGCGCCGGCCACAAAAGGGGTCGCCATAGAGGTTCCGCTATAGGTGGCCGCGCCGACGCCTGTGCCCTGGGCCGCAGAGCTGATAGAGACACCGGGCGCGGCGATTTCCGGCTTCAGGCCAGCGTCCCCCCGGCGGGGACCCCGGGCCGAGAAACCGGCCAGGGTGTCGATGGCAGCATCGGGCGTGCTGTCGCCCTCCGCGGCGGCCAGACCGGAGATGGAGGTGGCCGCCACACTAATGGCCCGGTCCGCCACGCTGGGTGAATTGACCACATAATAGGCATCGCCGCTGTTGCCGCCAGCCGCCACCACAATCACACCGGCCAGGGCCGCATTGGTGGCGGCGACGGAGCTGGGATCGTCCACCGAGCCGTAGGAGGAGCCAACCGAAAGGTTGACCACATCCAAATGATCCGAAAAGTCCCCATCCCCGTTGGGGTCCACGGACCACTCCAGGGCCAACGGCACCAGGCTGGACGCGCCGGTGCAGCCAAAGACCTTCAGCGCGTACAACTCGGCCCGGGGCGCGACACCCGGCCCAATCGAGAACTGCGAGAAGGCAAGACCGCTGGTATAGGGGCCTGTGTAGGCGACAGTGCCCGCCCGCAGCAGACCGCTGCCCCCGGCAATACCCGCTACGTGGGTGCCGTGACCCCAGCAGTCCACCGGGTCCGGGTCTGGGCGGGGAATGGGATCGCCGCCGGGCAGAACGCTGTAAGTGTCCCCGGCAAAGTCATAGCCGCCCACCACCCGGGCCGTAGGAAAAGAGATGCCCGCTACAGTGTCGCTGATAATCGTGGGGTTGTTGCTGGCGAAGCCTGTGCCCGGCCCGCCGAAGTCCCGGTGAAAGTAGTCGATGCCCGTATCGATAATGCCGATGGAGACGGTTTCGCCGGTCAAACCGCCGGGGTAGACCTGATCCCAGAGACCGGGCGCGCCCAGAAAGGGGACGCTGCGCAGGGTCTCGACGGTATGGACAGGCAGGGGATGGATGGCAAGCACGCCGGGCAGGGCAGCGATTTGGGGAAGTTGGGCCGGGTTGACGCGCAGGGCAAGGCCGTTATAGACCCGCTGGGTGCGGTAGAGAAGCTGGGCAGTGGCAAAGGGGGCGGCGGAGAGGAGTGCCGTCTGGCTATTCTCGACGCGCAGAAGGTGGGCCTGGGCTTGGGCCATTGCCTGGGCTGCGTTGGCCCGCAGCTCCAGGGCAGCGGCATAGACCTGGGCGGTCGGTTCGTCGGCCAACTGGACGAAAATACTCACAGGTTCGGGCGCGCCGGGCTGGGCAGGGCGGGCGGCCACAGCCCAGCCCAACGCCAAGAGGCAGAAGGCGATTGCCCATACCCACGCCAACGCCAGACGACGGATCCTGCGAATTTGAGTACGAACCATTCTTGCCCACCCATTCCTATGCCATTCGCCATTGCGCAGAGAATGTAGCTTACCCCATAGCCGCCCAGATGAGAAACAGGCTGGTCTACCCATTGGCAACTTCGGCTCAAGCGAATTTTGTATGTTAACCCGCTGGGTTTCGATACGGCGGGAAACAACCCCCGCCTACTCAACCGGCGCTGATCTTCCCCCTGCTTACCGCACGATTCCGATTGGGCCGTGCGCGGGGACAGGCCTACTCAACCGGCGCTGATCTTCCCCCCGTTTACCCACTACACGAAATTCCATTAAGCCACAATTTGTACTGATCAAGAAGATGGTGGAATCTGTAGGTGCGATTTGTAACCGCACTTCTCCGGGTGAAAGTGCGGTTGCAAACCGCACCTACGTTTTATCATCTCACCGCACCTACGTTTTATCATCTCGTTGATCAGTACACATTAAGCCACAATTTCTAACAAAAGGGAGCAAGGCCGTGAATCCGGCCTTGCTCCCTTCTGTTGTTCTTACTATTCCGCCCAAACTACACAGGCATTGGCAGTGGTCGTAACTGTTCAGCCACCCCACCCTACCCCTCCCCATCCCAGGGAGGGAAGTGGAGCGACTCCTCCCCCACTTTGGGGAAGGTTGGATGGGGATGAGCAGTTAGGGCTTGTCAAAGAATAACTTCCCGTTTTGGTGCGTCGCACTGTCCAGATGAGGTTGCGGACCAGAGTCATTTCGTGGACAGTGCGACGCACCGGATGGAACTTATTTCTTGACGCTT
>JAHDWH010000356.1 GCA_023384455.1 Caldilineaceae bacterium | reverse complement strand
GGAATGTAGGTCGGACTGTCAGTCCGACGGGTCTGCAACGTCGCTGGTCGGACTAACAGTCCGACGTACGAATGGCTATTTTCAGGGCAGGCCCGGCAATATCCCGAACTTCTGCCCCCGCAGGCGCGGGACAAAAAGGATTAGCGTACCAGCCAGGGGTAGCTGTGCCCGCCGAATCAATTCGGCGGCTGCTATGGGAAACCCGTTGAAAATGGGTTGCGGGTGGTTCTTCAGCGCAAAGCCATTGCACTCTCCTTTCGCCAAGTGGTATACTATAGTTTTTCAGATAAAGATTTGCAAGGCATTCTCTCTGGTGATTCGTATAGTTGTCCAGGGAGAATCTGCAAATCTTTATCTGAATGTCTATATCCCCATCAGAATCGCCACCCCCTCCATTCGACAAAAACCCTATGCCCCCTGCCGCAGCCATCCCCATCCTTTTCGTCAGCGCCAACCCGCCGGGCACAGAAGTGCTTGCCAGCGATGTGGAAGCGCGCCAGGTCCGCCAAGCCCTGGGCAGGTCAAAATATGCGCAACGTTTCGATCTGGACACGGCACCCGCTACCCGCATTGGGGATTTGTCCTCGCTCTTGCGTGACCACCAGCCCTGTATCCTGCACATTTCCGTCCACGGGGCCGAAGAGGGCGGGCTGACTTTCAACGCTTTCGACGATTGGGAAGGCGAGGCCCTGGCCGCCGGGGACCTGGCCGGGATTGTGGCCGCCTATCAGTCCGGGGCTACGCAAAAGCTGCGGCTGGTAGTGCTGGCAGGCTGCGACACTGCCAGCGCAGCCCAACTCCTGAGCCGCCACGTGGACTGTGCCATCGGCACAACCGGCAACGTAACCGACCCGGCTGTGCTGTGCTTCTCCCCGGCTTTCTACGCCGCGCTGGGCGACGGGCGCAGTGTGGGCAATGCCCTGGAGAGCGGGCTGGCTGATCTGCGCGGCCAGCGGATGCACGCCGACGCCGATCTTTTCTATCTCTACCCCCGGACCGGTGTGGACCCCGCCAAACTCCTCCTCAGCGATCTGATCCCAACCCGCCTCTCTGCGGCCCATCTGGACTATCTGCGCCGCTGGTTTAGTACGCCGTGGGCCACTGTCCGTCTGGCCGACATCTCCCAGCGCCAGGAGTGGGTCCGCCTGCTGGATGTCTACGTCCCTCTGCCCGTGGATTTCGAACTGGACATCGAAGTCAAAGATCGTCAGATTATCGACTGGTGGGTACACCGGGAGATAGGAGAAGAGAAGGCTCTCGCAGAGGCGCAGGGACGCAGAGGGGGAATTCGTAGGGGCGGTTTGCAACCGCCCGATGGCCCCTACGAAGACGAGGCCCGCCTGCTGGATGTCTACGTGCCCCTGCCTGTGGATTTCAAGCTGGACATCGAAGTCAAAGATCGTCAGATTATCGACTGGTGGGTACACCGGGAGATAGGAGAAGAGAAGGCTCTCGCGGAGGCGCAGGGACGCAGAGGGGGAATTCGTAGGGGCGGTTTGCAACCGCCCGATAGACCCTACGAAGACGCCGCCGGAGTACACGAAATGGAACCTACCAAAGAGCGGCTTTGGGCAGATCTGGGCGTGGGCGAAGTGGGTTTGCAGGCGATTGTAGACGGCATTCAGGCCAAAATCGACGAACGCAGAGAGAAAGACCAGAAAACCGAAGACGGAACCCACCGCTGGTTTATGGAAGCCCACGACGCGGCCAGCGTGCAGTCCCGCTTTGTCCTGCTGGGGGAGCCGGGCGGGGGCAAGAGCAGCTTTCTGCGCCATCTGGCCCTCTGCCTGGCCGGGGAGATGCGCCGCCGGGCCGGTGACCCGGATGTGCGCCCCAACGCCAGCCTGCAAGCCCTGCGGGATTGGCTGCTGGACGTCTACACCCCCGTCTACATCGAACTGCGTGCGCTGGTTGCCAGCCATTTTCCCGCCCTGACCGACAATACGCGCCTGCCCGACGCCGACGATTTTTGGGAGTATATTCGGGAGGATTTGACGGCTTCCCGGCTGGTTGATTTTGAGACGGAGCTACGCGCCTTTTGCGCCAATGGGCAGGCGATTCTTCTCCTGGACGGGCTGGACGAAATCCCCCAGGCCGGGGATGAACGACGACGGAATCAGATGAAAGCCTTTGTGGCTTCCGTCTGCGGAAGATACCCCCGGCTGCGGGTGATTGTGACCAGCCGCCCCCACGCCTACGAGCGGGACGATTGGGCACCGGCTGACTTCGGGCGGGCACGCCTGGTCCATCTGAACCGGGAACGGTTGGGGGAATTGGCCCTGGCGCTTTTTGGCGCGGTGGGTGTGGACGGGCCGGAAGAGGCGGTGGCTGGCTTTCGACAGGCCATCCGCGACGCCAACATTGACGAGGATATGCACAGCAACCCCCTCTTTTTTACCCTTCTGGCCGCGCTCTATCTGAACTCGGACCCGAAGGATCGCCGTCTGCCCGCCGCCCGGGCCGATCTCTACCGCCAGTCGGTAGACCTTCTCCTGGGCCGCTGGACCCAAAAGCGCGTCCACGGCCAATCGGTGGCCGAATGGCTGCGGATTCTCCCCGAACAGTTGCGCCCGGTGCTGGAAAGTCTGGCCTGCACAATTACGGAGCAGAGCGCGACCGGGCAGGATACAACGCTCTTTGGTTTTGAACAGATAGACGCCACCTTGCGTCGTACCCGACTGCGTTTGGTCTATCCAGACATCTCCGACTATCTGGCCAAGAATGCAGGCATACTGGTGGAACAGGCCCCGGAAGAGTTCGCTTTTGTCCATCGCAGCTTTCAGGAGCATCTGGCTGCCTGCGAATTGACCTGCCTGCAACCCCAGCAGCGTACGCCGCCTGTGCCTGCAGAGCGACACTTTCCCGCCGGGCTGTTGCGGCGGGTGCTGGACAGGCCCGACCTCTGGGAGAATGTGGCCGGGCTGGCCGCGGACGAGCTGCTGGCCCAGAACCGCCACGACGAACTGGTGCGTCTGTTGGTGGAGATGGCCCGTCCCTACCACCGGGACCGCTCTGCACCCGAAACTGCATTGTTGGCGATTACAATTGCCAAACGGCTGAACCTCCTGAGCGACGAACTGGACACCATTGATCTTCGCAAGTGGTTGCAAGAAAGCGCTCTTCTGGCATTGATCGATATCAAACGCTTTGCGCCGGAGCAGCGGCTGATCGCCGGGCAGCTATTGGGTTCCCGGCCCGATTTGGACACCCGACCCGGTGTGGGGCGGCGGCCCGACGGTCTGCCCGACATCGACTGGGTGAAGATTCCCCAAATGGACGAAAAGGACCAGGTCGATTTCATCTATCTGGAGGGAAAGCGGGAATCCCCGCCCGATTTCTGGATGGCGCGTTATCCCATCACCTACGCCCAATTCCAGACATTCATCGACGCGACCGACGGCTGGCCCAATCCTGTGTGGTGGGAAGGATTAGACGTTCCGGCTGAACAGCGAGAGAAGCCTTTCGATCAGCACTTTGCGTTCTGGAATCACCCGCGCGAGAATGTCAGTTGGTATCAGGCCGTCGCCTTTTGCCGCTGGCTGACGGAACAGGCCCGGCTGCACCCGGAACTGCTGCCCGCTGAAATGCAGGACAAAGAGGACTGGCGCATCAGCCTGCCCACAGAATGGCAGTGGGAGAAGGCGGCCCGGGGCCACGACGGGCGGCAGTACCCCTGGGGGCCAGTCTATATTTCCGGCTATGCCAACGTGAATGAGACGAGGGAGAACGCTGGCCCCCACTACTTGCAGAGTACCAGCGCGGTGGGAATCTATCCCCAGGGCGCTTCGCCCTATGGCCTGCTGGATATGAGCGGCAATGTCTGGGAGTGGTGTCTCAACGAATACGAAGCCCCCGATAATTTTCAGGAAAACGGAAGCAAAATGCGCGTCCTGCGGGGCGGTGGGTGGAACGACGCCCGCAATAACGCCGCCGCCGTGCGCCGCGACTGGTACGACCCGGACGATTGGTACAACAACTACGGTTTTCGGGTGGTCTGGTCGGCCTCTGTCCCTGTTTAGTACCTCTGTTCTCTGGCCCTCTGATCTCTGTTCTCTGATCTTCTCTGTTCGCCCCGTAGGGGCGCTCTGGGGGGGGCGTGGGGGGCGTAGCGCCCCCACATTCAATGCCGCCGCAGGCGGCCGATTTTTTTTTCTGTAACGCAAGCTGTTAGTTTGCGTTACTTTATGCTACACTAATTACGCCCCCATCCAACGGGGGTCAGGCGGCCCGGACTCGTCCTGCGGGGCGGTGGGTGGAACAACAACCACAATAACGCCGCCGCCGTGCGCCGCAACAGGAACAACCCGAACAATTGGAACAACAACAACGGTTTTCGGGTGGTCTGGTCGGCCTCTGTCCACTTTGCCCTCACCACCCCCTAGCTGTTGACGGGTTCAGTTCGATTGGTGGGTCGCCCCCGCCTCTCCCAGCGGTACAGACCGTTCGTCTGTGCTGTTGCCTGCGCTGGGAGAGGCGGGGGTTCGGGGATGAACGGTGCGCTTCGCTTCCGGCGACAGCATCGACCCCGCCA
>JAHDWH010000355.1 GCA_023384455.1 Caldilineaceae bacterium | reverse complement strand
AAAAATGTAGGTCGGACTGTCAGTCCGACTTGCCTGCAACGTCGCTGGTCGGACTGACAGTCCGACGTACGACGGCTATTTTCGGGGCAGACGTGAAACGTGAGAGTACGTGACGACTCTTCACGTTTCACGTCTTCACGTCTTCACGTCTTCACTTTATA
Organism: Caldilineaceae bacterium; assembly: GCA_023384455.1. Taxonomy (GTDB): domain Bacteria; phylum Chloroflexota; class Anaerolineae; order Caldilineales; family Caldilineaceae; genus JACQGT01. Next base: position 4,375 of record JAHDWH010000355.1, on the reverse strand, counting down.
ACTCCGCCACCTTACGAAATGTCGGGTACCTGTCCATATCCACCCCTACCCGCTCCGCCGCACCCTCCAAATCCCCCAGCGTCACCCCATTGAGCGGAATCCCCTGGGCCCGGTACTCCGCCTGGCGCAGAAACTCCAGCTCGCCGGGCGCGTAGATGCGCTCCACCCCGGCCGCGGGTCGGCACTCGTGTATCTGACGGATGGCCCCATCCACACGGGACTTGAAAACGTCCAAATCCTCGAAGGCTTCCACCCGGATGGCCGCCACAAAATGGCCGTCCTGGCCGGGACGGGGGCCGCTCTGCATATCCCCCAACTCTGTGCCGTAGGCCGCGCCGGAGAGCATCGACGAAAGCACGCCCATAATCAGTGCCAACGCCGTGCCTTTGAAACCGCCGATGGGCATCAGCAGCCCGTCGATGGCCGCCGCCGGGTCCGTGGTGGGCTGGCCTTCCCGGTCCAGCGCCCAGCCCTCGGGCAGGGGCCAGCCCTTCTGCTGGTAGATGCGGATTTTGCCGTGGGACGATCCGCTGAAGGCGGCGTCGAAGACAATCGGGCGCTCCTCCCCCGCGGGGATGGCGACGCCCAGGGGGTTGATGCCCAGCAGCTTTTCTACGCCGCCCCAGGGGGCCATTGTGGGCAGGGCATTCGTCGTGGCAATGCCGATCATTCCGTGGGCCACGGCCTGACCCGCGTAGTAGGCCATTGCGCCGCTGTGGTTGCTGCCCCGGATGCCCGCGGCCGCGATGCCGTGGACAGCCGCCCGTTCGATCACCCGTTTGGTGGCGAAGTCCATCCCGATCTGGCCCATCGAATTGTCGCCGTCAATTACCAGACACGCGCCCGCATCCCGCACAATCGACGGGCGGCCCGTCGGGTTCACGCCGCCTGTAGTCAACTTGACGATATACTCCGGCACACGCAGCACCCCGTGGGAATGGATACCGCTCAGGTCGGCGTAGACGAGGGAATCGGCCAGGAGCGCGGCGTCGGCTCTGCTCATTTGGCAGCGCTGGAAAATCTCTGTCACCAGCGCCAGCAACTCATCGACGGGCACACGCCGCCCGCCCTCGAACGATTCTGACATCTGTTTCTCCTTTTGGGCCGTTGATGGGTACGGATAGAAATGGGAATAGAACACGGATGACACGGATTTGGCGGATTTTCACGGATATTATCGAGCCTTTCCTATCCGCCTTTATCCGTTCAATCCGCGTCATCCGCGTTCCATTCTTCTACCCAATCCACTGGAAGAAGCCGAGACGGGTCAGGTCGGCTTTGAGTTCTTCTTCCTTCTGGGGTGTCAGCGCTTGCAGGGGCAGGCGCACGGGGCCGCAGTCGAAGCCCAGGAATTTCATCACCGCTTTGAAGGCAGGCACGCCGCCGTAGCCTGCCACCAACCGGATCATCGCCACCATTTGCCCCTGGACCTTCTGCGCCGTCCCGATGTCGTTGGCTGCAAAGGCGTCCACAATCCGGTTGAAGACCGGCGCGGCAAAGTTGTAAGTCGTGCCCACCGCGCCCTGCGCGCCGGCCACCAGCCCGCTCAGCAGCATCTCATCGGAGCCAAAGAGCAGATTGAAGCGCCCCTTTTCCAGCTCCGCCGCGGCCTGTAAATTGTATACGTCGTGGATGCTATATTTGGCCCCCACCAGATTGGGGATTATCCGACTGCCCGCGGCCAGCAGACTCGCCACATCCACCTGCACGCCGGTCATCTGGGGGATGTGGTAGTAGTAGAAGGGCAGGTCCGGCGCGGCCCCGGCAATCTGAGCCATACAGCGCACATTGGCGTCCAGGGAAGCGGGTTTGAAGTAGAAGGGGGGGACGGCAGAGATGGCGTCCGCGCCGATCTCCTGGGCGTGGGCGGCCAGTTCCTGGGCTTCCACCAGGCTGGTGTGGCCCACCTGCAAAATGACGGGAACCCGGCCCCGAGTCGCCTGGACAAAAGCGGCGGCCACGGCTTTGCGCTCGGCGCTGCTCAGGGAGACGCCCTCGCCAGTGCTGCCGCAGACGTAAAGACCGGTCAATTTCTGGCCGATCAGAAAGTCCACCGTCGGTTCGATCAGCCCCAAATTCAGGCTGCCGTCGGCGTGGAGGGGGGTGAAGGTGGCGGGAATCAGGCCGGACAGGTGGTAGTGCATGGGTTGGGACCTTTCGGGAGATTGGGGGAAGAATATCGGTCCGTCTATTTTCAACCCAAAGGCGCGAAGATGCAAGGACGGCGTGAGGGAGAGCGGAAACGTGAAGACGTGAAGACGTGAAGACGTGAAGACGTGAAGACGTGAAGACGTAAAGACGTGAAGATGTGAAGACGTGAAGACGTGAAGACGTAAAGACGTGAAGACGTGAAGACGTGAGGGTACGTGGCGACACCTCACGTTTCACGTCTTCACGGGTCTGGACGAATAAGCGACGCCCACCCCGTCGCTCTACGGCCCTATTCGTGGCGGATATAGACGTAGTACGCGCCCAGATCGTCGCCGGTTGCGGTGTGAAACCAGCTTTGCAGATGGGCTGGACCCGCGGGCAGTTCCAGGGCAAAGGCCGCGCCGGCCATCCCTTCCGCCACAGGCTGCTCGGCCTGCTGACCGGCAATGGCGATGGCTGCCCGCTGCACGGGAATCGCCACGCCGCCGCCGAAGCCGCTCTCTACCGTCAGTTGCCCCAGCGCAACCGGCGTACCGGGGATGGCCTCGCCAATCGCCCGCCCATCTTCCAACGGCCAGCGGCGCAGCTCAAAAGTGTAGCGCCCGGCCTCGACAACCTCCACCTCCCAATAGCCGTTGCAGCGCAGCCCCGCCCGCACATCGGCCTGATGCCAGGCGGTTGCACACTCCTCATTGCGCCAGTCGTGACTGTTCAGGCGTAGCGTTCGTGCGCCGTCGCCGCCGATGGGGATGGGGATTTCGCTGTTGAACTGGACCGAAACCCGCACCCACCAGCTTTCATAGGCAGCGCGCAGTTGCTCCATCAGCGCCGGATGCTGCGCCGCCACATCCCGGGTCTGGCCCGGATCGACCGCCATATCGTAGAGTTCCGTGCCATTCACCAGCCGCCAACGGTCGGTCATCACCGCGCTCTTGCGCCATTTGAGCGGATAGGCCAGCCGCTGGGAATCGGTGACCAGGGCCCGCTCCGGCCAGTCGGCGGCTTTCCCGACCAGCAGCGGGGCCAGACTGCGCCCGTCAAAGTCGTAGGCGGTCGGGTCGTCCACGCCGCAGAGGTCGAGAAGGGTGGGCAGAATGTCCACATTGGCAGAAATGCGCCCCACATCCCGCCCGCCCGTCAACCCACCGGCGGGCCAGTGGATGAAGCAGGGGGTGCGGTGGCCGCCGTCGTACTCCGAGTTCTTCTTCCCCCGCATCCCCGCGTTGAAGCCGCTGGTGACGAAGTGCTGATCGTCCACCTCCACCCCGCCGCCGGAGCCGTTGTCGGTCATAAAGATCAGCAGCGTATTCTCGGCCAGCCCCCACTCGGCCAGCCGTGCCCGCAGCACTCCCACATTTTCGTCGATGCAGCTAACCATCCCGTAGTAGTTGGCCCGGTCGGCGTGGGGGGTGTTGTCCAGATAGGGCGCAGAATAGCGGGGATGGACCAGATGGGGGCTGTGGGGCGCGTTGGTGGGGATGTAGCAGAGGAAGGGGCGTTCCCGGTTGCGCTCGATAAAATCCAGCCCGTGGCGAAACCAGACATCCGTGCAGTAGCCTTCCTGGGCCGTCCAGCGCTCCCCGTCCCAATAGCTGTCGTCGAAATAGTCGTTGCCCCAATAGTCGGGGGTCTGCCCCACCCCGCCGCCGCCGTGGACCAGCACTTCGTCGAAGCCCCGGTCCTGGGGGCGGTAGGGGAAGTTGTCGCCCAGATGCCATTTGCCAAAGATACCGGTGACGTAGCCCGCGCCGCTGAAGAAATCGGCCAGGCTGATCTCATCCTGACGCAGGAGCGAGCGACCGCCGATTGTGTGCCAGACGCCGGTGCTGTTGGCGTAGTGACCGGTGAGCAGCCCGGCACGGGTGGGCGCGCAGGTCGGCCCCACGTGATAGTTGGTCAGGCGCACACTTTCGCTGTGCAGGCGGTCCAGGTTAGGCGTGCGCAGCACCGGGTTGCCGTGGCAGGTCAGGTCGCCGTAGCCCTGATCGTCGGTCAGAATAAAGACAACATTGGGGCGGATGGGGGTGGGTGTCATCGGATTGCCTCGCGAGTGGGGGGGTGGACAAAAACTGGGAGCAGTGAGCGTCGGTTGAGTAGCCGCAGAATCCGATTCTGCGTCTTCGGGGCGTATCGAAACCAAAGCGAACGGGTGATAAGCCGATCCTTCGTTTACCCGCTTTGGTTTCACTTCGACAGGCTCAGTACAAGCGATACGGCGGGAAAC
>JAHDWH010000354.1 GCA_023384455.1 Caldilineaceae bacterium | reverse complement strand
CATTTGACTCCTATTGTCAACTATCTTCGCAACCGTATTTTTCGCATTGCGCCCGCTTCCAGTATAATCTGCGCTCGCTTCACCATTTGTTGAGGCGATGAATGCCGACGTACAAAATCCTGCAAACCTTCTCGGATATTCACATTCAATTCGATTTCTACTGGGCTACCACCCGGCATTTTGTCTTCCCTTTTCGTGTGCCATTGACCTTACTAAACCATCAACAACCAGTTTACATCACCCCTCCAACTATTGGTCTATTTACGCCGGTGTGTACTAGCTGACACCGATAACCACGAAAACAGGAACGCAGATTTCGCAGAGGACGCAGATTTCGCAAATTTTTATCCCTTCGACAGGCTCAGGACACCGCCGCGTCATCCGCGTTCTATTTTTCAGGGCAGCACTGTAGGCTGGGTTCTCGCCGCCAGGGATTCGCCACCCGTCCAGACGCCCCTTCCCCGGAATCAGAATCCCGTTTGCCCACAACAGAAATACACCCAAAGCGGATGTTGACGCTATACTCAGTAGACCGCAAACCACGGACGGCAGACAGCGGTCTGTGGTCCGTCGTCTGCCGTCTACTGCTTATTTTGAATCCGTGTTCCTTTCCATCCGTGTATACATTTCCACAGCAACGAATCGACGCAAGCTGACAGCTTGCGTTACGGGAGACCCCTATGCACGAAGATATCAAACTGACCGAACGCTACGAGCGCAACGGCTGGCCGTCTTTGGCCCGGCCCGATTTGAAGCCGCCGGCGGGCTGGTCGCTGGAAGCCCTGGCGACGGCCAATCAGCTTCACCACCACAGCCTTTCGCCAGATGGGGAGCGGATCGCCTTTGTGTGGAGCCGGGACGATCTCTCCAATCTCTACAGCGCGGCGACGACCGGCGGCTGGCCCAGTCAACTGACCTTCGACCGCGCCCCGGTCACGGCCTGGACAGACGGCGCGCCCCGCTGGTCGCCGGACGGGAATTGGCTGGCTTACACCACCGGCGGCCACGTTTGGGTGTTGTCGGCCGCGGGTGGCTTGCCCCGCAAAATCAGCGATTTTACCGCTTCGGCCTGGTCGCCGGTCTGGATGGGGGACAGCAACCGGCTGATCGTCACCGTCGAACGGGACGGGCGGGAGCAGATGCTGCTGACGGATCGGGCGGGAAGCTGGCCCCGGCTGCTGGTGGCCAAGGCGGGCGCGGATGTGTGGGACGCCCAGCCTTCCCCCGATGACCGCTTCGTCGCCTATGTCCGTCGCCCCTTCGACGACCTCAACCGGCTGGACATTCGGCTGGTGGAGGTGGAGAGCGGGCAGGTGCGGGCGCTGACCGGTACATCCAAAGAGCGGGACTGGTCCCCCCGCTGGTCGCCGGATGGGAGCGCGCTGGCCTTTCTCTCCGAGCGTTCGGGCTGGAACGAACTCTGGCTGGTGCGGCCCGACGGAACGGGGATGGGCCAGCTAACCCAGGCGGGCCAGGATGTGGGCGATCCGGTCTGGTCGCCGGATGGCAGCCGCATCGCCTGTACAGTCAACAAAGGGGGCGCGCTGCATCTGGCTTTGGTGGATGTAGCCAGCGGAGAGATTCGTGTCCTGCGCCAGGCTGCGGGTGTCCACAGCCGTCCCCACTGGTCGCCGGATGGGAGGTGGCTGACGGTGGAATACGAAAGCGCCACCCAGCCCGCCGAGATTTTCCGGGTGGATGCAGCGAGCGGTGCGGCCACTCAGATTAGCTACACGAAGTCACCCACCTTCCCCCCGCCCCTGCTGGTCGAGCCGGAAGCGGTGGGCTATCCCAGCTTCGACGGGCTGGCGATTCCCGCCTTTCTTTACCGCCCGGCCCAGCCCAACGGCGCGGCGGTAGTCTATGTCCACGGCGGGCCGTCGTCCCAATACCTGTTGGAATGGGATGGGCTGGCCCAATACTTTGTCGCCAAAGGCTATCACTGGCTGGCGCTCAACTACCGGGGCAGCACAGGCTATGGCCGGGCTTTTGAGGAGGCCAACCACCGGGAGTGGGGCAACGGCGACCGGCAGGACTGCCTGCACGGGGCGCGCTTCCTGGCTACCCTACCGGGGATCGACCCCGCCCGCATCGGCATCTATGGCCCCAGCTACGGCGGCTATATGACCGCCTGCTGCCTCGCCAACGACCCGGAAACTCTCTTCGCCTGTGGCATCGACAAATACGGCGACGCCAACACCCTCTCCTCCTGGGCCCAGTGCAACCGGGATTTGCGCCTCTACAGCGAGATTTTCCTGAGCCACCCGGCAGCCAATCGGGATGTCTACACGAAATCATCGCCGATTCATCAGGTGGGGAATGTGCAGAAGCCTGTGCTGATTCTGCACGGGCTGAGCGACGATGTGGTGCCACCGGAGGGGTCCGAGGAGTGGGTGGAGGCTCTGCGAACCGCGGGCAAAAGCTACGAATACAAAAGTTATGCGGGGGAGGGTCACGGCTTTTTGCACCGACAGACGACGCTGGATTTGTATAGCCGGATAGAGCGCTTCCTCGATTGGTCTCTGCGGCCCGGGGCGGTTTTGATCCAAAAATAATACGACTACTATTTTGTTTGTGGGTTGGGCGTGGTGCTTGAATTGGTACCCGAAAAACGCACTACGTCAGAAACTATTGGGTTATTTCCGCCAAGCTGTACCAGCTGGTGTTGCGGGTTTCCCGATTATCGTTATAATACCTTCACCTCCGCCCGATGGTATTGGCCCGATGGCATCGGGCCGGGCTTCTACGACACGTTTCCAACGGGCATTTTGGGTCGAAACCGATGGTTCAACCGATTTTCGTCAACCACAAAGGAGAAGCCAGTATGTATCGTCGAATGTTGCATTTTGTCATCTTTACGATTCTGCTCCTGGCTCTGGCCGGGTGTTCCCCGCCTGCCGCGCCTCAGGCCGCAAATCAGCCAGCGGAGGGCCCGGCTGCGCCGGCGCAAGCAGAGCCGTCGGTGTTGCGCATCGGCTGGGCGGGCAGTCCAGACACCCTCAACCCCGGCGCGGCTGTTCTCACCGAAGCCTACACCCTCTTCGAGTTGCTCTACGATGCGATGTTCCAGTTGCAGTTGGACGGCAGCTACACCCTGGAACTGGCGGAGAGCTACGAACTCTCGGACGACGGCACGGTGTGGACCTTCCATCTGCGCCCCGGCATCACCTGGCACGACGGCCAGCCCTTGACCGCGGCGGATGTGGCCTTCTCCTACAATCTCTACCAGGCCACCGAAGGCTTTCCCTTTCTGCCCGTCTACACCGACTACTTTGACTCGGTGGAAGCCCCGGACGACAGCACTGTTGTCATCACCCTCAGCGAAGCCATCCCCAATATGGAGAGCCAACTGGTCTTCCTCTACGTGCTGCCCGAACACATTTGGGGCGGGCTGGAAGGCGACGCCGCGGTGGAGTTTGAGAATGCGGCGATGATCGGCAGCGGGCCTTTCAAAATGGTGGAGAACAGCCAGAACCAGTTCGTACACCTGGCCGCGGTGAAGGATCACTACCTGCAAGCGCCCAAAGTGGACGAGGTGATCTTCCAGACCTTTGACAACCAGGACGCACTGGTGCAGGCGCTGAAGACGGGCCAGGTGGATATGATCACCGAAATGCCCAACACCGCCGTGCCCGCCCTGCGCAACGAGGCAAATGTGCAGTTGGTTATCGGCCCGCCGGCCGCGCCCAGCGTCAGCGACATTATCTTCAACCTGACCAACGACGAGACCTGCCCGCCCGACGACGGCGTATGCTCCGGCCACCCGGCCCTGCAAGACCGCAACGTCCGCCTGGCCCTGGCCCACGCCACGGACAAGCAGCAGATTATCGACGTCACCCTTCTGGGCCTGGGCGCGCCGGGGCTGACGCTCATCCCCGACAGCCTCGGCGTCTTCTACAACAGCAGCCTGCAAGATTACGCCTATGACCCGGCCCTTGCCAATCAGATTTTGGACGACGCCGGGTATAAGGACAGCAACGGGGACGGCACCCGGGAGATGCCCGATGGCTCCCAGGAGTTGACCCTGCGCATTAACTGGCCCAGCGACAGCACCTGGGCCCAGCGGGGCGCGGAACTGTTGGCGCAGAACTGGGCGCAAGTGGGTGTGAAAGCGGAGTTGCAGGCGCTGGACTCCGACGCGCTCACCTCCATCTGCTGCCCCACTTTCGACTTCGATGTGATCCTGTGGGGCTGGGGTTCGGACCCGGACCCGGCTTTTCTGCTCAGTGTGATGACCACCGACGAGATTCCCACGGGCACCAGCGAGACGGGCTACACCAACGCGGAGTACGACGAACTCTATCGCAAGCAGGCGGTGGAACTGGACCAGCAGAAGCGGATCGAAATGATCTGGCGGATGCAGGAGATCGTCTTTGACGATATTGTCTACATCATCCCCTTCTACGGCCAGGCGGTGCAGGCCTATCGCACAGACCGCTTCACCGGCTGGCAGACCGACGCGGGCAAGATTGCGCTGGAAGACCCCAGTTCGTTGCTGGTGGTCGAGCCGGTGAAGTAGGAAACGCCAGGACTCGCTAA
>JAHDWH010000353.1 GCA_023384455.1 Caldilineaceae bacterium | reverse complement strand
GCATAACTCTCCCATTCAATTGTTTTGGTGGGGTTTCCACCCCCACTTCTTGGGTTCACTGTGGTTTTCAAAACCCCACCTACGTTTTACCGTCTCGTTGACCAGTACAGTTTCCAGGAGAAAGCAGATGTCTGACACAACAGTAACGCTCCCCAATGAGACCGCCCCTTCTGCCCGTATGACTGCGGCGGATGCCAGGGCCTATGTCAATCGGTGGCGGGAAGTTGAACAGATCGAGCGGCTGGAAGCCCAGTCCGCCAGCGCACAGGAGCGCTGGCAACAGTTGAATAGACTGGTGGGTCTGGCCCACGCACTTGGACTGTTTTCAAAAGCCGTAAGCAACCAGGAGGAAGCCGTCTGGCAACGGTGGGCCATTCTACGCCGGATAGGAAGCAATGACCGAAACCAAACCCTCGCTTAAACCGCTACTCGTTCCTCTGGCTGCTCTGCAACGCCTGCTTGACCAGTACGAGGGCCGGGCTGTCATCATCGGCGGAATCGCTGCCAGTCTGCTGGGGACACCCCGTCTCACGGCTGATTTGGATGCCCTGGTGCTTTTGTCCATTGATGATCTGCCGGAATTGTTGGATGCAGCGAAGAAAGAGGGATTGCACGAACGCGTTTCCGATCCCGGCGCCTTTGCCCGGCGGACTCGCGTTGTGCTATTGCGTCACGCCGAAAGCGGCATCGGCATCGACATTTCTTTGGGTGCATTGCCGTTCGAGCAGGAGATGGTTGCCCGCAGCGAAGTCTATCAACTCGAAAGCCTGGAAATCCGCCTGCCCACCCCGGAAGACCTGATTATTATGAAGGCAGTGGCCCACCGGCCCAAAGACCTGCTGGACATCCAGGGCATTCTGCGGAGCCACCCGAACCTGGACCGGCGGCGCATCCGCAAGTGGGTGACCCAATTCGCTGAACTGCTGGAGATGCCGGAAGTGTGGGACGCCATCGCCGACTGGCTGTAAGCTGTCTGAGCGAAAGTCGTGGCCTCCGTGCCCAATGCCGTGAACGGCGGCTGTAATCGCCATCCGTACTCCCCCAATGAAAGGCTGCCAAAATGGAGCAATTCCCCACCGTCAAAGCCCTGACCTTCGATCTCTTCGGCACGATTCTGGACCTGGGCGGCAGCCTGACCCCTTACATCGCCGACTTTTTGCAGCGGGAGAGACCCGACGTAACCGCCGACAGATTCTGGTCCGACTGGCGGGGACGCCAGCGGCTGGAACAGTATCAGGACACAATTATGGCTTTGGGCCACGCCGGCTATCTGGAAACCGTGCGCCGGGCCTGCCACTACGTCCTGCGGCTCAACGGCATCGACGCCACCCCTGCCCGTGTGGATGAACTGATGGGGGCCTGGCAATTTCTCTCTCCCTTTCCAGAGGTGCTGGCCGGGCTGGAACGGCTGAAGGCCCGCTACCAACTGGTCGTCCTCTCCAACGGCGATCCCCACTTTTTGGATCACTTGGCCCAGAATCGGGTGGGCTGGCCCTTTGACGCCATTATTTCGGCCACGGGCAACGGCGCGTTCAAGCCCCATCCCGGCGTCTATCGCCGGGCGGCCCATCTGCTGGGGCTGGAAGTGGGCGAGTGTCTGATGGTCTCCTCCAACTCTTTCGATGTGGTGGGTGCCCGGGCCTGCGGCTATCGGGCCGCCTATGTGGACCGCTACCACCTGCCCGTGGAAGATTCGCCCTACCAGCCCGACGTGACGGTCCCCGATTTCAGCGTCCTGGCCGACGCCCTGCTGTAAAAAATGGACACGGATTTTCACAGATAGAATGGATTTTCACGGCAAAGCAGGTCGCCTGACGCAGGTGGACTGAAATTGTACATTTTCCGCACACTTTGATAGGATAGTCTACGAAAATACGAACGCAGCGCCCAAAGGGCACCCGGCAGAAGACGCAGATTTCCGCAGATTAAATCCGTGTAAATCTGTCCCATCCGTGTTTATCTGTGTCCATATTTTCCAATAGGGAGAGGTCGCATAGTCCGGCCGAGTGCGCGCGTCTCGAAAACGCGTAGGGTTTACGCCCTCGTGGGTTCAAATCCCACCCTCTCCGCCATAGCGCAGAGAAGCCCGACTGGAATTGGTCGGGCTTCTTTGTGTGAAAGCACATTTAAGACTAGCGCCGGTTGAGTAGGCTGGGGCTGTTTCCAGCCGTATCGAAACCAAGCGGGTAAGATAGAGACAAGCCGGTGTCCAGCGATCTTTTGGCTCGTCCCCAACTGAATACAGGCTCGATTGGTCGGCTGGGACTGAGCGGTTTGGCGTTGCTATTGCTGGCCTGGCTGCTGGCAACCCTGCCCCTCTCTCTGGCCGTGCTGCTGGTTGGAGGCGTGGCTGGCGGACTGCTCCTCCTGCGTCACCCCTGGCTGCTCTGGCCGGGGATCGCTCTGCTGCTGCCGGTCACCAGCGGGATCAAAGCGGGGCCGTTGAGCGTGACAGATATTTTGCTGGCCGGCGCGGTTGCGCTCTGGTTTGCCGATGGGGTGCGCCGCGGTTCTGTGCGCCTGGACCCCTCCCCCCTGGCCGGTTGGATTGCTCCCTTCCTGGCCGTACTTCTGCTTTCCTCCTATGCGGCCCGCAATTTGACCGAAGCGGCAGCCGAGGTGATAAAATGGACCGAACTTTTGCTCGTCGTCTGGCTGGTGGGGCAGACGCTGACCCCAACCCAGAGCCGCTGGCTGGTGCTGGCGCTGTTGGCCGGGGGCGCGGTCCAGGGCGCGTTGGGCCTCTACCAGTTCCTTTTCCGCATTGGGCCAGACGCCTTTGTGCTGCTGGGGCGCTTTATGCGGGCCGCCGGCAGCTTTCACCAGCCCAACCCCTACGCCGGCTATTTGGGGTTGACGTTGCCGGTGGCGATCAGTCTGGCCCTGTGGGGCGGACTGACAGTCCGCCGTACACAAGCGCTGCTCTATGCCGGGCTGGCCGGGGTGATGGGTGCGGGGCTGCTGGCGAGTTGGAGTCGGGGCGGCTGGCTGGGCGCGGCGGCGGGTGTGGGGCTGGTGGTCGTTGTGCGCAGCCGCCGGATGCTGCTGGCAAGCCTGATAGGGCTGCTGACTCTGCTGCTGGCGGGGGCGATGGGCGGTTGGAACCCAGCCTGGATGCCGACTTCGATCTCCGGGCGGGTGGCGGACATTCCGGCCTATCTGGGCGTGGGGATTTCCCAGATCGTTGCCCAGCCTGTGACCGATGAGAATTTTTCCGTTATCGAACGGCTGGCCCACTGGCTGGCCGCGGTGCGGATGTGGGAGATGGCTCCCTGGCTGGGGGTGGGTCCGGGCAACTACGCGACGCTCTATCCGGACGTGCGCCTGCCCCTGTGGGAAGATGCTCTGGGCCACGCCCACAACATCTACCTGAATGTGTTGGCCGAGACCGGGCTGATCGGACTGACCGCCTATCTGCTGATGTGGGCGGGGATTGTCGGCTGGCTCTGGCGGCGCACCCGGCAGCAGCTTGCCGGCAGTGTAACTGTTGAGCCACCCCACCCTACCCCTCCCCATTCCAGGGAGGGAACTGGAGCGACTCCTTCCCCACAGTGGGGGAGGTTGGGTGGGGGTGAGCAGTTACACGGCGGTTGGGAACGGGCGCTGCTCGTCGGCGTCTTAGGTGTCATCGCTCATCTGAGCGTTCACAATCTGTTCGATAATCTGTATGTGCAGGGCATTCATCTGCATATCGCGCTCTGGCTGGGCGCGGCCGCTGGGCTGAATCAGAAAGAGTCTCTCGCCGAGGTGCAAAGCCGCGGAGAAAAGCGGAAGATATGACTCGATTGACGCTGGCAGCCTGTCGGAGTAGCACAGAATAAAACGCGGGTATGGCGGAAAGTACGGAAGAAACAGGATTTTTCTCGATTTTATCCGCGAAAATCAGCCCTTTCCGCGTCATCCGCGTTCTATTTCTTCTCTCTCCGACAGGCTGCTAACTAACGGAATACGGAATACGCAATAAGAGGTTAAAGTCTCGTGAATTTATCCAGTGTCATCCCCCTCAAAGGGCGCAAACGCAAGGAAGCCAAGCGCTTCGTCAAATTTGCCACTGTCGGCGCGGCCGGCGCGGTGACCGATTTCGCCATCCTCAATCTGCTGATTCAGATCGCTGGTTTTCAGGAGTGGCAGGCCAACGCGGTCAGCTTTACCGCCGCGGTCATCCAGAATTTCTTTCTCAACCGGCGCTGGACCTTTCCCGAAAGCCAGGGCCGCCACGCCGGCAAGCAACTGGGCCAGTTTACACTGGTCAGCCTGATCGGGCTTGCCATCAATATGGCCGTCTTTCTCACCATCCATCACGGCTTCGAGGCCCAGTGGATCGCCCTCATCGGCGACGAGCATCTGGGCTTTACCGTCTCCTACAACGTCGCCAAGCTGCTGGCGATAGGGGTGGTTCTCTTCTGGAACTTTGCCGCCAACCGGCTGTGGACCTATCGGGGGCTGTAGAGAACGTGAAGACGTGAAACGTGAAGACGTGAGGTGTCGTCATATGATCTCACGTTTCACGCCTTCACGTTTCTGCGTCATATGATCTCACG
>JAHDWH010000023.1:21294-43223 GCA_023384455.1 Caldilineaceae bacterium | reverse complement strand
ATCTGGACAGTGCGACGCACCAAAACGGGACGTTATTCTTTGACAAGCCCTTAGCAATTCGGGCTGAAATAGCTGGTGGGACTTGGCCCGGTTTCCAGCAGATTGTTGCGGAAATCCGTATAGATCGCCACGACAAAATAGGCCCGTCCACAGCCCGGCACAGTCGGGTCGGTAAAATTGGTGATCAGCGGCCCGGTCTCGGCCACCGCAGCGAAGTTCATATCACTCATATTGGCCCGATAGATACGGAAACCGGTGATGCGCTGCTGATCCTGGCCTGCATAACTCCAGGAGAGGGCGTTCTGCCCGGCCCCGTCTACTGTGCCCGCCAGATTGAAGGGATTGGACGGAATGATCTCTTTGGCCGTAATACGTATGCTGGCGCCGCGGGTCTGCGCGGTGGCCGGATTGCCAGCGGGATCGTTGGTGGCAGTCAGCGCAAATTCGGTGATAGCGCCGTCGTATTGCAGGATTAGCTCACCCACGAAGGGGCGGGTTCCAAAGTTGAGGGATTGGGTTCCCTTGCCGTCCAGCAGCAGTGTGGTGGCCGCGTTGGCAGACCAGGAAATTTTCAGAAGCGCGCCCACCACAACTTCGTACTGATTGGTTCCCGTCTGTTTCACCTCGTCCAGATTCGTGGGCGTGGCCCCGCTGGTTGCGCCAAAGAAGACGATATTCGGCGGCGGCACAGCCGTAGGGGCCGGGGTGGGCGGCACGGGTGTAAAGGTGGGCGTGGGCGTGGGCGTGGGTTGCAGCGCGGTCACATCCACCTGGGAGGTCGTGCTCTTGTCCACATTCGTGGCAGTCAGAATGAAGAAAGTTGTCTTGTTCACCGCCACCGGCAGCTTGCCCGTGCGGGAAAAAGTCGTATTGAGCGCCACATCCGGGCTGAAAATCTTGACGTCGGTCAGATTGCCTTTGATGGACCAGGTAAGGGTAATGCGCTCGGACGCCTCCTGCACCACCTCTTTGGGGCTGGCCAGGAAGAACTCAATGACCGGAGCGTTGGGCAAAGCCGTAGCCGTGGGCTGGGGCAACACAGTCACCGCCACGGCCTGGCTAAAGGCATCGCCGCCCTGGGTGACAGCCCGCAGGAGGTAGGTAGTATTCTGGGTGGGGAAGACCTCCCGGCTGCCTTCCGGGGGCAGCTCCACGCCAATCCCTTCGATGCTGACGGAGGGCGCGCTCTGCACTCGCCAGGTTACATTGACCGAATCCCCCGCGGTGATCAGATTGGGCTGCACATCAAAAACCAACACCCGGGGATTGGGCAAGGGGGTCGCAGTGGGCGTCCAGACTGTCACGCCCATACTGTTCTGCGCGGCTACCTGGCCTTCGGTAGATGGGTTGCTGGCCTCGATACGGAAGGTGGTGTCTGTCTTTGGCTCCACCACCAATGAGTTGGCGAACTGCTCCGTGGGCAAAGGCTGGGGATTCCCGTTAATATAGAGGGTCGCTTTGTCGGCCCGGCCTACCTGCCAGGCCACAATCACCGATTCGCCCAGCACAACCGTATCCCGATCCACCTGCAAACGTATCTCTGGCGAGACTGGCGTCACAAAAATCTGGCGCTCCACAGTATCCTCAAAGAGCGAGGGCAGCCCCAGCCGGGAGAGCAGATTGTGGGACTGGACGATGTATGTGGTCGAGCGCACGGGCATCACAACCGCCGTGCCGTGGGGTTGGGGCTGGATGTTCACCAGGTCCGGCCCAGTCAATTCCACATTGGCAAAACGGGACGCCTCCCAATGCAGGGCGAGGGGTGTACCCGCAGAAACAATGGCTGGCTCCACTTCAAATTCATAGACCGCCGGCGAGAAGACAATAATCAGCGCCAGCAGCATCAGCAAGAAGGTGGAGAGGATTGTCCATTTGCCGATTAAGGGTTTGGCGATGATCTGGCCCGCAATCGTGCGAGGAAACTGCTGTCCCCCCAACGGTGTAGCCGTCACTGTAAATTGATAGTTCCGGTTGCGAAAGCCGATCAGTCGCCGCTGATGGGGTTCGATAAACATTGTTACTTCCTGGCTCTCGCCGGGAAGCAGCCTCAACTCGGCCTGCCGGGCAAAGGTCAGGTTCACATTGGGCAAATAGAATTCAAATTCCAGCCCCCGATCATCATCCCGGCCCTCCACCTGCACCTGCACAACGCTGTTGCCACTGTTGCCAATCACAAAATCCGACTCGCTGACCGGATTGTTGTAGGTGGATTCCTGCTTCTTGCGCGAGAGATCGCCGATCATCACCTCGTGAAAGGGGTTGATGTGCAGAGTGCAGCCCAATTGGGTGTAGCGATCCACATACTCCGGCGAAGTAATACTGATAGCCAGATGGTGGCGGCCCGCCGAACTGCTGGGCAGCCGGGGCGGTGTGACCGTCACCGTGACAATACCCGATTCCTCTTCGTTCAGGTTGATCTGGGCAGGCAGAATCACCACCCAGCTGGGGTCGCAGCCCTCCACCTGAATATCGAAGCTGGAGACCAGATCACCCCCGTTTGTCACCGTCAGTTGGAAGGCGACGGTCCCATCCACATCCGCCACCACTTCCCGCTCGGCCAGGGTCGCCAGGATCAGCTCGTCCACGTGATCCAGAACCGGCGTGACAATGGGTGTGTAGGGCAGGGGTCCACTACGCCCGGCCCCATTGACCCCACCGTTGGCTGGTCCAGCCGAGGCAAAGCCATTGCCTCCAGGAGCTGGCCCTGGGCTGATCAGCGCAGGGGGAAAGGCAATGCTGCTTCTGCCATTGCCATTGCCTGGGGGATGTCCGGCGTCGAAACCGACCGGAACCGCCTGGGGTGTTGGCCTCCCGATACCCGTTGCCACAGGTGGCCGGGCCCCGGGTAGTGCCCCCGGTCCTGGGCCGGGGCGAAGCGGCGGTACGCCCCCCCCGCTGGCTGGGGTGCTTTGGCCTGCCAAGAGCAGAATGAGCGTATGGCCGCCCATCTCTACCGGGTCCCAATTGTTGAGCAGCACAGGCTGATCCGCCCGCGCCGAACGCCCGGCGACTTGTGTGGCGACCTGGCCGTCCACAATCAGCAGTTGATAGGGCTGCCGCCGGTGATCGAGCACGCAATGAAAAGCGGCCACCCCCTCGCCGGGCAAAACGATGTCGTTCTCTGGGTGGCTGCCAATATTGGTGATTCCCTTGACCGGCGTCAGGTCGTAGAACTCTACAACCCCATCCGGGCGGATGATTTCCAACTGATCAATGAGTGGCAAGAGCAGTCTTACTCGGATAAAGGCCCCACGACCGGCTAATGACGAAAATGTAGGTCGGACTGTCAGTCCGACAAGTCTGTAGGTCGGACTGTCAGTCCGACTGGTCTGTTCTGCCACAAGTCGGACTAACAGTCCGACGTACAGCGGCTATTTTCACAGCAGCCCCAAATCGGTAAGCAGAAAAGCCAGCATAAAGAGCACAAAGGCGGCGGTGGCAGCCCCAATCAGAACGGGAGCCAGCAGCCAGGAGAGCCAGGAACGCCCCCGAATTTCCACAACGGCCTCGTGGATAACCAGCGGCTGATCTTCGGCGTCGATTGATTTCGACACAATGCGGAACGGATAGCTCTGCCCGCGCCGGGGATGATTCGGCTCAATGACCAATTCCAGAAAGAGCGAATCCCCCGGCTCCACCCCGGGTGTCTCGGTCCAGGTGTCGTCGATCTTGCGGGTCACCCGTTTGAAGGGCACCCCATTGGCGTCGTAACGCAGATCGGGCATAGCCGGGGGCAGGGAGCTCACCCCCCCATATGGCCCGTGACCGTTGCTGCCCACAGCCCGCCGGGGGCCAGCCCCCGGCACCAGCGCCGTGCCGCCAGCCTGCCCTTTGCCGTTGACCGGGGCCGGCATCGGGTCGGCCAGGGCCACAGTAGGCGCGGGGGCACTGGCTGCCTGCTTTTGCCCTTTCTCCAATATCTCTTCCATATTCGCCGTGCCAAAACCTGCGCCTTGCGCCCGCTCCATATCCCGTCGCTGGGCCGCGGTGAGGGAGACTTGCGGACCACTGGTTGCGTTCTGAATCTGGCCTGCCTGACGCTGCACCCGCTCCACCGAACGCACCCCCCGGTAGGCGCTCATAGACCCCTGGCCCGCCCGCCGCAGGGCAGCGCCACCCATAGACGCGGGCAGAAAGCCGCCCAACGCATAGAGCAGACTGGCCCCCGCCCCGGCAACCTCGCCGGCCCGGGAGGTATTCTTGCCCACATTCTTCAGCTTCGCCAACCCTGCGCCGGCGCCAGCTTTGGCCCGGCCCAACCCGGCCCCGACATTTTCCCTGGCGGCGCTCACCCCACCGGTCAGGGATTGACCGGGCTGGGCGCTGGCCGCTGGCAACGGTGTGGCCGCAGCATACGCTGCCTCCGCCTGCTCCATCTGCACAGTCTGGGCGCGAAATTGCAGATTCTCCCACTCTTCCTGGGTCAAAGGCACCCAATCCCGCACCGTGCGCCCGGCCAATTTCAAGCCCTGATGCAGCAGATGAAAAGCCAGGGCGCCCTTTGGATCATCGGCGCGCACCAGATAGGCGCTGGCAATGTTGCCCAGGTTGTCCAGGGCCAGACTGAAGCGGCGGCGGCGGCGGCGGCGGGCCATTTGCGCCAGCCAGACCAGCAGCAACCAGGCCAGAATCAGCGCCAGGACAATCGAGAGCAGGGCCGCAATACGCAGCCACGTCTGACCCGTAAAGATAAAGCGGGGGGCCGGGGGCAGCAGATGCAGGGAAAATTTGGTACTTTTAATATAGCCATTGCGGTCGCTGGCCTGCACCGAAATGATGTGCTCCCCCTGGGCATAGCTGCTGCTGTTGAGGGGAAAGACAAAGGGCGGCTCTGTGCGCCGGGCCAGGGGAGTGCCATCCACCAGCAGGTCCACCGCGCCCACGCCGGCCAGGGCATCCACCTGCACAGTGACAAAGACCTCATCGCCCACATACACCCGGCTGCGGTCCACCGTCGCCTGGATCAGCAGCGGGTCGGCCACATTCACTGTCACATATTTCTCGCCCCGATTGCCCGCGCTGTCCACAGCCCGCAAACCCACCACGTGGCTGCCCTCTATCAGCGTGCCTGTGTCCCAGGCCCAGGTAAAGGGCGCTTGCAGCAGCGAAGCCGCCACCCGGCCATCGATCAGATAATCCACCGAACGAATGGGGCCGGGGCCGCTGATGGTGGGCCGCAGATCGACCACACCCCCCACAGTCTGCCCATCGCTGAGAGCGGGCAAGGCCACATCGATTACACCCGGTTGAGCCACCAGTGTCACCCGGCTGGATAGGGGGCCGCGGCTTGTGCTGCCGCCCACACTGCCACCACCCACCAGATTGACCGAGACCGAATGTTCGCTGCCGTCCGCGGCCAGGGCCGAAATGTAGCGCAGCCGATAGCCCCGCTCGAAAAGAGAGCCCAGGGTGAGCAGACGCAGCCGGGCCCCGGTAGCGGTGTCGGCCACGTAAGGCTTGGCTTTGATGCGCAGACCAAAGGCTTCCATTGCCGAGGCTGGCTGGGATTTGGGGCTGTAGGCAAAGAGATAGATAGGGATTTCCACCTGATCGGCCCGGGAGTAGACATCGGCCAGGGGCAGGGAATTGATATTTTCCACGCTGTCGGTGACAACCACCACCGCTTTGCGTTTGGCGCTGAGCAGTTCGGCCCGGTTCATCGCCTCTACGGTCGCCCGGTTGAGAGAGGTGTAATTACCCGCCACCTGAAGCCGGTCGATGGCGGTCAGAAGTTCGTTTGGATTGGCGGTAGCGGTCTGGGCCACCTGCACCCCATCCGCAAAGGTTAAAAGCGCGCCCTGATCCCCCACACCCATCCGCCCCACCAGCGTACGCAGTCCTGATTTAATCTCCTCCAGGTCGGTAACTTCCGTGCTCAGGTCCACGGCAAAGACCAGCCCGATAGGCTGATTTTCCGCCGGTTCCAGAGTAATGGAGCTGGCGGGTACTTTGTTGCCATCCTCAAAAACCTGAAAATCGGCGGCGGTCAATTGGGGCAGCGGCACGCCCAAATCGTCGGCCACGCTCAGATCGATGAGGACAGTCGGGAATGCGCTGGCATCCACATTGTCGATAAGTATCTGGGATGCTTCTTGGGCCGCGGCGCGCCATAGGAAAATGAGTAAAAATACTCCCGAGAGGGATATCGCGCGTAGGAAAATTTTCGCCGGGAATGTGCGCATAGGTAGTGGCTTGTCAGATGGTGGAGCCGCGTTAGTCGTCGGCCAGCGTCAGCCGGATGGCGTGGCTGTAGTATGACGCAATCTCAATTGATTGGGTGGCAGCCGCGCTTTCGCCGGGATAGGCATCCGGGGCCACAGCCCGCACCGTAACAGGCCGCAAACCAGCCAGGATGGATGGCTCTTTGGCGTGGCGAATTTGCAGCAACACATCTTTTTGCGCACCGGGAAAAAGAATCGGCCCGGGGCCCAGCGCATACCAGTCGGGGGTCAGCCCTTCTACAGAAAGCTTAAATTGAGCACCGGGCACTGTGCCCAGATTCTGCACCGTTATCACCCCTTCCAGCAGGGAATCCGTACTCAGCCGCGGCTCGCCAAAGTGCAGACTGACGCTGATGGAATTGGAGACGCCTTCGCCAAGCAAGAAGCGAAAGCTATGCTCGCCGATACGGGCCACATCCCGGTCATAGAGGTCCACAGCGCCCCGGGGCGGCAGAATACGCGCGCTGCCCAGCTGAATGGGAAGCTGGCTCAGATTGACCAGCCGGTAACTGCGGCTGCCTGGGGTGGCGATTAATTGGGCGTGGCGGGCTTCGATGCCGGCACCCCGCCCCCCTTCCAGCACAATATCATTGCGGCTGTCACTGCCGATATGCAGGATGGCCCGCCGGTCCAGCGGATATTCTTTGCGCCAGCCATCCCGATCAATCACTTCTACGCGATTGCGCATCGGTCGTCCGTCCATTGAGACTGACCCTTATGGATAAAAAATCAGGGGTGATTGCGGATAAGTATACAGAACTATCAGAAGTTTGTACAGCGCCATTAAATGATGGGAGTGCGTCCCAGGAATGGGGCGAGATGTGCCCGCCGAATCAATTCGGCGTCTGTTCTGAAAATACCCGCTGTAGGTCGGACTGTTAGTCCGACCAGCGACGTTGCAGGCCCGTCGGACTAACAGTCCGACCTACATTTTCGTCGTTATCGGTGTCAGCCCGTCGTGTGGCCTGAGTGCGTTTCAACGCACTTCCAGTATCAGGCGTCGGTTTGAACCGACGCACCCTAAAGAATGACGATTAGATAACGTAGACAGTCTTCCGGGAAGGCCGCAATCGACTGATTGGAGCGCCAATCCTAAGCGACGAGAAGACCGCTGCCGGCCAGTTGCGCCAGGGTGTCGGCAATCTGTTCTGGCAAGGGTGAGACGGGCAGTTCGAGGGTAGCGCTCCCCACGGGAGGGGCCAGCGTCTCTTGCCGTAACTGCTCACCCCCACCCAACCTCCCCCACTGTGGGGGAGGAGTCGCTCCAGCTCCCTCCCTGGAATGGGGAGGGGCAGGCTGGGGTGGCTGAACAGATACCTCTTGCCATATGGCGCTGGCTTCCGACTCATCCTGCTCGATCAACCGGCAGAGATCGGCAACTGTCCTGCTGCCATCCAGCAGGGGCAGCAGATAGCGGCCGCGGGGGGTCAGGGCTACCCGGCGCAGCCGCAGGTCCGTGACGGTTGCGCGCTGGGCCGCTTCCCATCTGGCCCAGGGGCTGGCCTGGGGGCGTTCGGAGAGCCCAGTGCAGAATGCCCCTGGCCGGGTATGCAACGAGAGCAGTTCACCGCTGGTGCAGTAGGCCCGCAAAAAATTGTCTGCCAAGAGACGTCGATCCTCGGCCCAGCGCTCCGGATCGCCACCGGTCAGCGCGGCGTAGAGTTCAGCCCGCAGATGGGGGTTGTTCTCCATCAACTGGAGATAAGCAGTCTCGTGCAATTCTTTCAATGTGGCCCGGCCCGGCCAAATAGATTTCAGATGGGTCATCGCCACAATTGTCACCGGGTGATCGGTGGTCAGCTTTGCCCCGTCACCGGCCACAAACTCCACAGAGGCGGCCTCCGGGTCGCTGCCTGGGGCCAACAGCCCCCTGGCCTGGGCGGCAAACCAGAAGGATTCCAGCACCGACAGATCGATGGCCGGGGCCAGCTGCACCCCGCGGTGGCAGAGCAGAGAGCGGCGAAAAGTGCGGTTAACCACAAAGTCCAGATACTGGCCCCGCTCCTCCTCGACGCCGGAGAGAGCGATGAGATTGGCGGCGACCTCATCGGGCAGAGCCGTGGAAAGCCCAGTGCTGAATTCGGCATCGGCCAGATAAGCCAGGCCGTGCTGCCCAGTGTGGGCCAGGAATTCGTGAAAGTAGCAGGGATCGTTCACATCTTCTAATTCGTCGTGGAGGAAGAGCGAATCGGCCCGATCCCGCATATTCAGTATGCCGTGGAAGTATTGACTGAGCAGATTCTCGTAGGCCGTCGGAAAGGAACTGAGTCGATAGCCAGCCGCGCCCGTGGCTTTGACCAGAAAGCCGATCAGCTCTTTGGCTGCGGCAGCCCGCGCCCCCGGCGCCCCGATCTCCCGGATGTGATAGAGCATCATCCGCCGCATGGCTTCCATCATATGCCAGCCCGGATAGGTGTTGTAGCTGATGTAAGCGACACCGTTGGGGGCCAGGGCATCCCGACAGATGGCAAGCAGGGCATCCCGCACAGCCGGCGCCACCCAGGAGTAGATACCGTGGGCGATGATGTAATCGAACTGCCCCAAACTGCCATCCCAGTCCGTCAAGTCCTGGTGATGGAGCGTCACATTCGGCGCATCCAGCCGGGAGAGTATGCCCCGGCCCTCTTCGATCTGTCGGGCCGCATAGTCAATCCCCACAAAAGTGCTGCCGGGCAGGGAGAGGGCCATGGGGATCAGATTGTAGCCCGCGGCGCAGCCGATCTCCAGCACCCGACAGCCTTCTATGCAGGGGGAGACCAGCCCCCGCAGCCGGGCCACGGTTGCCAGCACGTCCGGGTAGGTAAAGCCATAGGACCAACCGCCATAGGGGAGCAAATCGTAAGGCGTCGTCACCTCAACCCTCCAACAGCGCGGCGAGAGCGAACCATTCGACCCGATCCCGCACAGCCTGGAGCACCTGGGCAGCCGGGGGCAGGGCGTTGCGGCCCGGTTTGCCCTTCTCCTTCAGAAAGAGACGGCCCTCCTGCATAGGCCCTCCCAACAGCTCCTGGCTGATTTCGTCCAGAGTGCGGCTGCCGTCCAGGCGCAGCAGCAGAAAAGAGTCCGGCTCGTCCAGCAGTACCCGCTTGTGGACCAGATTGCAGATGCTGCGGCTGTTCTGGCGCACCTGCCAGCGGGCCCAGGGGCTGGCAACCGGTCGGGGAGAAAGCGTCGTTATCAGGCTGGGGGCGTGGCGGTGCAGCTCGATCAGCAGGGGGCTGATGGAGTAGGCCTTCAACACATTGGCGGCCACTCCCTGGCTGTTCCGCTGGTCGGTCGATCTGTTAGTCCGCCCCACGCGGCGCGCGGCTTCCTGCATCAGATCAGCAAAGGCAACCCGGCGCGGCCAGACTTCGCCCAGATAATCAAAAGCGGCAATCGTCACCGGGTGGTCGGTGGAGAGGGACGATCCATCCGGGCTGATATATTTCCAGGTGGGTCGGCTGTCGGCTGGGCGCTCCACTCTCTCGGCCCGGGCGTTGCTGGAAAGCCAGAAGGATTCAACCGTCTGCATAGATGGCCGGCCCGAAAGCTGCACTGCCTGATGGCAGATCAGCGAGCGGCGGAACATCCGGTTGCGCACAAAGTCCAGATATTGCTCGGCTTCCACCCGGCTGCGGGCCGAACGCTGGATCACTTCGGCCACATTGGCGGGCAAGTTGGAAGCCAGCATACTGGCAAACTCCGTATCCCCCAGATATTGCAGCCCGACCGCCTCCACCTGCTGGACAAACTCCCGCAGATAGAAAGGGCGGTTTACCTCTTCCAGTTCGTCGTGCAGCAGCCCCGCATTGGATCGCCCGGCCTCGTCGCCCAGATGCTCCCGGTAGTCGTGGATCAACTGGCGATAGGCTTTGTAGAATCCGCTGTAGGGAACCGTCCGGGCTTCGCCGGTCTCGGCCAGCAGATCGATCCAGCCGCGGGCCGCCTCAGCCCGCTCCAATGGAGCTTCGATGCGCCCGGCATGAAAGAGCATCCCATCCCGCAGCGCGTTCATAAAGTGACCGCCGGGGTAAGCATTGTAGCTGATGTAGGCGATGCCGTTGGGTGTCAGCAGTTGACGGCAGAGGGCAAGCAGCCGATCCCGCACAGGCTGGGGAACCCAGGAGAAGAAGCCGTGGGCGATAATATAGTCAAAGTGCCCCAGAGAGTCGTCCACGTCCATCAAATCCAGAGCATACAGGCAGACATTGGGTACGCCCAGCTCGGCCAGAGCCGCCCGGCCCGCAGCGATCTGACCCGGCGCAATGTCGATGCCGACAAACTGGCTGTCGGGCAACCCCAGGGCCATAGCCATCAGATTGTAGCCCTGGGCGCAGCCAATCTCCAGCACCCGGCAGCCCTCCACCGGTGCGGGGGTCATGCCCATCAGCGCGCCAACGGTTGCCAGCAGGCTGGGGTGGGTCTCGGAATGGGTCAGACCGTCATAGGGAACTTCCTCGTAGCTGAGAGTCAGGGCGGCTGCGTTCTCGTTCTGCCAGCTCATCGGCGCCCCCCGGCTGCTCGTCGCTGCCAGGCATAGAGCAGCAGATTGTGTCCCCACTCCATAGCCGCCCGAATCTCCTCCCGGGTTGCGCCGCCGCTGCGCCGTTCGCCCTGCCAGAGGCAGCCGTAATCCCAGGACGATTCCACCAGCCCATCTGCGGCGCGCAAGCGCGGCGCGCCCTGGTTTTCGTAGCCGTCCGGGGGTTGGGCAAAGAAGAAAGGCTCCGCAAGGAGAGGGGCGTGGCGGGGCACGGGCTGGAGTTTGCGCCCCAATTGAGAGGCGAGTTGGGTAAAGGAACTGTCCGACCCAGGATTTGCACCGCCCTCCCGGTGGCAGCTTTCCATAAAGAGGCTGCCGCCTTTTGACAAAAATGCGGTCAGATTGTTAACTTCCGCCGGCTTCAGCGTAAAGCTCTCCTTTGCCACCAACGCGATGAGCGTATATTCGGAGAGGTCAGCCGTCAGGTCGATTGCATCGTTGACCAGCACCCGCATCTCCGGCTGCATACTGACGGAGCGGGCCAGGTGGAAGAGTCCCCGGCTGTGGCTGGGGTCGGTCACAGGGGAAAGATGGGCAACACCCACCAGAAGGGTAGTACGGGAAAGGGGGGCCACTTCGCGGCGAAAACGCAGATCGATCTGATTGATGCCAGGCCGGTGAAAGTCTGCCGCGTCTGTGATCACCCCATCTTCGGCCCGCCGCAGCAGGCGGGCCAACTCCACTTGGGGGCTGTCTGGCCGGTCCACAACGGTTTCAATGTTGTAACCCGTGTAGACAAAGAAGGGATGATCCCCGTACTGGCCGTTCTGGGGCTGGGGGCGGCTCTCGTCATAGGTGAGCAGCAGATGCAGCGGGCCGTCCCGGTATTTGCCCAAATCGTAGAGGGCGGGCTTGTCTACGATAATCAGATTCCCCAGGGGATCGATGGCGGCGCCGGGCAGAATAAAGACCGACTGGCTGGGCGGTTCCCCGGCGATCACCTCCAGCCCGGCCAGAATCCCCGTGCCGTGCCCATTCAGCGCGTGCATCTGCTGCTGGTAGCGGTGGTATTCGTGGGCCTCCTGCCAGACATCCGCGGTGACGGCCATTCCATTAAAGGCGCTGACCCGGCGACCGGGGTTGTGGCGAAGGAGAGAGGAGAGTGTCATGGGTGGGATTCCGTATTGCGTTTTTCGTATTGCATAAGGTGGCGGAGCCACAAGCTGTCGTGTGCAGATCGGACCAGTGAGCGCCGGTTGAGTAGCCGAGTCTTCGAGGCGTATCGAAACCAGAGCGAACGGGTGATACGTCGATTCTTCGTCTACCCGCTTTGGTTTCGATACGGCGGCAAACAGCTCCCGCCTACTCAACCAGCGCTGGCCTTACGCTGCGAGGCACGACCCGCAACTAACGCTTGTCCGTTCGATCTTGCGATGGTACGGCGTAGGTTGGGTGTGAAGAATGGGATCAGATTGTTTGCGTAAACAACAGACAATCGTCAGTCGATCAGTCCTCCCCAGCCTCAACCCGTAAGGTGTAGGTGGTATGTACCGGCTTCTCACTGTCGATAATGGCGGCGATGCGTTGTTGCCAGTGGGCCGTCCGGCCTTCATCAGCCAGAAGATGGCCGGGCAGATGCACAATGACGGTGAAAGTGTGGGGGCGGTTGTTGCGGCCCAGGGCAATGCTGTCGCTCAACTCGGCCAGGCTGCCCACCACAAAATTGTTGGCCCGGTGCTCAATAATCTGAACCTGACCGCCGGTATAGATTTCCAGATATTCCTGCAAGCCCCGGGCTGTGCCCCGTTTTTGATAGAGACGGCGGGCGGCTTTGAGCAAGGCCCGGCGCTGGGCCTCCGGCCACTCCGGGTCCAGAGTCAGGTCCAGCCAGGAGGCCAGCCAGGGCAGCATATCCGCGGGGGTGACGGTCGGGTCGAAGTAGTAGGGCATCTGGCGAATCTGCTGGCTGACCGGTGACCAGAAGCTCTCGAAGAGCATCAGAAAGCGGCCCATCAGCTCATCCCGGGTGTAGAGAGAGGGCAGATAGCGGGTGTAATTGCCTTTGGCCGAGACGGCAATTGCCAGACTCTCCTCATCCCGGATCACCGGCCCGTCGGCGACTGTGCGGGCCAACACAACGGCCCCCACCTCCACATTGCGATCCCCAGGTGCGGGCTGGACAATCGTTTCCAGCACATATTCATAGCTCATCCCTGGCACAACACCCCCCTCAAAATCAAAGGAGAGGTAAAACTCGCCCTCGATGGAGCGGGTATTGGGCCGGGTCGGTCCATCGCCATCCAGACAGTCGCAGTCCACCAGCAGCAGCCCCTCGGGAATACGCACTTCCAGCCCGCAAATGGGGAGGTTTACGCTGGGCTGTAGCCGCACAAAGAGAAAGAGCGCTTCGCCGGGAAAACGGCGGTGAAAGTCGGCCACCAGCGCCACCTCTACCTCCGGGCCCCGCGGGATGCTGGGCAAGCTGGTACGTTTGGCCGGCTGTGCGGTAACACCCCGGGTCGCCAATGTGTAGGCCGTAGATAGATTTTCCTGCTCTGTTTGCTCTGCCACAATACCGCCTTATCCCCCGCGCAGCCCTTTTCAATCGCGGGATGACCGCCGCCCATTCACAGGAACCAGGGCCCGCCCGCCCGCCGTCTGCCCGTGGGCTGGCCGCTTGACCGGGGCCAGCGCTTCACCTGTCCGGCTGTTGACAATTGTAATCACCGGCTCCAGCGCGCAGAGAACCCCGTCACCGCTGACAGTTAACATCTGGTGAATCGGGAGGGGTGCGTCCAGCCCCCGGTCGATGTCGGAAATTTGCTCTTCGTCGTCGGGTAGCTGTTCCCGGCTGGGGATCAATCGTCGGCTCTCGGCCTGCACGTCGCGCACATGGCGCACCCCGGAAATCTTTTGCAGCAGGGCCAGAATCTCGGAGAGGTAGAGATCCCGGCCAAAGGGCCAGCCAGCCCAGCGCCCATTTACAACCGATTCGACAAAATCGCTCTTGCCTTCCAGGGGCAGAGGCACCAGAAAAGCCCGCAGGGCTTCTACAACCCTGGCCCGCACAATATCCGGGTTCAAATGTTCTTCGGCGATAATCTCGGCAAAGACCCGCACGCCGACATAAGCCGGCTCCCGCACGAGGAGGGTAGTCGTCAACAGTCGGTAGTCGTCCAGATAGCCCTGGATTTCCCGTTGCAAGGCCGGGGACAAGGCCAGACGGCTCAGGTCGCCCACCGCCAGAGCCTCCCGGCATTCTGGAATTACCAGCACCTCCACCATCCCCGGCGGCGGCGCAGAGGGGCCGCTGCCCGGCGTCAGCACTTTAACCCGGGCCACGGAACGGCTGGCCTTGCGGGTCAAGTCCTCAAAGTCTGCGGCGGTCACAGCCCGCTGCTGGGTGCGCAATTCCTGGGGCACCCGCAATTTGGCCTCTTCCAGCGTCTCCGGGTCCCGCCCGCCATCGGCCCCCCGCAGGTTGGAGACCGAATCGATGTAGGGCAGGGTTGCCAGGAGAACATTGATACGACCGGCGGGCACATTGCCCTGGACACCCCCGCCCGCCCGATAGCGGGAAAAGCGCACCAGCCGATCCGCCTCTGGAATGCGGCCATACTGCACAATTGCGCCGTCCCGCTGGCGGATGTTCGGCCCCAGGGCCACTTCGCCGCTGGCGCTGTCCAGCGTATAGTGGCGGTCATAGCGGGAGGAGTTGGCAAAGTCATCCACTCGGGTCCAGGCCACAAAGACCGTCTCGCCAAAGACCCGCTCCTCGATCTCCAGCACCTCCTCCGCGGTCGGCTGGAGGATGGGGGCATTTTCCAGATGAAAGAGTTGGCCCGCCTCACCGGTGGTGATGCCTAGGGCCTCATTCCGAATGAGAAGCGCGTTGGTGGCAGGGACAGTCGCGCCCAGGGCAAAAGCCTCCACCCCTTTGATGCGGGGCGAACGGGTGTAGGTGCCCTGGGAGCTGCGCCGCTGTTCAAAACGGCAGCGAATCCAGAAGGCGCTGATCCCCTGCACATCCTGGGGCTGGGCGTGCATGGGCAGATGAAACTGAATCTGACCGCTGGGGTTGTTCAGCCCGCCAGTGGTGTCTTTTTCGCCAGGACTCTGGCTGGGGGTCAGCTCGTACCACTCGCCCCCACCGCTGGAACACTCCCAAACCAGGGGCGGATCGTCCCGGCGGATGCCGGTAGCCTGGGTGGGGATGGCCGTAATGCGCAGACGCAGAATGTAACCGGCCAGGGCGCGGCTCTCGTCGAAGCCCAAATAGAAGGTGTCGCCCTCCTGGGGGAATTGATCCCGAAAGACCCGGGCATCCTCCACCGCCAGCCGGGGGAGATAATTCTTGGCAAAATCCACGCCCCGGCGCAGTTGGCTCAGGAGGGGGGATTGGATGGAGAGCGCATCATCGGTAGTGAAGATAATCTGCTCTTCATTTTCCAGGGGGCGGGTCGCCACTTCGTAATGGCGGGGCACAAAAGCCACCGTCTCCGTATCATCCCGAACCGGGAAAGGAACAGAAAGACGAAAGGTCAACTCTGTGCGGGCGCTGCTGGCCGGTTGCAGGGCAATCCCCAGCAGTTCCATAAATTTAATATAATTCTTCTCGGGCACCCGGTTGAGCCGATAGAGCATTGTCTCGGTCATCCAGGCAAAAAGCTCGATGAGGGTAATCCCCGGATCGCTCAGATTGTAATCGGTCCACTCCGGGCAGTATTGGACAATGCGCCGGCGGGCTTCATCCACCAGGTCACGCTGAAAACGCAGGTCGTCCAGATTGGGTGCGGGCAAGGGCATTGGGCTAGAACTCCTCGACCGTTGACGGCTCGTCCATAATATAGAAGGGATAGACAATACTGCGCTCGTCGTGGGTATTCTTCACCACATAGCGAATATCTGCCAGAATCACGCTGTCATCGTGACCCGTGTGGCGGGCGATCTCAACGGAGACCACTTCGATCCGAGGCTCCCACATACGCAGGGCCTCCCGCACAAACTCGATCAGTTGGGCTTCGGTGGTGGCGTTGCGGGGGGCAAACATCAGCTCCCAGGCCCGGCAGCCAAACTCCGGGCGCATCACCCGCTCGCCGGGGATCGTCTCCAGGATGATACGGATGGACTGTTCGATCTCCATCTCGCCCTGGGTCATTGCCACGCCGCCCTGGGAATTCAGTTGCAGGGGCCAGTGCAGCCCCTGGCCGATAAACTCCCGGTTACGAAGATCCTCCGCCATTGTCTACTCCTGACGTCAAAAAAGGACGCTGATAACGCTGATCTGAATCGATCTGCCTTGATTGAATCTGCGGAAATCCGCGGTTTCTACCGGGTGTCCTGTGAAGCTGCGCCCCCTACGGCCCGATCAACACCGTCGGGCAGCCCATTGCAATGACCCCAGGCGGGCCAACACAGATGGTCATATCCCCCATCCGGGCCGCGGGCCGCCCGCCGATGAGCACTGTCAGACCGCCGGGCGGACCGATCACACCGCCCACGTGGGGCACAAGCACTGTGACCAGCGGACAGACGTGGGGATCGCCCACACAGGCGGCTGGCAACCCACCGATGAGGACTGTCGGGTTTCCCATAACAATTGTGCCGCCGTGGGCGGTGGGATCGCTCAAACGGGCTGCGGGTTGTGGCATTGGTCACTCCTCAGTTCAATTTGATCAGCGCGCCCTGGACGACGACCATCGCAGCGCCCTTAAACGTCGCCATCGTACTCGCACTGACTTCAGCGGTCAACCCCTTAGCGGTCAGCGGCCCCTGAGACTCCAGATTCATAATCGCGCCCTTCATCTCCGCCTTGGCCGTGGCCTGCACAGAGTAGTTAGCCCCGGCTTTGATCTTCGTGTCCATCGTACTTTCGGCGTTGATCATCCCTTTGGCTTTGATGTTGATATTGCCGCCAGCCTCGATGTTGATGTCCTGCTGTGCTCTGATGCTGATGCTGTTGGTTTTGGTGTCGATGACAATCTCATTCTTCTCCGACTTGTCCCGGATCAGAATCTGCTCCTGGCCGCTGGTGTCGTTGAGAACGATAATGTGGCCGCTGCGGGATTTGATGATGCGCTCGGTGATATTACTGCCGTCGTTGACCTGATTGGTCGGCTTGGGCGGCGGGTCCTTCTTATTCCACAGGCTTCCGATCATATAGGGCCGGTTGGGATCCCCGTGTTCAAAGGCGATCAGCACCTCGTCGTCTACCTCTGGGATATAGTAAAAGCCCCGATTCTTGCCCGCAGCCGGGGCTGCAATCCGCACCCAATCGCTCTCAATCGGCGTACCTGTCTTGTCCACCAGCCAGGGATATTTCACCTTAATGCGTCCCAAATTCTCCGGATCCTGAAAATTGGTGACAATGGCCGGCACCACCCCATTGAAGCGGTTGCCATAGAACTCCCGATCATCTCCTCCATCCAACAGACCGATCAGAGAATTTGGGCGACGGCCATGCACCGAAAAATGGGTCTCCCAGCGGCCTGTACGCCGGTAGATGTGGCGCACAGAGCTTACCACATACTCTCCTGAATAGAGGGTCATAGCCGATTCGCGGATGTTGATTTTCACAGGGGAGCCGACTTTGATGGCCCCATTGCCAAAGGCCACCCCTTCGGCCTGGGTGAAACTGCCGTCCAAATCGCTGATGTACCCCGTAGCAATTCCTTTGGCCGCGTTGGTATCCTGCACGGGCATATTCACAATATGCACCGGGGAATTAACACCAAAGGCACTCGCCGCAAATCTTCCCCCTGGCTTGTTGGTTGGAACGGAAGTGAGCGCGCTAATCGGAGTAACTGTGCTGACGATCTCCTTTTTTTGCACCTGATCCCAACTATGCACAGTCACCTCTTCGCTTTGGTGGACGGCAGTCACCCGAGGGCGAAAGCTGAGCAGATTGTCCCCCCAGGTCAATTCGGCTGGGGACCCGGTCTTCTGGGTGGCTGGCACAAAATTGAGCTTGCCTTGTGAAACAAAGACCTGGCAACCCAACTGCTCGGCCCGCATCAGCAACCATTCCATATTTGTCTGGTTGTACTGCATCATAAAGACGTGGGTGACGTCCACAGGCAGGGTGACGGTTCCCGGCGTGACGCCTGCTTCGGAGAGCAACGTGCGGATAATCGCGCTGTCGGTCTGTTGCAAAAATGTGCGGGATTTGCGCCCCCGATGCAGCCGGTAGGACTTATCATATGCCTGAATCATCAGGCTGGCCTTGCCCCCCGCGCTGAAGTTCGGTTCCAGCGCCGTAATATCCCCCGTGAAAACATCACCGCCGCTGCCATCAAAGCCAATTTGCACTTTAATCGGATCACCGATTCTGAAGCGATCGATGAGCGGCAGGTCCGGATTGTCTTCGTGCAGGGTGATCGAACACATCTCCGGGACGCGCATGGAAGAGTCCACAACAATCTCTTCAATGGTGTCGGCCAGCAGCGGATCACTGGCCGCAGCGTCAAATGTAAGTCGCTCCAGCAAACGGGTCATAAGAGGCAGATCATATGGTGGGAAAGATAGGCTTGCATCAGTGTAGCAACTTTTTACGGCTATGTAAAAAAGAACTCAAAAGGTATTTTGCCCTAGGCATTCAAAGGCACCAACCGCAATACCTGCCCGGCCCGCACAGCCAGGGGATCGTCCAGATTGTTCGTCTCGGCAATGTGCCGCCAGGCCGCGGCAGAGCCGTACTCCTGAAAAGCTATCCAGTCCAGAGTCTCGCCCTCCAGCACAGTACGCACTTTGCGCGCCAGACTGCGCGACGTGGGGTTCTGATAGGGCAAGGTGTTGGCGTCTTCCGCCTCGACAAACTCCACAGAGACTTTGGCCCGCAGGGGTTTGCCCGAAGAATCGAAGAGTTCGTAGGTCACAGAGACGTGCTGTACATAGACCTCATAGGACTTGTATTGCCCCCAGATGAACTGGCATTTGGGCGGGCGTGGCTCGCTGCTGGCGGTCTTGTCGATTTCAGTAAAACGTACCAACTGTTCAATATCTGTGGTGATTGTCCCGCCCACCGCGCTGCCCTGCTTCCCCGCGTGGGTCAGCACTTCGGGCATCGTAGCGTCAAATGTAATGTCGCTGATTTTGAAAGTTCCCGACTTGCCACCGCCAAAATCCATATCCGGGTTATCACTGGTGGGTTTGGGTGTCTTCGTCCACTTGACGCCCTTGGAGAAGGTGACCGTCTCCGGGTTGAAGGTCAGATAGACCTGCACACCCGAGTACTTTCCTTCCAGACACTTAATCGACGACTGCTCAAAACTCGCCATTGGCATCTCCCGTCGTAATTCTTCCCATCGTAACTGTTCAGCCACCCCACCCTACCCCTCCCCATTCTAGGGAGGGAACTGGATCGACTCCTCCCCCACAGTGGGGGAGGTTGGGTGGGGGTGAGCCGTTCTTCCCATTACAAAGGCCGCCGTTCCCGTTCCAGCATCACCATCCGCTTAATCAGCGGATATATCTTCTCCGCCAGCCGATCCCAATCCGGTTCCTGGTTCTCATCCTGGATTTCCTCATCCTCGCTGCCCCCCTCTTCGCCCTCGACCCGCTGAATCGAGGCGAAGGGGTGTGGAGGGGAGGATTGACTTACTTCCACCGGGGAGTGTACCGGTTCTGGCCCCGCCAAATCCGCCAGCCCCCGGCTTTGCCGATCCAGAAACCGCTGGACAACCGGCATCCCCGCGCTGGACACCCCGTCCAGGGCAGCACCAGAGCGCTCTGGGCCGTCCTCGGCAGATGGAACACCCATAGCCGAAAGGGAGACCCCGGCCACTGCCCGGCGCTGAAGATAGGGCAAAGACGAAGCAGTGCGGCCATTGCCATTCCTGGCCGGTCCATATCCATCTGCCTTCGCAGCGCTCCCCATACGGGCAACCGGCTTCACGGGGACATTGACGGGGCGGGGGTCCAACACCTCCCTTTGCACAGCCCTGTCCTGCTGCAACAGGGCCTGAATGCCCTGCTCCACCTGATGGGCCGCGGCTTCCTCCCGCTGTATACTGCCCCCCAGCCCATTCAGCCGGGGCAAGGCTACGGGCAAAGCCGCGGCTTCTCCCCCCCCATCTGGCCCAGAGCCTGACCCCAACCCCATCCGCTCGGAACGGCGCACGGGCGGATTTGTGCCCACCGCCACATGGGTCAACTCGTGGCCGAGCAGGGCCAGATTGTCCGGACGCTCCAAATGGGTCAGATCTGAACGCTGCAAATAGACAGTCTGGCCCTGGGCCGCAGCCTCCACGCCCAGGGCTTCCAGCCCCGCCGCCTGCAAACGCACACCGCTGAAATCCCGCTGCAACACCCGCTCCATCAGCGTCCGGGGACGGCGGGGCAGGGGCATTCCCCCCCTGGGCCGGGCTGTCAATTCGGCAGCAGCCCGCTGCACCACCGCCGGGCCCGCTTCGGCAGAGCCTTCACTGCGCTTAAAGCGCCATCCCCCATCCTCCAGCAGATCAACCGTTGCCGCGGCCCCAGCGCTGGCAGCAGGCAGCAGATCCGGTTGCGGCCACAGTTGGGAAACCGGCTCAAATTGGCGGGCAGAGATTTGGCGTTCTGCCAATGCTGCCACAGAACGGCTGCCCTCGTCAATCCCGCGAAAAGGAGAATGGGCCGAGACCCGGGATGGCTGGCCCGCGCGCCTGGACAGATCGGGCAAGGGTCGGCCAGAAGGAGCGCGGCGCTGAACCGGCGCACCGCTCGCTGCCCGCCCCTCCGGGCGGAGTCCCCTGGCCTGCCGCCGGACAACCGCTTCCACATCCTCGGCCAACCCCTCCTCCTCCCCCAGGCTCAACTGCACCAACTGCCGGGAGAGTCGTCGGCTAAGGGAAGGGCGCACAAGCGCAGCCAGAGGCAGAGCATCCGGCTCCTCCCCGGCCACACCAGACGCAGAAGGCAGCAAAGGCGCGGCGCCACTGGCGGCGACGTGCGTCAGTTCGTGGCTCAAAAGGGCCAAAGAATCAACGCTCTTCAGGTCTGCCCTTGCCCGATCCAAAAAGACCGTCTGGTCACGGACCCCTGCCTGAATTCCCAATGGGCCAAGCGAGGCCATCTGCACCCGCACCCCGGCAAAATCCCGCTGCAAGACCCGCTCCAGCAGCGTGCGGGGGCGGACGGGCAGGGGGGTACTGCGCCCTTCGGCAAGACCGGTCAGTGCCCTGTGAACCGCGGACTCGGCAGCAGCCGGTGGGTTTGTCTCCCGTTTGAAACGCCAGCCACCCGCCTCCAGGCGCTGCACAGCCTGGGACCCAGGCTGGCGCGACGCCATACGGCTGTGCGCGGGACGCACTGTTCTTTGGCCTGGCCCAGTCGGCGATAAGCGATCCGGTCCTCTCTGGGCTGGGGGGGTTCTCCGCTCCTCGTCCGGCGCGCCCTCCCCACCAGTTGTGGGAAGCGCCGAAAGGGACGGATTCCCAGCACGGCGCCCCTCTAACAGCCGGGCCAGGGCCAGTTCCAGCGGCGCAAAGGCTGCCTGGGCCGCTCTTTTGGGCGGGAGAGTCTCCCCAGTCGGCTGCCCGGTCAGGGCAGGGAATAAGCCGTCCAATGCGCTAACTTCATCGCCAAGAGAACGAACGCCAAAAACTTTCTCTACCCCAGAGTCAGGCAAATCCACCGGCCCAAGCAACCCCGCACGCCACAGGCCAGAGACCGGCTCCGTCTGGCTGCGGCGCACCCGCGCTACCGAATCGCGCAGGGCCGTGCGGGCTACCTGACCGGGCAACAGCGCTTGCCTTTGCGCTCGCGCCGCGGTCGAAATGGTGGGCAACCAGGCGTTGGCTGGCTGCATCTGCGGCCAACCTGAAAAGGCGCCCTGAGCGCGGGCGGGCAGACCAATCCGGTAGCGGGGCTGCCGGGTCAGATTGAGGAGCGTGGCCGTTAATTCCGGGCCGCGCCGCCGTCCCGCCCAATCCCGTAGGTCGGACTGGTAGTCCGACCTCTCGTCAGACAGACCGGTCGGGTTGGCGGTCGGACTGACAGTCCGACGTACAGTTGCGGGGGTGGCGCTCTCAGCCGGTTGTCTCGCCCAATTCCGTAGGTCGGACTGGTAGTCCGACCTCTCGTCAGAGAGGCCGGTCGGACTGACAGTCCGACGTACAGTTTCGGGGGTGGCGCTCTCAGCCGGTTGTGTCGCCCAATTCCGTAGGTCGGACTGGTAGTCCGACCTCTCGTCAGAGAGACCGGTTGAGTTGGCGGTCGGACTGACAGTCCGACGTACAGTTGCGGGGGTGGCGCTCTCAGCC
>JAHDWH010000023.1:0-21058 GCA_023384455.1 Caldilineaceae bacterium | reverse complement strand
GGCGCTCTCAGCCGGTTGTGTCGCCCAATCCCGTAGGTCGGACTGGTAGTCCGACCTCTCGTCAGAGAGGCCGGTCGGGTTGGCGGTCGGACTGACAGTCCGACGTACATCTGCGGGGGTGGCGCTCTCAGCCGGTTGTGTCGCCCAATCCCGTAGGTCGGACTGGTAGTCCGACTTCTCGTCAGAGAGGCCGGTTGAGTTGGCGGTCGGACTGACAGTCCGACGTACAGTTTCGGGCCGATTGAAAAAGGGATCCGAGGGCAGACTGCCCGGATTCCTTTGCAGCAGATAGCGGCGGGTGTGGGCAAAATCCCGGCGCAACACCTGCTTGCCCAGCGGCAGGGGGCGACGGGTAAGCCCAGGGGAACCAGCCAGCCCACGCGGCCCAGTGTCCGGGGAGAATTCTACAGAAGGTAGCAGGCCAGAAAACACAGGGCGTGACGGATTTACAGGAGCGGGCCGAACTGGCGGGTCCGACGCAGTAACGGGGAGCGGCAGGGGCAAAGAGCCGCTCTCTCTCCCAGACTGTGTGGACCCAATCGCCGCGGGTCTGTTGCCCGGAAGCCGAGTCGCGGCCACGGGCAGCGCTGACCCGACGGGCTGG
Organism: Caldilineaceae bacterium; assembly: GCA_023384455.1. GTDB lineage: Bacteria > Chloroflexota > Anaerolineae > Caldilineales > Caldilineaceae > JACQGT01. The sequence goes on along the minus strand of JAHDWH010000023.1, from coordinate 20,454 downwards.
GCAGGGGGCTGAGGCGGAGCAGGCAAAGGTTCGGGCCAAGAGATGGGAAGATCGCTAATTCCTTCCGTCCCAAGAAACGACGGTCCAGAGGTTGCCGGAAGCGGGGGCAGATCCCAGGCCGCAGAGACCGGGGAGTGGCGCACAGCCTGCCGTCGTTGGGCGCTCCAGCGCAAGGCCGCCTGCCCACTTTCGCCGGGGCGGTGGCTGCGCTGCAAAATTCGCTGCAAGACGGGAAGATTGGCGGGTAAGTTGATGGGAGGGTTGGCAGGAAAGTTAGCAGAGCGGCTTTCCGCCACAGTATCAGAAGAAGCTGCCGTCTGCCCTGTGCGGGGGGTCGGCGGCACACCCCGCTGCCACAGCCGCTCCAGCAGTATCCCCGGCTCGAACAGATCCAACTGCTCTCCTGGCACGGGCAAAAATCCCCGGCCAGGGCGCGGCCTCTGTGCGGCTGGCCCGGGCTGCCCCACAGACTCGCTCCGCTGTGCCACGGCCTGGGCAGGGGATAGACGGCGGGGGGTTGCGGATGCGCGGGCTGGACGGCCAGAAAAAGTGGGGCGAAAATCGGGTGCGGGTCGCAAGGACGCTCTCGCACTTGTCCTGCGGTCACCCACCCCCAAACGTGTGCGCCCCCCAACCTGGCCCGGCAGAGATCGGGTGCGGGCGTCGGCTACGAGCCGGTCCGTAAGCAATTCCAGAGGGGGAGAATCCACAGAGGCCCTGACTGCTGGCCGGGGGTCAATCCGGGCCTGGGCAATGGGCAGAGGCAACCCCTGGGTCGCAGCCGTACGGTACGGCTGACTATACGCAATTTCGTCATGGATAGGTGGATCGATTGAAAACTCTGGCAGCCGGGCAGCCTGCGTATCCGGTGTCAAGTCGGAGAAACTTTCGCCCGTCTGCGGCTCGCCTCCCCAGGTCCGCCAGAGCCGGGAGACGGGCCGCAGCGCAGCTCTGGCCTGGATTCGGCGGGCCGCGGGCAGGCTGTCGCCCAGGCGTACGGGCTGAGGCGCGAGGCCAGCAAAAGTCGGGCGCACAAATGACCCCAAACCAGAAGGAGTAGCCCACCCTGGGCTTCCTTGCGTATCCAGCCCACTTTCCCTCAAGCCCAATGCTTGCCCGGATGCCAGTGGGAGTTCCCCGCCGCGTAACTGCTCACCCCCACCCAACCTTCCCCGCTGTGGGGGAGGAGTCGATCCACTTCCTTCCCTGGAATGGGGAGGGGCAGGGTAGGGTGGCTGAACAGACACCGCGGGGATTACCGGCCCCGACAGCCCCAATCGACTGGTTGCCCCAATCCCACCAAATACGTCTGGCTGGCCCTCTGGGGGTTGGCTTCTGAAGGGTGGCAGCACCACTGCCAGGGGGCCGGACGCCAGCAGCGCGCCGCGTGTTCCGGCAAAATCCCGGCGGGCGATTCGCTCTGTCAGGGTGGCAGACGGACGGATCAGCGGGTCGATGCCGGTTGCTCTCTCCCTCACACTGCCGGTTATGGACCGGCGCGGGCGACCAGTGATGCTGCGGTCCGTTGTCGGCTCTCCGTCGGCCCTGTAGAAAAGTTCGCCCTCAGCCGCGCTTCGTGGCCGCGCATCTTCCTCCCCGGCCTGGACCGGACGGCTATCCCCGGAATCTCTACGCCCGACTTCTCGTTCGCGGCTACGCCGCGCCTGGCCTATGGGGTCATCGGCTGTGGCGAGCGGGCGGTGGGCCTCTGGCCTGTCGGCCCGGCTGGCAAAGAGCCGCAAACGTTGCGAGGTTAACTCCAGCGGTGGCAGGGCGGCCCGTGCGACAGTAAGGAGCGGGGCCGCCGCTTCCGTCGCAGGAATCCTGGGCAGCGTCGTGGCTCGCCTCTCGCCTGCGCTGCCTTCCAGCGCCACACTACGCCCGCCAAAGGGCAAGGGTGCCAGGGACTCTCCCGCAGTGAATGGCAGGGCAGGGGGGGCAGGGATGGGGGCCAATTGCCGGGTCTGCCACAGTTGCGAGACCGGCTCGAAAAGCGCACGAAGCTGAGGCGACGCGGGCAGATCGGCAACTTCAGCCAGCAATTCGCTCTCGGCTGATCCCTGGGGAGCGCGCGTTGCGCTGGGCGTGGGCGGTGGTGTGGACGCGGCTTTGGCAGGTTGTGCGCTTGCGCTCACCAGACGCAGGACAGTCGGCGCAGGACGCAGGGGTACGTGCTGCAACGCCGCCAGAGAGCGAGCCGGGCCCAGGGGGCGGACGTCCCGGCGCGCCGGTGGGTTGACGCGCCGGGGCGACGGCAGTACCGATGGCGGAGCGGGTGTCACAGCGGCTTCGTCGGTCTGATTGGCTGGCGCGGGCTGTACACTGAAGCGCAGAGGGCGGGGATAGGCCAGGGCCAAATCGTCCAGAGTGCTGGCAGCGGGATACTCTTCGTCTGGCGCGGACGAACGCAGCAGAGCCAGGCGCGCTGGCTGGGGCGCAAAGGTGACAGCAGCCAGGGCCTCCCCCGGCGCAGCAGTGGGTGGCACTGGTTGGGGTGCAACCGCCGGCGCGATAGACTGGCGCTGTATATGACCCAGCAACAGATGGGGGCGGCTGGCTAATAGCTGCCCACTTTCAGCCAGGGATACCCGCTCGACAAGCCGCTGGATTGTCCCAGGCGGGCGAACAGGCCCTGCCCCGGCAGTTGGCTGGTGGACGCGCCTGGGCGATGGCAGGCGGGAGTGCTGCCGGGTTGCCCGCCGAGGCTGGACGGGTCGAATGGCGTCTGCGATTCGCTGCGGTGTGCCCAATGGGGTTTGGGGGGTCGGCCGGATTGCCAGCCGGGTCCTTTCTGGCTCTCGCTTTGGGGCAGCCCAACCCACGCTATTTTCCAATGGATCATCAAAGAGCCAGGCCAGATCAGGTGGCCCGGTATCGAACTGGGGCGGTGGGGAAGGCTCGCCGTCCTCGCCGCCCTCCGTATTGCTCCCCGTATCGCTCCCCGCGGAAGCAGGCATAGAAAGATATTCCACTTGGCGGGCCATGCGGCGGCGCATCATCCGGGGCGCGGGGGACGGGGGCTGATCCCCGGGAGATGGGGCCGCCGGGCTGGGGGAAGCTGGCGGTGTCTGCCCGGGCAGGGGTCGGGCAAGCGGCTGATCCGTGGGTCGGGGCGGTGCGGGTACGGGACGCTGGGAGCCGGGGTGTTGGGCTACCGGGCGCACTTCTGGCCGGGCGCTATCGCTCTGGGCCTTTACAAAATTGGGCACAGCCGAGGGCGACATTGACTCGAATTGGCGGGCCTCTTGCACCCGGCGGCGAATCTCCTCCATTGTCATACCGGCCGCGGGGTTGGCGGGCGGGCGGGCAGGGGCAGATACGGGACCGCTCTCGCCGGCCAGGGGCATATCAATTGCCTCCTCCTGGCGGTTGATCTTCAGAAGCGCCTCGATATTATTGGCCCCGATTTCCCAATTCTTGAACATTACATCCGAAAAGTTCTCGAAAAGGCCGGGGGAAATCGTCCCCAAATCCGCCTTCCAGGCCAAACTGCGGGTGGCGATACGGTGAAAACGCTTAAGGATGGAGAGGGTGGAGCGAAAGCTGATGCTCTCATCGGTGCGGCGACGCATCAGACGGTGGACGAGGGACCCCTTTGGGGTGGGCGCGTTGACACCGCCCAGCATCTCGGCTACCCAGGGCGAAAGAGAGCGGGCCATGCGATCTGCGCTGTCCACGGCGCGCAGAGAGAAGGTGTCGCTGGTCGGTTGGCTGGGACGGTTGGCGGGCTGCTCCGGCTGCTGTGCCATAGGATTTATGCTTTCGTCAGTTGAAAGAAGGTGTAGGCCAGTTCCAATTCTTCCATAGAAAGTTCGTTGCTTTCAGCGTTCAGTTGGGGGCCGCTCCACTTGACCGGGTAGGCGTGGCTGACGTTCCAGGTGAAGGCCCGATCGCCCGATTCATTGGCCAGGGAGATTGTGATGTTTTTCAATACGGGTTTGATTGTCCCCGTGCTGGCGTTTTCCAGCAGCCAGTCCAAGAGTTGCAGGTCGATCAGCCCACGTTTCAAGCTGATGTTTGTATATTTGAGCCGACCGGGCAGCTTAAGTTCGTAATCGTTACGCCCGCCTTCGGTGATGCCGGCATTTTCCCGCTCGACGGTCAGGCCGCTACATTCGATGAACTCGGCCGCGGTAATGCTGTCAATTTCCACGTAGTAACGCCAGGAGAGTGCCCGGTTGATAATCTCAGCCATTGCTTCCTCTTATTCCGTACCAGTGAGGAACTAACGCATATGCGTTAGTCGGTCGGTCAACCAACTGAAACGTGAAACGTGAGATGTCGTCACATCCTCTCACGTCTTCACGTTTCCCCACGCAAATCGTGGCTTCGCCACCTTATAAATATACAAACCCGGCTCTGCCGAAAAATTTGCGGGCCGCCAACCGATTGCGCCCGCGCACCCATGGAAAGACGGCTAACTCTGCCGCCAGCCACGCCAACCCTCACCCAAGCCCCGGCGCTCCCGGTCAATGAGCAGGTCTCTGGTCAACATCTCCATCACCTTTTCGGCGATGATGCGTAATTCCATCTCTTCCAAATTCTCCACGTCAACCCAGAGTGGAGTATCCTCGTCGCTGTTCTCATCGGGTAGCATATCAGGCCCCTGTAATCGCGGTAAAGGTGATGGCTTCTACACTGCCCGTGGCCGCGGTGACGGTACGCTTGACCGACTCAAAGACGAGAGTCACTTCCTCGAAGCCGAAGTCGCCGCTTTTGGCGTCGAACTGGGGGCCGGCCACTTTGGAGGGCCAGGCATTGGAAAGCTCCCAGCGGATGGCTTCGGTGAAGTTGCGGGTGTAGGCGATGATTGTGACGGGCAGCCGGGAGGCGGGGTATTTCTTGGGGCTGTAGCTGCCGCTGTTGAGGGACGGGCCTTCGTTGTCCATAAACCAGTCCCACATAGCCGTATCGGTGGTCAGCAGCCGTTTTAAGCTGACAGGACCCCATTTGATACGTCCGGGGATCATTTGGGTGACAGCCTGAAATTGCTGGTTGACAAATTTGTGTTCGATATAGTCCCGCTCAAAATCCAGCCCGCTCACTTCGGTGGCATAGGCGACAAATTGGCCCGCACCTGCGCCAAAGGTGACGCTGTACTGATAGGTCTGTAGGGGGTTGAGACGGGTTCCGCTGATGCCCAGGGGTGGCTCTGTGCGTCCCTGGGTGGAGCCGCGCCCGGCAAAGCCGCCGCCGGCCGTATTGGCCGCTGCCCCCCGAAAAGGGCCGCTGGAAAAGGTCGCGAGTGAATTGGGTGGGGTTGACGCACCGCCGCCGCTGTCAGTGGACGAGCCGCCCGCTTCCGCGCCGCCGGTGGCAGAAGCAGCGCTCGAGTCCGCGCCAGCGCCGCCGCTGCCTGTGCCACTGCCACCGCTGCCTGTGCCACTGCCGCCGCTGCCTGTGCCACTGCCGCCGCTGCCTGTGCCACTGCCGCCGCTGCCCGATCCACTGCCACCGCTACCTGTGCCGCTGCCACCGCTACCTGTGCCACTGCCGGATGATCCAGCCGTCGATTCGGCCATTGCTGCCTCCCTATTCGTAACTGCTCACCCCCACCCAGCCTCCCCCACTGTAGGGGAGGAGTCGATCCAGTTCCCTCTCCAGAATGGGAAGGGGTAGGATAGGGTGGCTCAACAGTTACCCTTATTCTGGCTTCCGTCCAGAATCAATTCACGAGCGCACTGTCTCGTTCAGCCTACGGTTGATTCTGGCGATCTGTCGTACCCAAATCTGCCGCTCGCCGTGCTCCATCTCCATCACCTGGTCGTAGGGCCAATGAAAATGGTAGGCGACGTAGGCTACCTCCTCCCGTAGGCGATCCAGGGGGTAGCCAGCTACCCCCCCAGATCGGCCAGGTCCACGGCGAACTCGGAGCCGCATTCGGGGCAGGTGACCTGAATGGTGGTACGCCCTTCTTCGTTGATGGTGCGATAGAGGGCCTGCAAATAGGCCAGGTCCGCGGCAAAGAGGTTTTCGACGATAGAGGGGGAGACTGTTTCCAGGGAGCCCAGCCGGGTGATGACCCGGGCCAGAAGGGTAATCACCAGATAGGCCTGATTGGTGCGGACGCGCATATCGCGCAGGGGGGCAATCTCGTCCATAGCCGTAGCCAGGCGCATCGTCCCCTGTTTGTGGACGTTGCCGGCCTGATCGATATAGCCCATAGGCAGGGTAAAATCAAATTCGGTCTGGAAGCTCATCAATGAACTCCTGTGCTGGGTTGTTGAATTGTTGGGAAGATATGCTGACTGAGGATAGTATACTCTCAAAGCGCGCTGAAAAGCAACCCGCATCATTAGCGGGTCTGGCGCGATCATTGCAAGCCGGGGCCAGCCTCGTGAAGACGTGAAACGGGAAGACGTGAAGACGTGAAGACGTGAAACGGGAAGACGTGAAACGTGAAGACGTGAAACGGGAAGGCGTGAAACGTGAGGTGTCGTCACACACTCTCACGTTTCACGTCTTCACGTTTCTCCACGCAAATCGTGGCTTCGCCACTTTATTCCGTACCAGCGAGGAACGAACGCACAAGCGTTAGTCGGCCAACCAGTTGGAACGTGAAACGTGAGGTGTCGTCACACACTCTCACGTTTCACGTCTTCACGTTTCTCCACGCAAATCGTGGCTTCGCCACTTTATTCCGTACCAGCGAGGAACGAACGCACAAGCGTTAGTCGGCCAACCAGTTGGAACGTGAAACGTGAGGTGTCGTCACACACTCTCACGTTTCACGTCTTCACGTTTCTCCACGCAAATCGTGGCTTCGCCACTTTATGCGATACGCCTACTTCTCGCGGTAGAAGCCTTCGTGGACGAGGGTGATCTCCTCGACACCGAAGTCATTACCACTCGAACTCAGGTCCGGGCCGCTGACTTTGGAAGGCCAGGCGTTGTAGAAGTTCCAGCGGGCTACTTCGCGGAAGTTGCGGTCATACATAATAATCGAGCAGTTCTTGCGAATGCCGGCGAAGTCACCCCGCTCCACATCCGCCCGCCAATCCCAAATCTGCATATCCGCCGTAATGCCTCGCTTCAGGGAGACATCGTTGTATTTGATGATGCCCGGCGCTTTGAAGACGAAAGACTTACCGTTTTTGTTGACCAGTTGGGATTCCACAATATCGTGCTCGGAGCCGATGCCGCTGCATTCGGAAAAATAGCCTTCCAGTACGCCATCGACCTCCAGCCCGAAATTAAATACAATCAGGGGATCATCGGTAATCCCAGCGCCTTTCCCAGTACGAGTACCATCTGGGACCAATGGGGATTCTGTTGCCATAGTGTCAAGTCTCCTTTGTTAAGATTGTTGCAGCAAACGCTTAGTAACTGTCAAGAAATAACGTAGGTGTTTCGCAGACACAATTCCGGGAATCGGCCACAATATCTCTCGGCTTTCCCGTCATCGCCTGGCCGATTCCCGGAATCAGACCGATAACTTATTTCTTGACGCTTACTTATGCGCTCAGTTCAGGATTCCACTGGCTGATGCGGAAGATGACAAACTCGGCGGGCTTCACCGGAGCAATGCCCACCTCGACCACCACCCGGCCCAAATCTCTGGACTCTGGCGGATTCGTCTGCTCGTCACATTTCACATAGAAAGCCTGGGAGGGCGACGCACCGTAGAGCGCACCCGCATTCCACTGGGTGGTGAGAAAAGCCCCCACATCCCGGCGGATCTTCCCCCACAGCCGGGGATCGTTGGGTTCAAAGACGGTCCATTGGGTGCTGTTCTCGATAGTCGTCTCAATCATATTAAAGAGACGACGCACAGAGACATAGCGCCAGAGCGCGTTGCTGGTGAGGGTGCGCGCCCCCCAAATGCGGATGCCCATCCCGGCAAAGGAACGCACACAGTTGACACCGATGGGGTTGAGAACGTCCTGCTCGCCTTTGGTCACGTTATAGGCCAGCCCGGTCGCGCCCATCACCACTTCGTTGGCGGGGGCTTTGTGGACACCCCGGGTATTGTCCGTGCGTGCCCAGACACCGGCCATAAAACCGGAAGGGGGCATATGGATGGAGCGATCCGTGGACATATCCATCACTTCGATCCAGGGGTAATACATCACCGCGTAGGCGCTGTCGAAGCCGGTGATGTCCTGCCGCCAGGCTTTGACCTCCTGGGGGTTGAGGTTGGGCGGGGTGTCCAGAATCGCCATGCGGTCGCCCAGACGCTCGCAGTGGGCCACCAGGCTGGTCTGCACCGCTTTGACCATTTTCAGGTCCAGTTTTTCGCCGGGCATTGTGGTCATCAGATCGGGCACGCAGATAATGCGGGCATCGTCCAGCACTTCCAACCCTTCCACACCTGTCCGCTCGGCCACATCGCCCCGGAATTCACTGGGGGTGGGGGCCGCCAGGAGCTTCTGCTCGATGGAGAGGGATTGCTGCTGCTCTGCGGGCCACAGCTCGGCCAGAGAACGGGACTGGTCAGGAATCACAATGTCGATCAGCTCCGAGGCTTTGTTGCTGCGATAAGCTACCCGCACCTGGCGCTGGCCGTCGGCCTCTGTCTCTTCCAGACGCACCTCCTTGCGCGTATCCTTCACCTGCCAATCACCGGCGTTGGTACGTTTTTCGATGATTACGTCAAATGGTTTCAGCCCATCCCCATTCTCTTCCTCTTCGTCAGCCAGACCGCCCCCCCCGTTGGCAGAGGCAGCAATCCGCACCCGATAGTCCATACCGCCCAGCCCGGACTTGCGGGAGCGGGCGATGAGCGCGGGTTCGCTGCTGCCGTTGAGCAGACCAGCCTGGGCAGGCGGAATCTGACGCAGGCTGACGATATAGCACTTTGTGCCGCCATTGGTGAAGAAGCCCTGGATCGCCAGAGGCAGATAGGCTCCGTCTACCAGACCGCCAAACTTCTGGCTGTACTGAATCCAGTTTGTGATGTACGTGGGGCGGTTGGTCAGATCGGTAACGATTGTTTCGCCATCGACCACCCGCACATCCTCGGCCTTTTCGGTGAAACCGACAAAGACCGCAGTGGATGTATTGGTGGCTTCAATCGGGCGTGGACCGGTGTCAACTTCCTCGACATAGACACCTGGTGACAGATATTCCGGCATAGCTCTTCCCTTTCTGCGTGTTGGTAATTGGGGAGTAATAGTTGGGATCAGATAATGGGTTTGGGGTGCGTCGCACTGTCCAGGAGATGGTTCTTCGCACCTGATGTAAGCGGACAGTGCGACGCACCGGGTGTAACTTATTGCTTGACGCTTACTTAGCCACGGATGTCATACTCGCCCGATGGGACAGTAATGGTGTGACGCACTGGCGCTTCCTGGCCCCGTTGCACCTCCAGAGTGTAGGCTCCTTCCCGCAGATCGCCGATAACAAATGTGCCGTCTGCGGCTACAGGCACATCCCGTTCCAACTCCACCACAGACAATTGAATTGATTCCAGGGAATCAAAGCGCAAGTGACCGCCGATGGTCCAGCGCTTCTCCTGCCCCGGTGCGCCGTGCAGCCCACCGCTGCCGTTGCTTTGGGGCGCTTGCTGCTGACGCATAGAGCGGACCGCCATATCCTCCACCCGCAACTCCCGCACCCGCACCAGAGGTACAGTCAGCGGAAGGTGGGGGTCCATCGTCAATGTAACCAGACAGTTCAGGCAGGGTCGCAGCTCGTTGTCCATCACCCCCCACAAATCCGGCGGGTTGAAGGTGGTATCGTACTGGGCCACACTCAGAGCGACGGGTCGGGGCTGCTGACGCAGGCCATTGGGCAGATAGGTTTCGGGCAACTCCCGATGGCGCAGCAGCGAGAGCAGAGTTCGGGCCAACAGCCGGTGTTCGTCCTCCGGCTCGGATGCCCAGGCCGTAATCATATAGTGCAGGTCCACCCGGGCCTCGGGCCGCTGTAAAGCCGTCTGTCGCCTGTCCGGGTGCGGCTGCTGCCGTTGAATATGGCTCTGGCGGAGCTGGGCATTCTCCCGCACATCGTGCAGAAAAACGTTGAGGGTGGGCCGATTCAACCGGGCCGACCACTCCCGCCGGGGCTGATCAAAAGCGATCTCAATTTCGTTGTTGCGAACGGGAATCTCGTCGATGAGCAGCCGTCGCAGGGCTTCGTCTATGTCGTCAAACATTGTAAGTCGCAGGTGGCAGGTGGTTCGTGACGATTCATTAACAATTTTCTATTCACTATTCACCATTCGCTATTCAATAGGTCAGGTCCAGATCGGTAATCAGCCGCCCCATCTTTTGCATCTCCCGGCGGGTGCTGTGCAGCAGATGATTCATCGTAACTTGACCGTCATTGGCCGCGGCCAGGTAGGCGGCACCCACAATGATATTGCGGATACTGCCCCCAGCCAGCTTGAAGCGGCTGGCAAAGAGTGCGAGATCGATATCGGCAGACTGGGGCAAATCCTCCGGGAAGAGAGTCTGCCAGATGTGCAGCCGCTCCTCCTCGTCCGGAAAGGGAAAATCCACAATAAACTGCATACGCCGGGTAAAGGCTTCGTCCATATTGGCCCGCAGATTGGTGGCAAGAATCGTCACCCCGTCGTACTCTTCCATCCGTTGCAGCAGATAGCTGACTTCCATATTGGCGTAGCGGTCATGCGAATCTTTCACCTCCGAGCGCTTGCCAAAGATGGCGTCGGCCTCGTCAAAAAAGAGGACAGCACTGCTGCTCTGGGCCTCGTCAAAAATTTTGCCCAGATTCTTCTCCGTCTCGCCGATATATTTGCTCACTACCATCGACAGGTCCAGCTTGTAGAGGTCCAGCCCCAAATCTTTGGTGATCACTTCCGCCGCCATTGTCTTGCCTGTGCCCGGCGGCCCGGCAAAGAGGACCGTCACCCCGGCGCTGGCCTTTAATTTACGCCCCACCCCCCACTCCTCCATCACCACACCCCGGCCTTTGACAGTCTGCACCATCTCTTGCAGCATAGACTTCTGATCCTCCGGCAGGACCAGATCGCCCCAGTCATAGCGGGGTTCGATCTTCTGGGCCAGACCGGAGAGATTGGGGCTGGAATGGGCACGGGCCGCGGCAATGAGGTCCTGGCGCTGGATGGAATCCCGACGCTGCAAAGCGGTGTCTTTGGCGGTATAGACCGCGTCCTTTATCTGGCGGCTGGTGAGCACAAATTGACTGGCCAGGGGTTTAATCTCCACATCGTCGGCCTGGGGAAAGCTGATGGCATTCAGGAAAAATTCCCAGAGGTCCAGACGCTGGCGATAGGTGGGGCGGTCCAGTGTCACCCGCAGGATGGACTCAGCCCGTTCGATGCCGTGGCTGTGCCACTCCTTTTCGCTGCTGACGATCACCGGGTTGAGCGCGCCAAAGAGGAGCTTGACCAGATTGGCAGCCGGCGCGCCGGTTGTCAGGCAGACATCCCAGCCTTCGATAAAGAGCAGCGCGCCGGTCAAACGGGCATCGCGCAGCGCGGCCGAGAGGGTCTCATAGGCCGTCAACCCGCCAGCCACCGCCAGGGCAAGATTGACAGTCATCAATGGCAGGTCGCCAGCGGCGGCCAAGAGCCGGGCCGTGGCAATCTGAATTCCCACATCCGGGCCGTGAAAGAGGGCGACCGACTGGCCGTTAATGGCTTCGGAAACCGCTGGCCAGGCATCGGTAGCCAGCAGCCGATCTTCATCCTGGACAATGGCAGAGTGCAATTCGATGAATTGCTCCAGGCGGGGGGCGGATTCATATTGGCCGAGCAGCCAGGCCACCACCCCTTCGTCTGCCACCAGTTGGCGGGACAAAAGAGAGGTAGCTTCCTCGCTCTCCGACCCGAAGCGAATCAGCTTGTGGTAGAGCAGTCGATTGTTGTTCAGAAAAGCCAGCAAGAGACGCAATCGGTCTTCGCTATCGCCCACCAGAATCTGCAATATACCGTTGACTGTCGGTCGGCGCAGGGTTACATCGTCCTGAATATAGGCGAGAATTTTCTCGTAGCGCAGGTCCAGCGACGGCGCCAGGCAGATCAGAAATGCGTCGTATTCAAAAGGGTTGAGTTGAAAAGCCGTGCGCAGTTGCAGCAGACGCAGGGGAATGTTCTGCGCCTCGCCAGTCTGTTGGGTCATCAGGGCCGAGTCCCAAGCCTGCTGATAGAGTTGTTCAAAGGGATCGGGACTTGGGTTGGGGGTAAAACCAGCAGAGAAGGCAAAAAGATTGTCCACCTCCGCACGGGAGATAACCAGGCCAGGCATCTGGTTCTCGTCATCCTGGACAGCTTCCAGCCGGGCCACGGCCCGTTTCAAAAAAACGTCCATTCGCGCCATCTCGGCGTAGAGATGGCGCAGGCTCAGGTTCTGGTCGGTTGCGGTTGCGGTGGATGACCCAGCCATACAAATACAGCCTTATTGGGGCGCTGTGGGCCAGATTCGGCATCCATCCACGCCGGTTGAGAGAGAAAAATGGGGACAAACGGGCTGAGGAGAAGCATACCAGCGAACTCTTCGTGAACTCTTCGCAATCAGATTAAAGGCCCACAGCAGATGAGCGAGGGCGCGGCGCAATCTTCGCAAATTCTTCGCAATGTATTCTGGCGGGCTGCTACAGTTGGGGGAAATGCGCACCCCCTCCCAACCTCCCCCACTTTGGGGGAGGAGTCGATCCAGTTCCCTCCCTGGAACGGGGAGGGGTAAGGTGGGGTGGCTCAACAGTTACGCTGGGGGAAAATATTTCTCAAACCCGGCGATCTCTGCCGCGCCGTCCAGGACGCCGATCTCCAGATGAAACTCCCGCACTTCGCCGGGCTGGATCTGTTGCAGATAGCCGTGCTTGCGGTTCCAGGCCCGGCCCAACATCGAAGCATTGCCCGGCTCGATTCCCATTACATACGTGCCCCGGTGAAAGTGTTGCCACTGGTTGAGCAGGGGCATTTCGGCCAGGGGATATTTCCAGTACATCCCTGTAGCCAAAGCGTCGTTGATCAGGCCAACGTGTACATTGCCCTCCCCGTCGGCCAGGGGGCGATGGACAAATACCGCATCCCCCGGGGTCTCCTGGGGTCTCTGCACAGTAGAATAGACCTCCGGCCCCACTTCGGCATCGGCCAGCCACTCAGTGGTCAATGTGCTGTGGATCAATACCCGGCTGCCGCCATCCAGCAACGGAAAGCCCGGATTGGTGTGATAGACAAACATCAGCGGCGAGGGGTCTACGCCCAGGTTTTCGATGCGGTCGTGGATGCGCAGCCGCTTCTCGCCCAGAACTGTGACAATCTCCCGGCGCAGTTCCAGATTTGTGCCAAAGACCAGCGCCTCGCGCATCTGTCCCCGAATGCGGGTGATATACTCCTCGCCTTCCCAGCCGTTCTCCACGGCCACATTTTTGGCGGGCAGAAAGGCCAGCCGCCCGTGGAGTCCCAACGGCTCATTCTCCACCTCCGGGTCTACCTCCGGGTGACCGGTGAAGGTGAGGCCACAGGTGGTGGTCAGCCCGCCAAAGAAGCCCCGCAGCCAGCCATAGCCCTGGGCTTCGTAGAAGGACGGCCCCACGTCGCCTGTGTTGCTGCGAAAGCAGAGGGAGATTCCTTTGTAATGGGCCGAGGCGATGTCCAAGGCCCGGCCCGGCAGCACCGAAAAGCAGAGGCCCGAAGCGTCGAAGACTTCGATCAGGTCTGCGCCCCGCTCGATGCCTTCGGTAGTGGCGGTCTTGCGGGTGTGGGCCACCTGGGAGATATCCCCCACCAGGTCCAGAAGTTCACGTTTGCTGTAGTTACGGCCAAAGAGATTGGGCATGGGTTTCTCCTGTCAGATTGTCTGTAGAATTCCAACGATTTTAGCGATACTTTGCCAGCACATTGCCGTAGCGGTGTACGGTCTGGCTGACTGCCTGCTCCCGCAAATAGTGGCCCAATTCCAGCCGGCCATTGGCCAGCAGTGGCCCTTCTATCACACTGATCCCCCCGTTGTTGAGCGCCCGGCGCAGCTCGGTTTCCAGGGGCGCCAGGGCACGCAGACGGTCCACCGGTGGCGGCGCAATTTGCAGGAGCGAGACCAGATTGCTCTCCCCCTCTTCCACCAGCGTAACACCTTCCGCCCGCTCCAGCCAGTGCCACGCCTCCATTCCGGGGCCGATGCTCAGATGGACGGCGGCCCGCACAGTAGCAGCGGCCAGCAGAGCCAGGGCCAGGGCCGGAGGTGGCGTCTGTCTGTCGGCGCGCAGAAGCAGGCCGCGCAGGGGGCGGTAGCGCAAGACATTTCTCTCGCCCAGGATGCGGCTGGGGTCGTGTTCCTGGCTGAAATGTTCGGCCCAGGCCCAGGCATAGGAGCCAGCCCCAGCGCGCAGAGTCTCCACCTGGCCCGGCGCCACCAGCAATTCCAACCGCTGCAACAGACTCGCCACTGGGGGCGCGGGCCGGGCACGCTTTTGGGGCAGCCCGCGCTGGCTCAGATGGCCGAACTGAAGCGCATAGTTCGGTCCCCCGGCTTTGGCCCCCGGCCCCACAACCGACGCCTTCCAACCGCCAAAGGGCTGGCGGCGCACAATCGCGCCGGTGATGTGGCGGTTGATATAGGCGTTGCCCACCTCCACCCGTTCCAGCCACTGCTCCACCTCCCGGTCATCCAGGCTGTGGATACCCCCGGTCAGCCCAAAGCCCACCCCATTGGCAAAGTCGATGGCCTCGCTCAAATCTCGTGCCCGCATCAGCCCCAACACCGGGCCAAAGCACTCGGTTTTGTGAAAGAACGAACCCGGCTGCACCCCCAGCTTAATCCCCGGCGACCAGAGCCGGTGACTGGCCAGATCGCCGATCTCCTGATCGGCAACCACCAGCGGTCGAGGCTCTAATAACCACTCCTCACCCGCATCCAGCACCGTCAGCGCCCGCAGGAGTTTGGGGCTGGGCGGCTGGGTCAGAGGCGTCTGCAAGGACGCTAACTCCCAGGCCGAACCCACAGCCCGGCTGGCCCCGGCGTCCCGTAGCTGGCGGCGAAAGTCCGGGTCGTCGTAGACCTCGGCCTCCAGAATCGCCAGGCTGGCCGCGGAGCATTTCTGGCCGTTGTGTCCAAAGGCCGAACGCACCAAATCCTTAATCGCCTGGTCCCGGTCGGCCAGGCTGGTGACAATCAGGCTGTCTTTGCCGCTGGTCTCGGCGAAGAGGCGCAGATGGGGCCGCCAGCCCTGAAAGAGCCGGGCCGTCTCGATGCTGCCGGTGAGAATGACCGCGGCGGTGCGCTCGTCCACAACCAACTGACGGCCAATTTCGTTGTCCGGCGCGGGGAGGAATTGGAGCACATTTTTTGGCACGCCGGCAGCCCACAGGGCCTGGGCCAACTGCCAGCCGGTCAGCACTGCTTCGGGCGCGGGTTTGAAGATGACGGCGTTGCCCGCCATCAGCGCTGCCAGCACGCCGCCGGCCGGGATGGCAAAAGGGAAGTTCCAGGGGGGCGTCACCACCACCACGCCCAGGGGGGCAAAGGCCACATCCGGCTGCTCGGCCAGCTTGTCCAGGCTGCGGGCGTAGTAACGGGCAAAGTCGATGCCTTCGGAGACCTCCGGGTCGCCTTCGCTGGGGGTCTTGGCCGCCTCCCGGAGCATTGCGCCGATCAGATCGCCCCGGCGCCGGGTCAGTTCGTCGCCCGCGGCCAGCAGAATCGTCTTGCGCTCGGCCACGGGACGGCTGCCCCACCCCTTCTGGGCCTGGACTGCCGTTGCCAATGCCCGCTCCACCAGTTCCGGCGTTGCCAGGCTATAGCGGAAGGAGATCTGGTCGGGCCGGGAAGGGTCGATACCCTCACCTGTCGCCGCGGTGTGGAGCAACTCTCCGGCGATTTGCAGAGGGATCGGTTCAATCCTTTTGTCGCGCCATCCGGCGGCAATTTCGGCAACCCAGCGCTGGTTGGCGGGCAGAGACCAGTCTGTGTCCGGTTCGTTGCGGAAGATCGGCTGGGGCTGGGGCTGTTCGTTGCGCCGGTCCTGGCTGCGGTTGGGGATGGATCGGGCGCTCTCCAGCAGGGTGCAGGCGTGGAGGAATTGCTCCCGCTGCTTGTGCCATTCCGGGCTGCCCGGCTGCATCCCAAAGAGGTCGTGGAGGAAATTCTCCGGCGCGGTGTTCTCGTCCAGGCGGCGCACCAGATAGGCGATGGCGCTGTGAAAGTCTTCAGTCTTGACCACCGGCGCATAGAGCAGCAGCCCGCCCGCCTCGGTCTGCACAGAGCGGGCCTGGTGGTTTGCCATCCCTTCCAGCATTTCAAAGTCTACAAATTCCTCCACCCCGGCCGCCTGGCGCAGGAGCAGGGCATAGGCAATGTCGAAAAGATTGTGGCTGGCGACGCCCATACCCACGGCCCGGGCCCGGGCCGGGTGGCAGCCATAGGCCACCATCCGCTTGAAGTTGGCGTCCACTTCGGGTTTGTTGGTGTAGGGCGCCTGGGGCCAGCCGTGCTGGGCCGCCTCTACCCGCTCCATAGCCAGATTGGCGCCTTTGACGATGCGGATTTTGATAGGCGCGCCACCCCGTCCCGCCCGCGCCAGTGCCCAGTCAGTCAGCCGCTGCTGCTCGTAAAAGCTATCCGGGATATAGGCTTGCAGGACAATCCCCGCGGAGAGGGGCGTAAATTCGGTTTCGTCCAGCACCTCTTTGAAGGCGTCCAAAGTCAGGTGCAGGTCGCGGTACTCCTCCATATCCAGATTGATAAATTTATGGGTGCTGTGGCCGTCCGGGCGGGTATAGCGGTGGGCCATTGCCTGGCGGTAGAGGGTGCGCAGCCGTTCTTTGACCAGTTCGACCGTAGGGCGATAGGCGACCAGATTGATCTGGCTAAAAACCGATGAGACTTTGACGGAGATGTACTCTACATCGGGCCGGGCCAGCAGGGCCAGATAGGCGGTCATACGCCGGGCCGCCTCCTCCTCGCCCAGAATGGCCTCGCCCAGTTGGTTGAGATTCAGCCGCACACCGCCCGCCCGCCGCCGTTGCAGATAGCGGCGCAGGTCGCCCTCCTCGCCGGGGAGGATGACTGTGCGGGTCTCCTGGCGCAGTCGGGCGATAATCGGCGGCACGACGACTGCGGGCAGATAGTGGCCCATCACCCCGCCGACGGTGAGCGCGGTGCGCTCCCACCAGTCCATATATTGGGGCGTGCCATACTCATCCAGCAGGTGAGAAATCTGGTCGGCGATGCGCGCCGGCTGGTGGCTGCGAAAGGCCTGGTCCACCATCCCAATCGTCAGCTCTTTGCCCAGGGGATCGTTCATCAGCCGGGCCAGCCGTTCGGACTGCTCTTTCTCCGCAGCAGTCTGCCCGGCCTGGGCGCGGATCAGCAGCTTTTCGGCCAGAGCCACGGCTGCCTGGGCCAACTCGGCGGGGGGGAGTTCAAAAGGCGAGAGGGACATCGGCGTCGCTCCTGTGCGGGGTGGGTAAAGAGTGAGAATCTTCTACCAGTATACCATTAGGGGAGCGGGGATGAGATGCTGCGATGATGGGAGATGCGCTATCATCGCAGCATCTCATCATCTCATGCCCACGGCTTGAGGAGGACTTTCCCGCACTGGCCTCCCACCTGCGTCTCCCAGGCGGTCTGGACTTCTTGCAATGGGAAGCGGTGGCTGATCAGGTGGTCGATTTTGTGGCTGTTGGCCGCGATGACCCGCAGAATCTTTGGGGTGAGGGCCAGGTTGTAGTGCCAGGAGCCGTGCAGGGTCAGCCCTTTACGGATCATATCGTCGCTGATGAAAAGCTGTGAGGGGTTGCGCCCGGACTCGCCCACGAAGGAGAGAGTACCTTTGCGCCGGGTCCCGTCGATGCAGAGCCGGTGCGCGGCGGCCACGCCGGAGCAGTCGATGGAATGTTCTACGCCCCGGCCATTGGCGGTGAGCGCCAGAATCTGGGCCAGGGCGTCCGGCGCGGCGGGGTCAATCACCGCTTCTGCGCCCAATTCTATCGCCTTTTGCGCCCGCCAGGGATTGCTCTCCACGCCGATCACCCGCGCCCCCCGGAAGGTGGCGTTGATTACCCCGCCCAGCCCCACCGGCCCCAGCCCGGTGATGAGAACGGTGTCCAGCACGCCCGCGGCCACCCGTTCCAGTGCGCCGTAGGTTGGCCCCAGCCCGCAGCAGGCCATAGACGCCTGGTCGTAGCTCATCCCGTCGGGGATGGGCACAAGCTGGCGCGCCTGTTTGAGCAGGTACTGGGCCATTGTGGCGCTGCCCTCCCGGCTGCCGTGAATGGCGGCGAAGTCCGCCGGGTCCTGGCAGTGGATGTACTCTCCGGCCAGGCAGAGGGAGCAGACGCCGCAGGGGTTCTGGGGCATGACCACCACCCGGTCGCCCACCTGCCAGCGCCCGGGCTGGGCCACCTCCACCACTTCGCCGGCGGCTTCGTGGCCGAGTTGCTGGCTGGGCGTCCCGGCCAGAAAGCTCTTGTATTCCGTACACATCGGCGCAGTGTGGACCTTCACCAGCACCCAATCGGCTTTGGCCTGGGGGGTGGGGACGTCCGCTACGCCGCCCTGACACACACCGGTTATGATTGCCTTGCGTATGACAGCCCCCCGTCCGGTAATTTCAACTCTCCTCCTCCGCGCCAATAAACTGCCGCTCGTAAAGATTGCGATAGACCCCATCCAAGGCCAGCAACTCCTCGTGTCGCCCTTTCTCCACAATTTTTCCGTCCTGAATGACACAGATGACATCCGCATTGCGGATGGTACTCAGGCGGTGGGCGATGACAACCGATGTGCGGGCCGAGAGCAGCCGGTCCAGAGCTTCCTGAATCAGCGCTTCGGTGATGGTGTCCACACTGGCTGTGGCCTCGTCCATCACCAGAATGCGGGGATCGGCCAGCACAGCCCGAGCGATGCAGACCAGTTGGCGCTGGCCCACAGAGAGATTGACGCCCCCTTCCACAATCTCCGTGGCGTAGCCATTGGGCAGGTCCACAATAAAGTCGTGGGCGTTGGACATACGCGCCGCGCTCTCCACATCCCGCATATCCGCGTCGGGTCGGCCAAAGCGGATGTTGTCCGCCACAGTGCCGGGAAAGAGAAAGGGTTCCTGGGAGACCAGCCCCATCTGGCGGCGCAGAGACTGCTGGGTGACCGTGCGCACGTCGATGCCGTCGATGCAGACCGCGCCGCCGGTCACGTCGTAGTAGCGCCCCACCAGATTGGCGATGGAAGATTTGCCCGCGCCCGTCGGCCCTACCAGCGCTACCATCTGCCCCGGTTCGATGACCAGCGAAACGTCGTGCAGCACTTCCGTCTCTGGCGTATAGGAGAAATGCACCCGGTCCAATTCGATGCGCCCACGAATCGGGGGCATCTCCAGCGGTGTCTCCGGCTCCGGCACTTCAGGCCCGGTGTCCAGCAATTCCAGCACCCGTTCGCCCCCGGCCATGGCCTGCTGCATTGTGGTGTAAAGCTGGCTCATCTCCTGCACGGGCTGGAAGAAGCGGCTGACGTAGGCCAAAAAGGCCACAACAATGCCCAGCGTCAACTCATCGGCGGCTACAGCACGCCCGCCAAACCAGAGCACGACCGCGGTGGAGAGAATGCCCAAAAAGTCCATTGTGGGCAGAAAGACGAAAGAGAGACTCATAGCCCCCACATGCGCGGTCCGGTTGGCGTCGTTGACTTTGGCAAAGCGGCGCTGGGTCTCCTCCTCCTGGGCAAAGGCTTGAATCACCCGCATACCGGTCAGGTCCTCGGCCAGAGTGCCCACAATCGCGGCCACGCTGCGCCGGGTCTCCCGGAAGGCGCTCTTGGCGTGGCGGGAAAAGACGCGGGTTACAATCAGCATCAGCGGGATGACGCTGAAGGTGATGAGCGCCAGCCGGGGACTCATCGTCAGCATCACAACGACTGTGCCCACCAGCACCAGCACATCCCCCACCAGTGTAATCAGCCCCTGGGAGAGCAATTCGTTGATCACCGACACGTCGCTGATGACCCTCGAAATGGTGACGCCGATAATGTGTTTGTCGTGATAGCCCAGGGAAAGGCGCTGTAGATGTTCCACCAGCCGCGAACGCAGGGTAGCCAGCACCCGCTGTCCTACCCAGGAGAGGAGATAGCGCTGACCGGCTGTACTGATATAGAGGGCCAGAAACGCGCCGCCCATCAGCAGGGAAATCCGCCCCAGACTCGCAGTGTCCTTTGCCACAATCGCGCCGTCGATCGCCACTTTCATCAGATAGGGCACGGCCAGGGTCAGCCCGCTGGCGATCAGCATCAGGCCAAAGGCCAGGGCCATTTTGGCTGTGTGGGGGCGCAGAAAGGCCAGCAGACGCAGGGTCACCTGGGGGTCAAAAGCCTTGCCCTCTTTTTCGTTGGCCAGGCTGCGCATGGCATGGCCCGGCCCACCACTTCGTCCGACAGATCCGATTGAGAAGCTCATAATAATTTTGAATGGTGAATTGTGAATTGAGAATTGTGAATTGAGAATTGTGAATGGGGCTACGCTCGCTGCAACTGGCCGGCGTAGATGCGTTGGTAGAGGGAGGAGGTTGCCAGCAGTTCTGCGTGGCTTCCCGCCGCGGTG
>JAHDWH010000352.1 GCA_023384455.1 Caldilineaceae bacterium | reverse complement strand
GCGGCTCTGCGCCTGGCTCTTCCGGGGCCAGGGTGATGAGTTTGATGGGGCCAGCGGCCAGGAGTTCGTCCCATTCGGAGAGATTGGCGGCGCGGATATTCTCTTTGGCCTGGGCGCCGGGGAAGCGGGGGCTGATGTATGGCCCCTCCAAATGGACGCCCAGAATGGCCGCACCGGGCATGGGATGGGTCAGGGCGGCGGCCACGTTTTTCAGCGCGGTCAGGGTGGCTGGGTGGGGTGCGGTCATTGTGGTGGGGGTAAAGGCGGTGACACCGTGGCGGGCCAGGAAAGCGCTGATGGCGGGCAGACTTTTCGGGGTGGCGTCCATTGTGTCGTGGCCTGCGCTGCCGTGGATGTGCAGATCGATAAAGCCGGGCAGCACTACACAGCCCCTTGCGTCTAGTCTGGCTGTGCCAGGCTGGGACGGTATGAAATCCTTGCCCCCAATACGGCCACCCACCAAAGCCAGCCCTCCGAAGCGAAAGGGCGCGGCAGCAGATGACAACTGCAAGGGAAAAGTGGCGTTAAAAATGGCAGAAAGGGGTGGGAAGTCGAGGTGGGCGTGGGTCATTGCAGGCTGGTATCCGGCGGGAGCGGCAGCCAAAGGGTGAAAGTGCTTCCTTTGCCCACGACGCTCTCTATTTGAAGATAGCCACCGTGTAGCTGGGCAATGTGGCGTACCAGAGCCAACCCCAGCCCAACACCCGGTGTAATCCGGTTTTCCCGGTCAATCTGATCAAAAGGATCGTGCAGTGCGCTCAGCTTATCCGCAGGGATGCCCCGGCCATCGTCCTGGATTTGCACGCCCAGGTAGCTCTCGCTTTCAATAACGATAAGCCGGATGTGGGCAGAGGTTGGCCGCCGGTATTGAATGGCATTGTCGATCAGATGACCGATGGCCTGGCGCACGTAGCTGGACTCCACAAGGATTGTTGGATCGTCTACTTCGCACTCCAACGAGAAGTTCAGACCGGCTTCCTGTGCTGCTCTGGAATGGGTCTGGGCCTCGCTCGCCAGCAGGAGTGTCATATCCGCGGGGGTTACCGAGTTGGGCAGTTCCCGACGGTACTGCATATCGGCCAGAAGCAGAAATTTTTCAATCATATTCTGCAAGCGGCGGCCCCCTTCCAAAATGGCGGATGTAGAGGCCCGCAGGGTTTCCACATCGACTGTCTCTGGGGGACTTTCAGCCAGAAGCTCGGCATAGCCCAAAATGAAGGTCAGTGGGGTGCGGAATTCGTGTTGGAGCGCGCTGACAATCTGATTACGCAGTTGCGTAACCTGGCGTTCTGTACTGATCAGAGTGTTTTGCTCCCGGCGCAACACATTTTCCACGGCCAGCAGCAGGTCCTGGGCATCGACGGGTTTCACCAGATAATCTTCAATGCCGATGCTTTTGGCGTGACGCTCGTCCTGGACAGAAGAGCGGGCGGTGAGAAAGATGAAGGGGACCGTGCGCAGCTGTTCGTCCGAACGGGCGTGCTTCAGCAGCGAGTAGCCGTCCATGCGCGGCATCATAATATCGCTCAGGACGACATCGGGGCGGGTACGACGCATCACAGCCAGGGCTTCAACACCATCACCTGCGCTGAGAATCGCGTATTCGCTCAGGTCCAGAATATCGCAGATAGCCATATTCATGGCCTGGTTGTCTTCCACCACAAGAATCGTTTTTGTATTGTTTTGTTTCATCACCCGTTCTCCCCTGGGCTGGAAACTGCACTGGCTGTTGTGCTGGAGTACGCAGTGGGAAACCAGACGGTAAAGGTCGATCCCTGTCCGCGCACACTTTCTACTACAATCCGCCCTCCGTGTGCCTGGGCAATCCCACTCACAATGGACAACCCAAGACCTGCGCCCAGAATATCCGATTGTCGCACTTCTTTGCCCCGATAAAATCGCTCAAATATCTGTTCAATTTCATCCTCATCCATACCGATCCCCGTATCCTGGACATAGAGAGCGACCTCTTTGCCCCTATGCAGCAGCCCCACCTCCACGCGGCCACCAGCAGGGGTGTAGTGGATGGCATTATTCATCAGGTGGGCCAGAAGCTGGTTGAGACCTTCCTGATACCCTAACACAACCGTTCTCTTTTCAAGGGAATTAAGGGAAAGAAGGATACCGGATTCCAGCGCTTTGGCTTGGAAATGGGGAAGAAGTGTTTCCAGAACATCACTCAGATCGACAATCGAAAATGTCTCGGCCCTGATATCTCCTTTTCTATCCAAAGCAGAGAGATCGAGAATCGATTCGACCAGATGGCGTAACTGGCCGGTCTCACGCTGCAACACCCGCATATAGTGTTCCCGGCGCTCGGGCTTGCCGCGGTTGATCAGGTCCAGATAGAGGGTGATATTTGTCAGGGGTGTCCGCAATTCGTGGCTTACATTGGCCACAAAGTCGGACTTCATCTGATCGAGTTCCCGCAGACGCAGATTGGCCGCGGCCAGGTCTGCGGTGCGTTCCTCCACCCGTTGCTCCAGCCTTTCCAGAATCGCGGAGCGATGGAGCGCGCCACCGGCGATTTCGGCCAGGGCATTGAACAGGCGCAAATCGGCCGGGGAAAAGGAGCGGCGGGTCTCGCTGTTGGTCATAGAAATAACGCCGACAATCGTATCGCCGGCCCGCAAGGGGGCATAGAGCGCGGAGACAAAATCCAACCCGCTCTCTGCCCATATCTGTAAAGTTGGGCGATGGCCCGCGGGGTCGCTGAACAGATTGGCAGAGCAGTAGGGCGTTCCACTGAGAAAGACGCTGCCCGCAATCGAGTCTATAAATCCATATTGGGTGTGTGGCGCCACTGGTCCCTTGCCCACATGCGCGAACACCTGCAACATACCTTCTTCAGGTATAGGCGTCAATACATACACCCGATCAGCCTGAAAGAGCGCAAGAGAGTGGTTGAGCACAACCTGCGTAACCTGTTCGCGGCTATGAACCCGCCGCAACTTACTCGACAGTTCGGTGAGGGATTGGAGTTCGTTGGCTCTGCGGGTGGTCTGTTCCAACAGGGCTAACTTCTGAATTGCCAGGGCAACCCCTTCTGTAAT
Organism: Caldilineaceae bacterium; assembly: GCA_023384455.1. Classification (GTDB taxonomy): domain Bacteria; phylum Chloroflexota; class Anaerolineae; order Caldilineales; family Caldilineaceae; genus JACQGT01. Next base: position 1,499 of record JAHDWH010000352.1, on the reverse strand, counting down.
CTGGGGCAGCGAAAAATGGATGGCCTGGTTTGGCCCCAGCCCTTCCCGCCAGAAGAGGCGAATATGCCCCAGCACGCGGTCGTTGCCCTGCAAAGGCAGGGCCATTGCCGAGCTATAGCCCTGCAAGAACCACTCTTTCTCAATCAACCAGTTCTGATCTTCCTCCAGATCCCGGGAAAAGTGGCTCTTGCCTGCCCGCAACGCCGCCACTGCCGCGCTATCTTCAACGGCATAGGCCCGGGCATCCCGGCGGTACTCCCCGGCAGCCTCCGTCCAAAAGCTCCGTTCCGAGACAATCAGTTGCCCATCTGCGGGATAGAGTGCGATCTCCACTGCGCCTGGCCCAATCAGCCGGTGCAGACCGATGGTTGCGGCTGTCTGAATGTCGGCCAATGTGGCCGACCCATTCAGCCCGCGCAAAATGTGGCTCACCTCCTGCTGCTCAAAAGCGGCCCGTTGGCTGTCAAGCAGCAATTGGGCGTTGACCAGTGTAATCGCCACCTGATTGGCAAAAGCCTGGGCCGCGGCTGCCTCGCGCGCGCCAAAGCTTCCCACCTCCAGACTGTCCAGGGTGATATAGCCCAGCACATCCCCCCGGTGGATGAGTGGGACACCCATCCAGCCCCGAGTGGTGGTTGTCCCCCCCCAGCCAGAAAAGCGGACCAGAGCCTGCACATCGTCATAATAGAGCGCTTTTCCCTCCCGCTGAATCTGCGCAAAAAAGGAGTCCGCAACAGGAAAACGCCGCCCCAGCACCTCCTCTGGTCGGGACAGCCCGATCTCAGCCAGGGCGTAGAGCTCTCTGCCCTCCAGGAGCATCACACAGGCGCTATCAAAATGAACCACCTGGCGCAGCCGTTCCAGCAGAATGCGCAGAATCTGCTCCAGACGCAGGTCCAGTGTCAGCGCGCTGGTGGCATTGCGCAGCATCTCGGCTTCCTGGCGCCGGCGTCGCTCTGCCACAAAGAGCCGGGCGTTCTGCAGGGCCAGGGCGACGGAGCCGGCAATGGCTTGAAAGAGCAGTAGATATTTGTGGGTAAAGGCATTGATCTCCGGGCTGCCCAAAACCAACGCGCCCACTACTTCGTTCCGTGAAATCAATGGAATGGAGACAACCGAGCGCACAAACAGCTTCAACTCTGGCACATGAATCCAGCGGGGGTCTTCCAGTACATTGGGCACAAAGAGCGGACGACGCATCTCCACCGACGCGCCGATGATGCCAGTGCCAGAACGCAAATAAGGCTGATCCGGTAGCTTCTCCACCACATCGGGCTGATATCCAACGGTCGCCAAAAGCTGCAAATAGTTATTGCCGCTCTCGATCAGATAAATTTCCCCAAAGCAATCGCCAAAGACCGGCGAAAGCAATTCCAACGCTTTGACAGCCACGGCTTCCGGCTCCAAAACCGCAACCAACGTCTGACTCAATTGATAGAGTAGCTCCAGGTTTTGCTTATCCCTGCCCAGTTCGCTGGCTAACTGCACCTTTTCCACGG
>JAHDWH010000351.1 GCA_023384455.1 Caldilineaceae bacterium | reverse complement strand
ACCTGTTCAGCCACCCCACCCTACCCCTCCCCATTTTAGGGAGGGAACTGGATCGGCTCCTCCCCCACTGTGGGGGAGGTTGGGTGGGGGTGGCGTACCTGTTCAGCCACCCCACCCTACCCCTCCCCATTTTAGGGAGGGAACTGGATCGACTCCTCCCCCACTGTGGGGGAGGTTGGGTGGGGGTGAGCAGTACCTTTTGGCTATGCGGCCTGATCCAACTGTTCCAGGCGCACAGGCTGGCCCTGGGCGGAAAAGAGCTTTGGCGCGCGCCGGTGGGTGAAGACCGCCCGATCCACCACGCAGCGGGCGATATCCTCCCTGCCAGGGATTTCGTACATCATATCCAGCAGAGATTCCTCCACAATCGAGCGCAGCCCCCGGGCACCTGTGCGGCGCAGAAAGGCTTCGGTGGCCGCGGCTTCCAACGCGTCGGTGTCGAACTCCAGCCTCACCCCATCCATTGAGAAGAGCCGCTGGAATTGGCGCACGATACTGTTCTTGGGCACTGTCAGAATGTCGATCATTGCCTTGCGGTCCAGGGCTTGCAGGCTGACAAAGACGGGCAGCCGCCCCACAAACTCCGGGATCAGGCCAAAGGAGAGCAGATCGTCGGGCATCACCTGGCGCAGCAGACGGCTCTCGTCCCGGCCATCCTTCTCCAACCGACGAATCTTTAGCTCCCGCTGGCGTTCGCTCAGATCATCGGGCAGGGGACGTTCTTCGGACTGCCTCTCTTCGAACTCCGGCTGGCTGATGGCGGCCAGATCTTCGTCGGGGACAAAGCCGAGACCGGCCCGACGCTGGGCCCGTTTGCGTACCGCTTCGGCCAGCCCCACAAAAGCGCCGCCACAGATAAAGAGAATGTTGCGGGTGTCCAGGGGCACAAACTCCTGCTGGGGATGTTTGCGGCCCGCATTGGGTGGCACATTGACAGTCGTGCCTTCGATAATTTTCAGCAATGCCTGTTGCACACCCTCGCCACTCACATCTCGGGTGATGCTGGGGTTGTCGCCCCCTTTGCGGGCAATTTTGTCGATCTCGTCCAGATAGACAATGCCATAGGCCGCCCGCTGGGCATCCCAATCTGCGGCCTGGAGCAGGCCGACCAGCACGCTCTCCACATCCTCGCCCACATAGCCCGCTTCGGTCAGGCTGGTGGCGTCGGCGATGGTAAAAGGCACATCCAGCATCTGGGCCAGCATCTGGGCCAATAGCGTTTTGCCGCTGCCGGTGGGGCCGATGAGCAGCACATTGCTTTTGGTCAGTTGCACGTCGTTGTCGGCGTCCTCCTCCTCTGGGGCGCTCTCCCGGCCCAGCGCGCCACTGCCAAAGATGCGCTTGTAGTGGTTGTACACAGCCACCGACAGCGCTTTTTTGGCCTGGGTCTGACCGATGACGTACTGGTCGAGATAGCCGACAATCTCCCGGGGGCGGGGGACTTTGACCGGCTCGGAGGAGGCCCGTTGTGCGATATTTCCAGCGCCGACACCCTCTTCGGCCAGGATTTCCGCGCCCAGACGGATACACTCATCGCAGATGAAGATACCATCTGCGCCAGGGATCAGTCGCTCGACTTCGGATTCATCTTTACCGCAAAAAGAACAGGTATGCATTGCAGAAAACTTATTCTTCCTTTTTGTCCGGGCTGGGGAGCTGCTTCTCGTCGCTGCCGTTGGACGAAGGCAATTTGATGCGTCCGTCCTCCACAGCGATCACATCCTTCGTATCGCCCAGCACTTCGTCCACCAGGCCAAATTCTTTGGCTTCCAGGGCATTCATATAGCGATCCCGCTCAAAGACCCGCTCGATATCCTTCCAGTCGCGGTTGGTAGCGTGACCCACAATATGGAATAGCTGGGTTTGCAGCCGTTCCTGCTCCCGGAAGGCGATGCGCACATCTTCGGTGTAGCCCTGCGCGCCGCTGCTGGCCGGGTGCATATGAATGGTGGCGTGGGGCAGGGCATAGCGTTTGCCCTTTGTGCCCGAGGCCAGCAGCACAGTGCCCATACTGGCTGTTACGCCGACGGCAAAGGTGCTAATAGGAGCATCGATCATTTTCATCGTGTCGTATATGGCCAAACCTGCGTAAATACTGCCGCCAGGACTGTTGATAAACATCTGAATCGTCTGGTTGGGGTCTTCCGAATTGAGAAAGAGCAACTGGGCCACGATCAGATTGGCGACCTGATCCGTGATTGGTGTACCCAGAAAGACGATACGTTCCTTCAGCAGCAGACTATAGATGTCGTAGGCCCGTTCGCCCCGTCCGCTGCTTTCGATCACCATCGGGATAACGCTGCTGGGCGTTGGAATGGTGGATGAGAAGTTCATTGTTTTCTCCCTCTTCAAATGGGTGTGGATTTGTAACTGCTCACCCCCACCCAACCTCCCCCACCGTGGGGGAGGAGTCGATCCACTTCCCTCCCTGGAATGGGGAGGGGTAGGATGGGGTGGCTGAACAGTTACGTGGATTTTCTGACCATCAATCAGCCATTCCCTACCCTACGCCCGCCAGAGTGGGAAAACTGTAGGAGATTTCCCACTCTGCGTTTGCGTTCTGTTAGCGAAACCGGCGTTCTATGCCTCGGCTTCGGCCACGGCTTCTTGCGCGGCAGCTTCCGGCTCTGTCTCGGTCTCAGCGACAATTTCGCCTTCGCTCTCGTCGTTGGCCGTTTCGCTTGCCACATCCGCGGTGGGCAAAGGCACATCTTCGCCCCGGACAATCGCCTTCAACAGATCAAAGGTCTTAGCCGTGACAATCCGCTCCACAACCGACAGGCGGCTGGATCCCTCTTTCATCATCTGGACCAGACGCTCACGGGCCTCCACCTGTTCTGCGGTGGCGTCTTCGTCCAACTCGCCAAACATCTCCCCAATCTGCGCGTCGATCTCGTCATCATCAGCAGTGATTTTCTCGACCGTAGCAATCTCGGAGAGCACCAAATTGCGGCGCAAAAGCTTCTCAGCCCCTTCCCGTTGGGCGATGCGGTACTCCTCAACTGTCTGCTGGGTCATTTCCAAAAAGGCGTCCAACCCCTGAACCCCCATCTGCCGGAAATGGTAGTCGGTTGTCTGCAACATCTGATCGATCTGCATCTCCACAGCAATCGGCGGGTAGTCCAACTCGCTTATCTCCACCAGTTGGTCAAAGACCCTCTCCATAAAGGCATTCTCCGACTCGCTGGCGCGCTCCTCCTGCATATTCTCGCGAATGCGGTTGACGAGGGCTTCGGCGGTTTCAAAGTCGGGGCCAATCGACTGGGCAATCTCATCAGTCAGTTCCGGTTTAACGTAGGCCTGGTTTTCGTGGAGAACGACCTGAAAACGCACCCGCTGACCGGCATACATACTGGGGCTTTCTTCCGGCCAGTCGATCTCAAAAATCTTCTCGGCACCGGGCAGCATTCCCAGGAGCGCGGCATCGAATCCAGCCGGTTCCATGGGGTTTTCTTCATCGGGAGTAATGTCCCAATCGGTCTCGTCCATCACGACCGTATCCGTCTCGTTGCCTTCCCCATCCAGCACAACGGCGCGCACATCCACATTCATCAGATCGCCATATTCGCTGGGGCGTTCCACCGGTTCGTAGCCCGACTCCCGCTCCAGAATCTGGTCGATACGCGCCTGAACCTCTGCCTCGTCCACCACAACCGGCACATCTTCCACCCGCACCGAGCGATAGTCGCCCAATTTGACTTCGGGTGTCAACGGGATTGTCACATGATAGCGCAGGGGATCCATTTCGATGCTGTCCATCGAACCGATGCCATAGGGTTCAATGCCTTCCTGCTCAATCGCGGCCTTGTACATCTCCTGGCCCAGATCATCCACAAATTCTTCCGCCAGCGCGCCCACGCCAAAATGGCGCAGAATAATGTTATAGGGCGCTTTGCCTTTGCGGAAACCGGGGATTTTATGCTGATTGGCAACTTTGCGAGCTGCCTTCTGCATCTCTTTATCAAAGCGGGCTTTGTCCACTTCGATAATCAAGCCCAATTGGCGACGTTCCTTCTCTACCCGCGTAATCTTAATCGACATCTCTACCTCTGTTCAGTGTTTGCCCGGCTGCCGGAGGCCGTCTGCTGGTTGTAGGGTGCGGCGTCGAATCGCTCTCTACTCCGTCCTGGCAGAACGGACGCAGCCCGTGGGGGTCTCTTCGTCGCCAATCAAATTAGCCCTGAAATGCTTCAGGCACTATCCTTCAGTATAGCATAGGCCCACGATCACCCCCAAAGCGGCAGGGGGAAAGGTGCATTCCAGAACGCCTGACCGCACGCGCAGGTATACCGTTTGCCCTGAAAAATAGAACGCGGATGCACACGGAAAAAACGGATTTGCACGGATTTAATCTGCGTATGATGTGAAAATAGAACACGGATGGAGACGGAAAGAACGGATTCACACGGATTCAATCTGCGAAAATCTGCGTCATCTGCGAAATCTGCGTTCCTATTTTCATCCCTATCGGTGTCAGCCAGTCGTGTGGCCTGTTCTGAAAATAGAACACGGATGGACACGGAAAGAACGGATTCACACGGATTCAATCTGCGAAAATCTGCGTCATCTGCGA
>JAHDWH010000350.1 GCA_023384455.1 Caldilineaceae bacterium | reverse complement strand
AGCCCCCAGTCCCCAGCCCCCAATCCCCTACCCTCTCTCCACCCGTCCGGTGAGGAGAAAGGTACGCAGCCGTGGCCAGCGGTAGAGTCTGTGCCGCCAGACAAACCAGGCCAGGGCCAGCAGCCCGCCCAGTTCCCAGCCCCACAGTTCGGGTCGTCGGGTAAAGGCGTACCAGTAGGCCCAGCCGATCTTTTCCTGCTCGGAGCCGCGCTTGCCCCAGACGTGAAAACGCCAGCCCCGCAGAGGCCAATAGAAGGTGTCCCGGAAGAACCAGAGCCTGTCCAGCAGCGCATGGCCGGCAAAGGCCAGGGCATAGACCAGCCCAATTGTACCCCGCAGCCCCAGCCAGAGCACAATCAGAAAGGCCCAGAGGGTATGGGCAAAGAGGACAGCCGATTTGTACTTCTGGTAGAAATAGGCCAGGGCCAGAGGTTTGTCGATCAGGTCCGGCCCGACCGCGGCCAGCGCCACCAGCCGGTAGTCCGCGTCAGGTGCAAAGTCGAGATATTCCTGGGCCAGACTCAGCGCGGCCCAGGTGTAGGCGATGTGAGATTGGGGGAGCATAGGCAGGTGGAAGGTGGAAGGTGGAAGGTGGCAAGTGGCAAGTGGCAGGTGGCAGGTGGCAGGCTGACTCGTGAAACGTGAGAAGGTTCGAGCGATCTCACGTTTCACGTTTCTTTCACAATTCCCCATTCCCCATTACAACCCTCTCTCCCCCCGCACATATGGCTCGCCCAGGGCTGCCGGCGCGCCCAACCGTTTGCGGGTGGCGGCCCGGGAGCCGATCATCAGGGCGATGATTGTGAGAATGTAGGGGGCCATTTGCAGAAAGAAGCCGAAGTTGGAGTTGATAAAGAGCGGGTTGGTAAAGCCCAGAAGGATGCGCGGCCCCTGCAAGTCCAGAATGGCCCGGCGCAGCGCCCCGAACAGATAGGCCCCCAACGCAGCCCGCCAGGGGTTCCACTGGGCAAAGATGACCAGACCGATGGCGATCCAGCCCTGGCCCGAAGTGGTCTGGGCGCTGTACCAGCCCGGCGAAACCGAGAGGCTGATGGTGGCCCCGGCCAGCCCGGCCAGACAGCCCCCGGCAAAGACGTAAAGATAGCGGGTGCGGTAGACATCAATACCCATCGTATCCGCGGCAGAAGGCTTCTCGCCCACCGCGCGCAGATGCAGACCGGGCCGGGTTTTGTGGATGTAATACCAGACCAGCGGCGTGAAAATATAGCCGAAATAGACCAGCGGGCTGTGGTCCGCAAAGAAAGCCGGACCGAAAAAGGGGATGGCAGCCAGACCGGGAATGTCCATATCCGGGATGAGGTTGACCGTCTGCCCGGTCAACCCATTGCCCAACACCAGGGCCAGCCCCGTGCCCAGAAATGTCAGGGAAAGACCGCTCACCACCTGGTCCGCCTGAAAGTGGATCGTCACCAGCCCGTGGGCCAGACTGAGCGCGCCGCCCGCCAGCATCGCCGCCAATAGCCCCAGCCAGGGATTACCCGTGCTCAGCGCCGTGCTGAAGCCCGCCATCGCGCCCAGCAGCATCATTCCTTCCACGCCCAAATTGAGGATACCCGCCCGCTCGGAGAGGATTTCACCGATGCCCGCAAAGAGCAGAATCGTGCCGGTTGCCAGCCCCGCGTGGAGGATAATTTCCAGATTCATAGGGTGGCTCCAATCGACAAGACTTTTTGAGCCACGGATGAACGCGGATGAACGCGGATAAAGACGGATTTTGTCTCTGTATTTCTCTGCGTCTCTGCGCCTCTGGGGGAGAATTTTCCTTTTTGCGGCAGATTCAGCAAGACTTTTTGAGCCAGGGATAAACGGGGATGAACGCGGATAAAGACGGATTTATCTCCTGCATTTCTCTGCGCCTCTGCGCCTCTGCGGGAGAATTTTCCTTTTTGCGGCAGATTCAGCAAGACTTTTTGAGCCAGGGATAAACGGGGATGAACGCGGATAAAGACGGATTTATCTCCTGCATTTCTCTGCGCCTTTGCGCCTCTGGGGGAGAATCTTCTTCTTTGCAGCAGATTCATACGGCTTCCTCCACAGGGGCAGTGCGCACCAGCCGCACATTGTAGCGCAACAGCACATCGCTGCTGATGACGGCGAAGAGAACGAAGCCCTGAATCATCTGAGAAATGCCCGAGGGCTGCACTTCCCGCCCGGCCACAATCAGCGCGCCAAAGAGAATAGCGACCAGAATCACCGCAAAGGGATTCAGCTTTGCCAGCCAAGCCACAATAATACCGGTGAAACCGTAGCCCGGCGAGATGCGTTCTTGCAGGCGGTGGACCACCCCGCTGACCTCCGACATCCCGGCCAGCCCGGCCAGCGCGCCGGAAAACATCATCACCAGCACCACATTGCGGGCAATGTTCAGCCCGGCATAGCGGGCGGCGTGGGGGTTGTCGCCGATCAGCCGGATTTCGTAGCCCCAGCGGCTGCGGCTCAACACCCACCAGACCACAATCGCCGCCACCAACCCGAAGATCACCCCCAGATGGAGGGTGATACCGGAGAAGGCTTTGTACTCGCGGGCGTAATCGGAGAGCCGGGGCAGCCAGGCCGTGCGCTCAAAAGTGGGTGTCATCTGAAAACCGGCGTCGCTCCAGCGGTCAAAAATCCAGTAGTTGTTCCACAGAATCGCCACGTAATTGAGCATCAGTGTGCTGATGATTTCGTTGACGTCAAATTTGGCCTTCAGATAGCCGGGAAAGAACCCCCACAGCGCGCCGCCGATCATCCCCATCACAACCATCGCCGTCAGCACCAGCCATTTGGGGCTGTCCGGCGGCACAATCGGGATCAGCACAACTGTACTGGCGAAGAATGCGCCCAGATAGAACTGCCCCTCTGCGCCGATATTCCACAGCTTCATTTTGAAGGCGACGGCACAGGCCAACCCCACCATTATCAGTGGCGTGGCTTTGACAATTGTATCGGAAAAGGCGGGCCAACTGCCAAAGGTGGCTTTGTAGAAAAACTGATAGACGACGAATGGGTTGGCCCCGATCAGCGCCAGGACAACGCCGCTGACCACAAACGCGACGATCACCGAGCCAATCGATGTAGCCGCGGGCAGCCAGCCGGGAATTTCGTCTGTGCGTTTTTCAATGAACAGCGTATAGGGAAGTCTCATTCACGATATCCGCTTCTTATTCCAGGTAACTGAGCAGCCACCCCACCCTACCCCTCCCCATTCCAGGCAGGGAACTGGATCGACTCCTCCCCCACGGTGGGGGAGGTTGGGTGGGGGTGAGCAGTTACTATTCCAGCATATGATAGGGTGCCACAAAGCCGGGGATGGCGATCAGCATCGCAAAGGCATTCTCAAAGGCGTGGCCCATCACCCGCTGGCTGCTGGCCGGGGTGACGATGACCGAGCCAGGGCGCACGGGAATCGCCACCTGTGCCGCTGGCTCTCCCAGCGGGTCGGTGTAGATGACGATGTGGCCTTCGTCTGTCTGGTCCACTTCGGGCAGGCCATAGAGCGAACGGGGCAGGAGAATCGCCGTCTCCGAGTGGTTGACCGTCTCCTCCGGGCCGATTGTCACCGCTCCGTGGCAGTGGCGGATGGGGGGCGGCTCCCGGTCGATGCGCATATCCAGCGTGTGCTCGTTCACCCGGTTGACACCCCGGCGATCGGCGGCGTCGGCTGCCGGGCGCACAGGCGGCAGGGCCTCCCGCCGGAACGCGCCGGGATAGGCCGCGCAGCCGCCGGGTTTGTCGGTCAGGTCGCGCAGATGGACAAGCCGGGGCGCGGGGTAGTCGGTGGCGGCTGTCGCCACTTCAAAGGCCGCGCCGTCCCCCTCCACCCGAATCGGCTCGTCGCCGCCATTGACGCAAAAAACATCGCCGGGCCAGAGCGGACTGGGCAGACCTGCCAGGTTTGGGAAAACCTGGCAGGTCTGTTCGGCTTTTACCACAAAAAAGTAGCGGGTCCGTCCCGGCGACGAGCCGAAAGTGATGATCCCGTGCCAGCTACGCACAGCGAAGTCGTAGGCCGGGCCGTGGAGTTCCCGCAGCGCGCCGATCACCCCGCGCATAGACGCAGCGTCGTCGATGTGGCCGGTGGGGATTGCAGTCGAAAAGTGTAAGGAATTGATAGTCACAGTTAGAGCAACTCCAGAACACGTAAAGTCGAATCGATCTCTAATGCTTCCAGCATCTCAATATTCCTCCGTAAACAGCGCTCTACTTGCGCTGTTGTACAATTTCCTAACCGAAGCCAAATTATCTGCGGCGGCGAGCCGAAAAGAACAGAGAGATCGTTGTAATCTGCGTCTTTGGTCACGACAGTGAAGCCATTGGTCTGGGCAAACCGCCAGACCTTCTGATCATCTTCACTTCCTAAACCGATCTCGGAAACGTGCTGCGAACCGGGCAGAATATCCGCCAACCGTTGAACCAGCTTTGGAGAAAGGTTCTGGTCAAACAGTAATTTCATTGGGCGATCAATACCATCCGCTCGCGTTCGGCGGCGAAGCCGAGACACGCCTGGATGTCTTCAATGGTAAGATAGGGAAAATCATCCAGAATCTCCGGGATACTCATACCCGCGGCCAGATAGGAGAGCACATCATAAACTGTA
>JAHDWH010000022.1:3729-43786 GCA_023384455.1 Caldilineaceae bacterium | reverse complement strand
TGTACGTCGGACTGTTAGTCCGACTGGCCTGTTCTGTTGCAGGTCGGACTGACAGTCCGACGTACGAATGGCTATTTTCAGGGCAGGCCGGCGGGTTGGCCGCGAAGACCGCCACCTCTGCCCGGGGGCGTTGGATGACGATTCCGGTCAGGACATCGACGGATGCGGCCATTTTATCCCCACGCCCGCTCGTCCACCATCCCCGGCGCGGAGACTTCCAGCCCGCCCGCACCCACAAACTCCACCCGGTCCACCCGCAGGCGGCTGACCTGGCGCACGGCGTCGGCGATGGCTTCCCCCTTGCCGTTGTCCTCTCCAGCCACCCGCACCACAAAGAAATCCTTCCCCTCGCCGTCGTGGGAGACCGCGCCCTGCACCGCCACGCCGGGCAGCAGTTGGCCGATGGCAAAGCGTAGCTGGTTGGGATGGACAAACATTCCCCGCACTTTCTTGGCCTCGCCGCTGCGCCCGATGAGGACAATCGCCCGCTCCTCCTGGCGGCTGCTGCCCGGCTGCGGGTCCAGCAGAATCGCCATATCGCCTGTGCCGATGCGGATGAGGGGATAGGCCCGGTTGAAATTTGTCACCACCACTTCGCCGGGTGTACCGGGCGGGACAGCGCCGCCGGTCTCCGGGTCCACCACCTGCACCACCGGCTCCGGCAGCAGGCGCATCTCCCGTCCGCCGTCGGTGTTGAGGGCCAGAAAGCCCAACTCGGCGGTGGCGTAGGCGTTGCCGACCGTCAGCCCCCGCTCCACAATCTGCTGGCGCTGGTGGGGGAAAAGAGGCTCGGCAGTGCAGAGCGCTTTGGCGAGCTTCACCGGCGCGCCCAACTCCGCCGCCTTTTGCAGGAGTGTGAGCAAAAAGCTGGGCGTGCCCACGTAGCCGGTGATAGAGAGGTCGGCCAGCAATTTCACCTGCAATTCGGTGTTGCCCACGCCGCCGGGCACGACTGTGCAGCCCAGACCGGTCAGCGCTTCGTCCAGCAGCAGCCCCGCGGGGACCAGATGATAGGAGAGGGTATTGAGCACCACATCCCCCGGGCCAAAGCCGCTGCGTCGCAATGCCTCTGCCGCCATCGCCAGAATCGACGGGTCGTGGCCCGCGTCCGGCTCGTAAAGGGGGCCGGGGGAGAGGAAGATATGGCGAATTTCGCTCAGCGGCACAGCCAACAGCCCGCCAAAGGGTGGGTCGGCCTGTTGCAAGCCGACCAGCGCATCTTTGGGCAGGACGGGAATCTTCGTCAAATCAGCCACGCTCTGGATGTCATCCGGCGTCACACCCGCGTCGTCCAGCCGCTTGCGGGTGGCGGGCGCATTCTGATATGCGTGTGTGATCTGGTCATGTATACGTTCGTTGAGGGTTGTCATCCTATTTTCTCAAATGGGGTGCTGGGATAATGAGATGATGGCGGGATACGGCCATCATCTCATTATCCCAGTATCTATTCCTTAACCCAACCACCGCTTACGCCGTTTATAGTGCTTCACATCCCGATAGCTCTTGCGCTCACCTACGGCTGTCAGTCCCAGATAGAACTCTTTGATGTCCGCGTTCTGGGCCAACTGCTCGGAAGCGCCGTCGAGGACGATGCGCCCGGTCTCCATTACGTAGGCGTGTTCGGAGGTGCGCAGGGCCACGTTGGCGTTCTGTTCCACCACCAGCATCGAGACGCCCGACTCGGCGTTGATGCGGCGGATGACCTCAAAAATGCTCTGCACCAGCAGGGGTGCCAGCCCTAGCGAGGGTTCGTCCAGGAGCATCAGTTTCGGTTTCGCCATCAGGGCGCGACCGATGACCACCATCTGCTGCTCGCCGCCGGAGAGGTAGCCACTGACCCGTTGGCGAAAGTCTGTCAACTGGGGGAAATAGCCGTAGACCTCATCCAAATCCCGTTTCAGACTGCTGCTGGACGCGGAACGAAAGAGCGAACCGGTGAGCAGATTCTCCTCGACGGTCAGGTGGCGGAAGAGGGGGCGGCCTTCCAGCACCTGCACAATGCCCAGGCGCACAATTTCGTCCGGCGTCATACGGTCGATGCGCTGGCCGTCGAATTCGACGCTACCCCGGGTCACCGCGCCCTGTTGGGTGCCCAGCAGCCCGGAGATGGCTTTCAGCGTCGTGGACTTGCCCGCGCCGTTCCCGCCCAGCAGGGAGACGATCTGCCCGTCCCCCACCTCCAGGGATACCCCGCGCAGGACGAGGATGACATCGCTGTAGACAACCTCAATGTTGTTGATCTTTAGCACGGATTTTGTCGCTTTGATGAATCTATCGGGTATTTCTGACAAGGTGACAAGGTGAAAGGGTGACAGGGTGATCGACTCGTCACCCCCTCACCCTGTCACCTTGTCATCCCTTCTTCCTACTGCCCCGGTCGCGTGTCGGGCAGTGCTGTAAAGTCCTGAACCACCACAAATTCTACCGTGCCGTCGGCTTGGGCCTGGGCCTGGCGAATCTGGGAGACTTGGGGCGCACGGTTGCCGTCGCGCACGTCCAGCGCGAAGATGCCCAGGGCGTCGATTGTGCCCAAATCCAGCATCGCGTCGTAGAATGCCTGGCCGTCCAGGGCTGCGAAATCGCCGGTAGTGTTCAGCGCGTGGCGGATGATCGACGCCACGGCATAGACCGCGCCGTAGCTGGTCAGATAGCTGACCGCTTTGTCGCTGGCAGGATAGCCGCCCGCCTCAAAAGCTGCCGCCGCCTGCTGTACGCCGGGCACGTCTGTGTCGTTCCACCAGCGGTAGGGCATCACACCGTAGAGGCCGTCGGCCAGGGCCGCGTTGGCCCCCAGGATATTGAGTATGTCCTGGTTCATCCCCCAGTTATTCGTGCCCACTACCACTGAATCCCACATGCCCAGGCCGCGCAGGGTGGCAATGGCCTGTACTGGGCCGAAGGAGAGGGATTGGAGGTAGATGACATTGGCTCCGCCGAGCAGCAGGTTTTGTAACTGGCCTGTCACATCCGTGGCCGGGTCGATGGGCTGCTGTTCCAGGGGCAGGACGGTCACGCCCAGGCTCTCGGTATAGGCCAGGGCCTCGGCTGTGGTTGCCCCCGCGCCGTAGGCGTTGGCCCAGCCCAACACGCCCACCACAATATCGTCACCCGCGCCTGCGGGTTTTATGTCGGCCCAGTTGTCATGCACAAATTGGACGAAACCGGTGAACTGGTCCGAGTAGATGGGCGCGACGCCGACGGTCCAGCCGTTGGCCGGGTTGTAGAAGGCATCGGCATTCAGCCCCGCGGCAAAGTTGACGATTTTGTCCTCCACCACCCGGTCCTTCAGGGCAATCGTTGCACCGCTGCCGTAGGTGAAGGTCATCAGCGGCTTGGGCGTCTCGGCCCGGTAGGTCTCGTAGACCGCCACTTCCTGCTCCGGGTCATACTGGGTGTCTTCCAGACGGATGTCCAGCATCACACCACAGACACCGCCGGCCGCGTTGATGGCAGCCACCGCGTCCTTTGTACTGCCGATAAAGCCGCTGCCCAGAATCGTCGCCAGGGGACCGGTCAGCCCGGCCTGCTGGTAGAGGGTGATGGTTTCGCCCTCGAAGGTGTTGGCGCACTCTTCCTCGGCCATCGCCGCAGGTTCTTCTGCGGCTGCTTTGGTAGGTTCGGGTTCGGGAGCTTTCGTCGGTTCTGGCTCCGGGGCTTTGGTCGGCTCGGCGACCGCGGCCGGCGCTGCTTCCTGGGCAGGGGCCGGTGCTGGTGGCGCTGCCGGGCAGGCTGCCAATACCAGCGCGGCCAGCAGCAGAAGGGTCAACAACAGTGTGCGTTTCATTGCGGGATTCTCCTTTGAATGGGTGAAAAGTTGCAGGCTGCAGGTGGCAAGTGGAAGGTTTACAATAGGGATAGGTCAAGTATTAAAGTAAGATTAGGAACGCAGATTTCGCAGATGTACGCAGATCAAATCCGTGCAAATCCGTTTTTTCCGTGTACATCCGTGTTCTATTTTTTCAGGGCAGTGAAATCCAATGTCGCATTCCCAATTTCCTCCAATTCATCCCGGCGAAATACTGCTGGAAGAATTTCTTCAGCCTTTGGATTTAAGCCAGAACCGGCTGGCCAGGGAAATCAGCGTGCCTGCTCGTCGCATCAATCAGATCGTTCACGGCAAGCGCTCCATCACCCCGGATACAGCCCTGCGTCTCTCCCGCTATTTCGGCCTATCCCAGCGCTTCTGGCTCAATTTACAAAGCCGCTACGATTTGGAAACGGAAAAAGATCGGCTGGCGGATCGTCCCGAACAGGAAGTGCATAAGGTGGCAGAACTACAAAGTTGCGCGCAGTCCAGGCCAGTGAGCGCCGGTTGAGTAGCCGAGTCTTCGAGGCGTATCGAAACCAAGCGAACGGGTGATAAGTCGATTCTTCGTCTACCCGCTTGGTTTCGACAGGCTCAACCTAAAGGTTTCGATACGGCGGGAAACAGCCCCCGCCTACTCAACCAGCGCTAGTCTTGAGTTATTCGTCACGTTTCTCAATATTACAGCAAGTAACTAACGCATGGACGTCGATCCTGCGCTGGTACGGAGAATCTACGCCGCCGCATAGTCCACAACTTTTGCCTTCCCTACCGCGCAAAGGGTCGCAGCCGCCAGCCCGCCTTCAACAACTGCCAGCGGTGGGCCAATCCCCGTGGCTCGAAGATCAGAAAGAGCATCAGAATCAGGCCAAAGAAGATGGGGCGGAAAGAGGTGAGCAGCCGGGCCGCTTCGCTGGGAAAGGCCGCGGCCAGTTGACCCCCGGCCAGCCCCGCAGCGTCCTCCAGCAGCAGAACCGTCACCACCCCCAGATAGGGGCCGAGATTCGTCCCCAGCCCGCCGATGACCAGCATCCCCAGAAAGAGGATCGACTCCTCCAGCCCATAGCCAAACTCTGTGCCCACGCCCCGCTGGCTGTGGGCTTTGAGCGCCCCAGCCGCGCCTGCCAGCATCGCCGCGATGAAAAAGGCCCGCAGTTTGTAGGTGAAAAGATTCACCCCCAGTAACTCCGCGGCCAGGTCGTTGTCGCGCACGCTGATAAAGGCCCGTCCCAGCCGGGTGCGGGAAAGGTTGAAAAGCAGGACGGAGGTTATCAGAAGGACTGTCAACGAAATATAAAGATAGCTGCTCACTTCGTTGAAAAGAAAGTCGCCCACCTGGGGCACGGGCACGTCGATGCGCCCGGATGTGCCGCCCAGATAATCGGTGAAGGTGTGGCGGGTGAGCCAGGGGATGATAAACTGGGCGGCCAGTGTTGCCATCGCCAGATAAAAGCCCTTCACCCGCAGGGAGGGCAGGCCAAAGAGCAGCCCGGCCAGCCCGGTTGCCAGGGCAGCCACAGGCAGGGCGATGAAGAACGACAGCCCGGCGTGGATCACCAGTAGCGCGGAGAAGTAGCCGCCCAGGAGCATAAACCCGGCCTGGCCCAGGGAAATCTGCCCGGTGTAGCCCGTCAGCACATTCAACCCCTGCACGGCCACAATCGTATAGGCGATGCGGTTGGCCGTGCTGATGACGTAGGCGCTGCCCCACTGGGGAATGGTGTAGGCGGCCAGCAACGCCAACACCAGCAGCGCGTAGTGCCAGGGGCGGCGCAGCAGGGCCATATCCTGTTGATAAGTGCGGTCAAAGTCCCCCGCGGGGCGTAGGATGGACAAACGATTCTCCTATTAAGCGGCCAACTCCAGTGTAACCTGCCGTCCGGATCGAGCCGCAAGTGTAATCAACATTTCCAGGCTGAACTTCTCCCACTTCCCCCCCATCAGGTCCGAGACGCGGGATGGGGCAATGCCGAGCCTTTCGGCAGCCTGCATCTGCGTCCACTGATTGGACTGGATATGTTCCCGCAAATCAGCCATTAAATCGGCCCGCATCTGGAGAATGGAAGCCTCGCCCGGTTCAAAACCCAAATCCAGAAATACATTGCCGCTAGATTCAATAATTATCTCTTTCAAAGTGTCACCTCTCAATTTCACGGTAACGACGGCGGGCAAGCTCTATATCTTCCCGTCGCGTCTGTTGCGTCTTCTTCTGAAATGCGTGCAGAACATATACTGCTTCCGCAAACTGCGCCACGTAAAGCACGCGCCACTCGCCCAAAACCCGGATACGAATCTCCCGTACACCCGGAGCCACATTCTGCATCGGCTTCCAGTCAGATGGCTCCTGTCCGCGCTGGACGATACGTAACTCATAACCAGCTTGCCGACGCGCTTCTGCCGGAAAATCCCGGAGATCGTCCAGGCTGGAGCCAATAAAGCGCAGAGGTTTCATTATCCGCCCTCAAACTCACGCTGCTACAGGTCGCAGAACCAGCTTAACTTGGAACGATTCCAAAACCGCGTCCCAAATGAAACGGCTGGCGTTGATAAGCTCTACTCCGATCATTTCCCCCGCTTCGTTCAATTCCACAGTGATATCCGGACTCAACTCAAAACTGGCGTACTCTGGGCCGTCTTGTAGCATCAAATGCAGCACATCTTCTTCCTCAAAATAACGCATTCTGGGATTATCCAAAACGTTACACCCGCTCAATCCGCTTCTGCCCGAACAGCCCCTCCGGGCGCAGGACGAGAACGATCAGCAGCAGCACATAGGGCGCGATTTCGGCGGAGTTGCGCACTTCGATCAGCTTCGACGCCTGTACCAGCGCCTGGATCAGCCCGACAGCCAGCCCACCGATGACCGCGCCGCCCAGGGACTCCAGACCGCCCAGCAGAATGGCCGGGAAGGCGATCAGCACAACCGTCGAAAGGGTGAGACTGGCCCCGGTCAGCGTCGCCAGGAGTACGCCGCCCAGTGTCGCCACGACGCCGGCGATGGCCCAACTCAGGCCGAAGACACGGCTCACATTAATCCCAACGCTGCGGGCGACTTCGTGATTTTCCGACGTGGCCCGCATCGCCAGCCCGGCCCGGGTTTTGTTGAAAAACCAGATAAAGAGCAGGGCCACCACAATCGCCACGGCGAAGGTGGCGACGAGGGTATATTTCAGGCGGATGGCGTTGCCGAAAGCGCCGGGGAAGGGGATCACCAGCACGTCGCTGGGGGAGAAGGGCGCGGGGAAGTTGCTTTTGGGCTGCACGCCGAAGACAATCGACGCCAGCCCTTCGATGAGTTGGGAGAGTCCCAGGGTCATCAGCACAATCGACAGGAGAGGCTGGCCGGTCATCGGGCGCAGGGCAAAGCGCTCGATGAGCAGACCGATGAGCATCGAGACGATCAGCGCGGCGATGACCGCACCCCATAGGGGCATATTGAAAAATTCGCCCCCCTTCTCCTCCCCGCCGGCAAACCACCAGGTGAGAAACGCGCCCAGCATTACCATATGGCCGTGGGCAAAGTTGAAGACTTCCGAGGATTTGTAGATCAGCACAATCCCCAGCGCGATCAGACCAATCGTCCCGCCGTTGAGAATGCCGGTGATGAATTGTTGGGGTACGAGTGACCAGTTCATAAATATACCTGAAATGCGGTTCTGTAGTTGGAAAGCGCCGATTGTGTACAGTCAGCGACCCAGGCCAGTGAGCGCCGGTTGAGTAGCCGAGTCTTCGAGGCGTATCGAAACCTAGCGAACGGGTCTACGAGTAATGTTGTGACGACCCGCTTAGTTTCGATACGGCTGGAAACAGCCCCAGCCTACTCAACCGGCGCTAGTCCTGATACGATCCCCATCATCTCACAATCCCAGTGAGACAATCTTTACATCCGTCTCAATCATTCCCTCGCTCCCGTCCTGATAGCGCACCTGTGCGGTCACGTGAATGGCCTGTTTGCCGTCGTACATCGCCTCGATAATCTCGCGGTAGCGCTCGTAGAGAAAGCCCCGGCGCAGCTTGCGCGAGCGGGTCATCTCGGCCTCGTCGGCGTCGAATTCTTTGTGCATCAGCACAAAACGGCGCACTCGACCGGCGGGGGGCAGGCTTTCGTTCACCCCTTCCACCGCCTCCCGCACCAATTCGATGACCGGCTCTTTTTGGGACAAATCGGTGAAGGTCGTATAGGCAATGGCCCGGCGCTCGGCCCAGTTGCTCACATTGTCGTAGTCGATGATCACCAGGCTGGTCACAAAATCCCGCTCGTCGCCGCCCACGGCCATCACATCCCGAATGTAGGGGCTGAACTTCAGCCGTCCTTCGATAAACTGGGGGGAAAAGCGCTCGCCGTTGGAGAGGGTGAGCATATCCTTCACCCGGTCCAGATAGATCAGATGGCCGTCGTCGTCGATATAGCCGGCGTCGCCAGTGCAGAACCAGCACCCGCTCCCGTCGCTGAGCAGGGCGCTGGCCGTGGCTTCCTGGCTTTTATAATAGCCCTGAAAGACCGTTGGCCCGCTGATCTGAATCTCGCCTTCTGTCGAGATGCGGATAGGAATGCCCGGCGCGGGTTTGCCCACGCTGGCAAATTTGATCTCCCCGTCCCGGTGGATCGTCGCGCCCCCGGTCACTTCCGTCGAACCGTAAATCTGTTTCAGATTGATGCCCAGGGCGTGAAAGAAGCGCATGGCGTCCGGGCTGAGAGCCGCGCCGCTGGTATAGGCCGCGCGCAGATTGGTGAAGCCCAGCTTGTCGCGCAGGGGTTGAAAGAGCAGCAGATCGCCCAGGGTATAGGCCACCCGCAGCCCCGGTCCCGCGCGCTGGCCGGTCAGGCTGTGATCCGCCATCCGGTAGCCGATGGGCAGAAACCAGCGGTAGAGCTGGCGATGCAGCCAGTTGGCCTCGTTGATGCGCACCTGCACCGTGCCCACCAGCCCGTCCCACAGCCGGGAGTTGTAGAGAATCCCCTCCGGGGCCAGCTCCCGCACATTCTCGCGCACGGTCTCCGGCGCTTCGGGAAAGTTGATGATCAGCCCGAAGATGACGTGGGGTGCGACGCCCAACACGTGTTCAGTGATCCAGCCCAGGGGCAGGAGACTGATGTGGTTGTCCGTGTCCAGCCGGGGATCGACGGTGGCGAAAATTTGCGAACTGCGCACCAGATTGGACTGGGAGATCATCGCGCCTTTGGGCAGGCCAGTGGTGCCGGATGTGTAGCAGAGCAGGGCCAAATCGTCGCCACTGCCCGCCGCCACTTCAGCCTCAAAACGGCCCGATTCCTGCGCCAACAGTTCCCGGCCCAGGGCCTGCACCTCGGCAAAGCTGATCAGCCAGGGGTCGTCGTAGCCCCACAGCCCCCGCTCGTCCCAGTAGATCACCCGCTCGACTTTGGGTAGCTGTTCCCGAATGTCGAGCAGTTTGTCGCACTGTTCCTGGTCCTGGGCCAGCACAAAGCGGGCGTCGCTGTGGTCGATAATATAGGCGGCTTCGCTGGCGTTGGCGTCGGTAAAGAGGCCCACCTGCACCCCGCCCAGGCAGTGGACGGCCAGATAGCCCCAGACGTACTGGCGGTCGTTGTCCCCAATCGTCGCGATGTGCTCGCCCCGCTGGAAGCCGAGCGCCAGCAGCCCCAGCGCGAAGTCCCGCACCTGTTCATACGACTCCTGCCAAGTGAACTCCCGCCAGATGCCGTACTCTTTCTGGCGCAGCGCGACTTTGCCGTCGCCATATTGGGCGACGCGGGCCAGGAAATGTTGAGGGAGGGTGGTGGGTGGTTGGGTCATTGGGTGAATAGTTGATTTGGTGATTGGGCTAATTTCTAAGTTCCAGAGATTGACAAGCAGATTTTTGCGACGTATGATAAGATGCGTGTTGTACGTCTTGATTTTTTATGGAGATTGGAGAATTCAAATGCAGTCTAAATTGACGTTACGATTGGACGAAAGCCTGATTCAGGTAGCCAAAGCCTATGCCCGTGACGCTGACAAATCCCTTTCTCAAATCGTTGCCGATTATTTTACTCTCCTGGCAGCCAAGAAAGAGGAAACCGCTTCTGATTTTGATCTACTACCTCCTATCACACAATCGCTGTTCGGATCCGTGCAGATCGAAAAAGCTGTGAATGATGACCGCTACACCTATCTGATGGAGAAGCACCAATGAGAGTTCTCTACGATACGAATGTCATTCTGGACGCATTGTTGGCCCGTCAGCCGTATGCCACCGATGCCGCAAAATTGATGGCGATGGCGGAGCGGAAAATCATCGACGGTTTCCTCTGTGCTACGACGATTACGACTCTATACTATATTCTTGCCAAAGCCACGGATGACACCGTTGCCAGAGTACGTATCACCAGCCTACTTAATCTGTTTGACAGTGCAGCCGTCAATCGTTCTGTTTTGCAATCGGCTCTGCGGTTGCCTTTCAAAGATTATGAAGACGCTGTGTTGCACGAAGCGGCCCAACTCGCCGGGGCAGATGCAATCGTCACACGTAATGGACGGGATTTTCGACAGGCAACACTGCCCATTTATTCCCCCGTCGAATTGTTGGCCGCTTTGGCTACCAGCAACGACTGAGTTGTTTTATCCCGCGCTCCCCAAATATACCTGAATCACCCGGCCATCCGCCCGCACCGCGTCCGGCGTGCTATCGGCAATTTTCGTGCCGAAGTCCAGCACCACCACCCGGTCCGAGATGTCCATCACCAGCCCCATACGGCTTCGGAGCAGCGACTGGCAATTGACGTACAGGCAGCCAATGAGTACAATGCGTGAAGTACTCTGCTGCAATCTGTGGAAATGAGCGCAAAGATGAGCGTCCAAACCATTACAGTTGATCTGCCCGAAGAACTCTACCGGCAATTGAAGCAGGCGGCCGATTCTGCGCAGCGTTCCGTATCTGATATTGTGCAGGAACGGCTGAGGCAGGATGAGCCGATTTTGCCTGCCCTGCCGCAGGATGTGGAACGGGAGTTGGCCGCCTTTGCATTTCTCTCCGACGAAGCCCTATGGCAGTTGGCTCGCGCAACGCTGTCCACGGCGGAACAGGCAGAGCTGGCAGAATTGAACTACACCGCTCAGGATAGCGGATTATCGCCTGGGCAACAAGCGCGCCGTGAACATCTCCTTAATCTCTACCAACGCACGATGGTTCGTCGATCGGAAGCGACCGGACACTTACAGGATCGAGGGCGTGACATCTCCTCCCTGTTCGCCCTCTCTCACTGATTCTCCTCCCAATGAGCATTCAAATCCCGGTTGGACTGCGGGAGCGTATTTAACAAACGGCCCGGAATCGTTGTGGTTATTGCCTGACCCAATCAGCGGCAATGGGGATGCCGATGGAGATCGATCATCTGTTGCCCATAGCTCTGAATGGGACATCGGATGAAGAGAACCTGTGGCTTGCCTGCCCCCAATGCAATCGGGCCAAGGGCGTGCAGACGAGAGCTATCGATCCTGACACTGGGCGTAGCGCACCACTCTACAACCCTCGCACTCAGCTCTGGGCGGCACATTTCGCCTGGCAAGAGAACGGTCTCTATATCATCGGTATCTCTTCGATTGGACGTGCAACGGTGGCTGCACTACGAATGAACAACGAATGGGTTCTGCGCGCCCGCCTTGTTTGGATTCGGGCTGGTATTCACCCGCCGGTCGAGTGACTTTCCAGACGTTGCCATTCTCAGTCTTGATTTCTCACCCCTGACCCAAATAGGCCTGAATCACCCGGCCATCTGCCCGCACCGCGTCCGGCGTGCCGTCGGCGATCTTCGTACCGAAGTCCAGCACCACCACCCGGTCCGAGATGTCCATCACCAGCCCCATATCGTGCTCGATGAGGATAATCGTCGTGCCCTGCCGCTCGTGGATGTCCAGAATAAAGCGGGCCATATCCTCCTTCTCCTCCGCGTTCATCCCCGCCATCGGCTCATCCAGCAGCAGAAGCTCCGGCTGCAACGCCAGGGCACGCCCCAACTCCACCCGTTTGCGCAGGCCATAGGGCAGGGCGCCCACCACTGCCTTGCGGATGTGGGCAATCTCCAGAAAGTCGATGATCTCCTCCACCACCCGGCGGTGGGCCACCTCTTCCCGCAGCGCCGCGCCCCAATAGAGCGCACCGGCCAGCCCGCTCTGGCGCATGTGGATATGCCGGGCCGCCATCAGATTGTCCAGGGTACTCAGCCCGGTGTAGAGGGCGATGTTCTGAAAGGTGCGGGCCACGCCCAGCCCGGCGATGTGGTGGGTGGGCGTGCGGGTCAGGTCGTGACTGTTGCCGTTGGCGCTGCCATTTTTGCCCCCGCTGTAGTGTACCGCGCCTCCCTGGGGACGATAGAAGCCGCTGATGCAGTTGAGCATCGACGTTTTGCCCGCGCCGTTCGGCCCAATAATGGCGCGGATTTCGCCCCGACGCACGTCGAATTCTACCTGATTAAGAACTTGTGTGCCGCCAAAACTAAGGGCAACGCCTTGCGCCTGCAAGATCGTAGGGTGTGGGGTCATATCCGAATACAGCGGGAAACGCTGTCAATAATTGTTGGGCGAAGTCGTTCCCCCGTTGCCTCAATGGAGTACGGCAGCGGGAGAGAATAGGGGTAGACGAAAAATACCACAGGCGGCGATTCTGCGCAAGTGGGGGAAATTTGGAGTCCGCAGTCCATCTGCGTTGAAATCAGTCAAATCTGCGTCCGCTTCTGATTGGCTTGGTAGTTACGCCTTGCGCGTATAAATACCAAAATCGATCGGCCGGGCGGTCTGGCTGCGAAAAGCGGCGATGGGGAGAAAACCGGCGCGCAGGAAAGTGCGGGCGGAGCGCTGGTTGAAGGTAGCGATGGTAGCCCGCAAAAGCGTAGGGCGGTGGAGTGCCCGCGCGTGGCTCAAAATGGCGGCGAGAAAGGCGTGTCCCTCGCCCCGCCCCGTCCGATCCGGGCGCATCCCCAGACCGATGTCGAGGGCATCTGCCTGGGTGTAGTCGTAGCCGAGGACTTGCGCTTCGATGCCAAAGCAGCCAAAGCCCACAAAGAGGCCAGTCCCGTCGTCCACGGCAAAATAGTTGTGAACCGGATCGGCGTAGTAGGCCGCGGTGGCCGCCAGCAACTCCGCCGTTGCATCGGTTGGCGAACTATCGTAGAAATCGTAGGGAACCGGATAGCGCCAGCGTGCGATCTGCGCGGCATCTTCTCCGCTCAATGGCCGTGTTCGGTAGCTTTGCGTCTTTTCCCACACATTCTCACCCACTGGATAAGTCGTCGTTCAAAATCAGCGTTCCAAAACGGGCCGGTCGGTGAAAGTCTGCCGGTTCGGTGAGGGTAGGCGACCAACAGCTGAACTCTGGTGTAGCATCTCGGGGGCGTTCGATACGATAGAAATTGGCCCGCCAGAGAGAGGGCAGGGAACCGGTGGGAACGATCCCCGCCCAGGGCAGCCTCAGCACCGCCCACCAACGATTCTCCTGGTCGATCCGTTGGGTGTGCCAGCGGATACCCGGCCAGTCCCAGCCCGTGTCCACAACCATCTGTGCCCGATCGCCTGTGGGATTCTGCACCCAGGCGTCAAAGAGAACGCCGTTGGGGCTGACTTCGATCTCGGCGTACTCCGTCGGCGTCGTTTCGCCCGGAGCGATAAAAATCTCTACCACTTCCTCATCGTAGATGGGATCATCCCGCCGGGTGAATGTGCCCCAAATATCCCGGTCCACACAGTCGAAACGCACGTACAGGGCGTCTGCGTTATAGCAGATACGCACTTGCGTTGGCTGTTGGGCGGGTCCACTGCCATCAGCCAGGAGAAGGGGTGACAGGGCAGGTACTCCTTCCCAGAAAAGATGGACAGGATCGGGTGTGGATGCCCAAGCCGGCGGCGCAGAAGGAAGCAGGTAGGATGGGGTCTTCATCGGATCACCTCAGGAAAATTGGGGTCGGTTGAGCAGCAGAAAGCATCGTTTGCGTTTTTCCCCTATGTGGGGTTGAATAGTAATGCGTGGACAGATGCGCCGCCTTGTAACAGTCTGAACTCAATGGATATCAATTATGACATTTGAACGTCAAGAAAACCAGACGCAGCCAATGCCGCCGATGCTGGCCTTTATCGATGCGGACATTACCAGCGGCAAGGACGAAATTGCCCGGGAGCAGTTGCTCAGCAATCTGCGCCGTTATCGTTCCGATGGGGTCTCGCCCCTGTGGGTGAATTGGATGCGCCAACGGGCTGACCTGCGTTTTACCTGTCTGGTGCGGGATGTACGGGAGTTCAACCGCTTTATGCTGGATATTGTACGCAATGTGGAAGGGATGCGCGAAACCCGTACAATGCTTAGCTTTGGCGGGCGGGCAGACATCGACACACTGCTGGAACTGGAGATGGAAGTCAGCCCCAACAGCAAGACTGTCGCCACCAGTGTGCTGATCGATGTGGAGCCAGGGCTGGATCGCCGCTGTTTTCAGGCACTGATTGATCTCCCCCCCCACCCGGACGTGCGTCGGGCCTGGCTGCTCAACACCTATCACAGCGACGATGCGGATCTGATGCTCCTGCTGATTGGCAAGGATGTGGCAGCGGTGACCGGCTATGTGATGAGTTGGGTGCGCACCACCAAAGGGGTCATCGATACGGAGATGCATACGCTGCTGGACTGGCGCTGGCTGGCCAGCCCGGACGATATCGTAGAGTTGGTGGAACACTTTTTTGTCGATAACTACCGGGGGCAGTTTCGGTAAAGAAGGGATTGGAGACTGGGGACTGGATGTAAAAATGTCAGACGTTCAGCCGTTTTCTAAAGAAAGAAAATCAACAGCGGTAAGGATTTGGATTGTTTGATAGCGGGCTAAAGAGCGCAGGTGCTTGTCACCACTGACAATAACAGATGCCTCCCCAATGACAGCACATTCAATCACTACATCATCGTCCGGGTCGTCGGCCACAACTCGGAGAATATCGGGAGCGGCGACAACTTCCGAACAATTCCTGATTTCACCTACTGCCAGTAGAACCCGATCCTCCGCAAAGGCAAATTTGGAACGCAATTTCTCTGCGAATTCATCGAGAATCTGCGGGCAAGTGACAGATTGTACCAGGCCGGTACGGGCCAAAGCAATACACCGAAACGGCGCACCATTGAGCGACAGCAGGGCTGAGATGAGGATATTTGTGTCAAACACCACGCGCGTTGCCATCAGCCCGGCTCGTGCAGTAGTGTGTCAACCAGTCCCTCGCGTTCTTCCTCTGGCATACTATCCCAATCCAACCCACGATCAGCCGCAACTTTGCGCGCTTGTTCTGCTGCATAGACAGACAGATTAAGCCAAGTCGGCCATTCATACTGGAGCAACTGGCGAAAGAGCCAGCTACGTCGATTATCGGGTAACTGGAGCACTATGTCCAACACTTGATCATCACGCAGGGTAAGGACGGCCATTGTTCAATTCTCCTGAAGACAACCTGTGGTCCGCAGTTGCCAGTCGAAAATTCTGGGTTAGCTGTGCCAGCATTGCGGTCTACCGACAATCGAACGCGCATCTGTAGCCCAGTGTAGCACAGATTTCTCACTTTTTCTAACCGCCTATCGCCCGCTCCACAAAGCGGTGGCTGAGCGCCCGGTAGCGCCCCCAGTGATGCCACTGACTGTCCTGGGCGGTGATCCGTTCCAGTTCGTCGGCCACAGCGCCCATTTCCCCGATGGAACGCCAAGCCCAGCCGTCCAGATGCTCGTCCGGGTCCAAAGAGATGGGCTGGGCGCTGGCTGGGGCAGAGACGAGGAAGTGCCAGGTGGCGAAGGTGTGGATGCGCTGTTCTGTCTGATGGAACAACTCGTAGGAGATCACCCCCGCAAAGGCTTCGATCCGCACCGGATTGGGGCCTTTTTCGATCTGAAAGCTGGTCTCCTCTTCGATCTCCCGGGCAAGGGTATCCAGCACACTTTCGCCCCTTTCAATGCCCCCGGTGGGCAGACGCCAGGCATTGGCCGGGTAGTAGGTTTTGCGGTGCAGCAGGACTGCCTCTTGCGGGTTGCCCCGGTGCAGGATGTAGCAGATTTCGGCCCGCCGATTACGCGTAGTCAGCAGTTGGCCTTCTCCATCCAAAAAGGGGGAATCGACGGTCAACCGTACTTGCCTGTGGGGTGCCGGGCCGAAACGGGCACGCAGGGCGGCCAGTTCATCAGGTTCGACAGAGAGAAGATAGGGGTGCATAGAAACTGTTCCGGATGTTGGATGGTGAAAAGGAGACGTGAAACGTGAGGTAACTACTCACCCCCACCCAACCTCCCCCACAGTGGGGGAGGAGTCGATCCGGGTAGGGTGGGGCAGATGAACAGTTACCTGACGTTTCACGTCTCCTTCGGTTTGGGGACGATACCTCTGCGGCGGCTGGGCTATTCGGCCAGTTCTGCCACAATCAGGTCATCGTAGAAGAAGGAAGCGGGCGTCTCCAGGTCGTAGGCGTCGGCGACAAGACCGAAGCTGCCGCCGCTGTACTCCTCATCGCTGAAGTGGCCCACCTGGGCGTCGTTGATATAGACGGCGTAGTCCCCGGCCTGGGCCACAACTGTCAGCACATTTTCGCCCCCCTCGCCCGTGGCGATATTGTCGGCGATTGTCCAGTCGATGAGCGGAACGACGCCCTCGGCGCTGGCCTTCTCCACCAGGAAGTAGCCGTCACCGCTGACCCGGAAGAGGTAGAAGCTCTCCTCGTCCACCATCTGAAAGATCAGCCCGTAGGCGTTGTTGTCTGTGCCTGTATAGCTGGTGCTGACCTGCAGGGCAAAACTGTCGGGCAGGGCCACATCCGCGTAGTAGTCGTAGATAGCGCCGGGAGCCGGGGCCAGGGCATAGATGTAGCGTTCGGTTTTGGCGTCGTAGTAGCCCCGCCCCCACGCCTGGGCTTCTGCGTCGTCATACAGCCCGCTGGTCGGGTCGCTGAAATCATCCACAAAGAGCAGCCCGCCGATCTCGGGCAGGGGCGCGCCGGCCTCGCCTCGCTCAATGCCAGAGATAAGCACATCGAAGCTGAAGAAGAGAGCGTCGAAGAGGGGCAGTGCGTCCTCGTACACGTCGTCCTGGGCCATCGTCAGCACGACGAATGTCATCCCCGATTGGGGCGTAGCCGCGGCTACCGAACCCAAGAGGGGAATCCCGTCCAGGGTAGCGCTGAAGTCCACCGTGCGGGCGTCAAATGCTCCCAGCACATAGTCGGCTGGCTCGACGAATTCCAGATCGGCCAGGTCAGAGTCTGTGCCCAGCCCTTCCACGGCGTCGAGCAATGCCTGTTCGTTGGCTCCCTGCGCGCTGGCCGCATCCGGGTAGCTGGTCTGGAGAATGGTGACAACGCTGGTTTCGTCCGGGCTGACGAAGGAGACAACGCCCTCTTCGCTCTCGTCGCTGAACCACTCCTCTGGATAGAGAAGGGCAAAGGCCAGCTCGTCGTTGACATAAGGCAGCACGCCATCTTCCACCGCCGCCTCTTCGTTGACCACAAACAGCCCTTCGTACTGTTCATAGGTGTTCCCGGCCAAATCTTCGGCGATGATGCCCACCACATAATTACCGCTGGGCGCGGGGGTCTCTTCGATGAAGAAGCGGCTCTCGCCAAAGGTCAAATCGCCGATCTCCCGGGTGTAGGAATCATCCGTGGCCTCCGGGTCCAGATTGATGCTCTGCTCCAGAATTGTCACGCTGTCGCCTGGGGTGGGGCGAATCTCCCAGGGCGCACCCACGCCGTTGGTGGCCGCGCCGGTGAAGCCGAGAATCTGGAGCAGCTCGCCTTCCCGGAAGAAGAGGCGAGCGTAGCGGTCCGGCCCGCCGTTGGCAAAGTGATAGATTGCCTCTACGCTGTAGGTGGGGGTTTCTCCGTAGCTTTCGGGCTGGAAGAGTACCCGCAGGGATGTCTCGCCGTCGCTGATGGCATAGACGGTTGGCTCCCAGTCGAAATCGACCACAAAGCCACCCTCGGGCCAGACCGGATAGGTGACGCCGCCAACGGTCTCGTTCTCGTCGGCAAAGATGTAGTCCCGGTCTTCGATGATCAGCACATTCTCGTTGGGCAGAAAGCGCCCGATGAAGGAATAGACGAAACCCACCTGATCCCCGCTGATCTCGCTCTGGATGTTGACCGGCGCGCCCGGTTCAGCTACTTCGGCCGAGAGGGCAATCGGGCTGACCCGAATGGGTTTGGCCTGGGAGGAAGCCGGGGCCCCTGGGGGCTGTTCGCCCAGGGCACCGGCAGCGGTCAGAAAGTCTACCACTTCCTGGGGAATGCCCAGATCGTCCGTCAGAATGGCCGCAATTGTCTCTGCGTCCAACTCCTCGGCCCGCAGTTCCTCGATGGCCTGGAAGAGAAGCTCCACATCTTCCGGCGCAATCAGCTCGCCAAATTGCTGGATCACCTGTTCTGGCAGGCCCGGCTTGGGTCGGCTGAAGCTGGGGGGTATGCCGCCATTGCTGTGGAAGGCCAGGAATTCGTCCCACTGGCTTTCGGCAGCAAAGCGGGCTGCCACCTGTGTATAGCCCCAGTTGTCCTGGAAGGCGTGCATGGAAGGCACAGGGAAATAGATGGCGATGCCGCTTGAACCGGGGCGGCCCGCGCCGTGGCGTTCGGCGATCACCGCCTTGCCCAGGGCTGCTTTCACCCCATCCGCGGCTTTCTTCAGTCCAGCGTCTTTATTCTGGGTGGTCACATTGCCCAAAAAGCTGCCCAGATCGATATAAGGCGAAGGCCACTCCTCGCCAAAGACACTCTCGTAGGCCTGGGCATAGCTGCGGGCCTGGGCCACGGCCTTCTGGTCGATGGCCGAAAGGGCGACGGTCAGCTCGTCCAGCGCGCGGTTCAGCGCTCCGATTTGGGAGAGGTCCACAGCGGTGAGGGTCGCGTCGTGGAAAAGCTGTTGGGCCACGACTTCGGGTTCCAGCCCGCCGGTAAAATTGGGGTCGATGCGCAGACGCATGTCCTGATCGATGTAATTGGCGACAATCGCCTGGGAGAGGTCTGCGCCCTCCATCTCCGGGTTCTGGACCAGCTCCGCAAGAAACGCTGTATAGGCCCAGCCAACACCCGGCTCTGTCTCTTCCGAGGCCACAGAGTAGCGGGCGTGGGGCGCAAGCGCGGTAAAAATCTCCAACTGGGCCATCAGACAGGCGTCGAAGCCCACAATGTCGAACTGTTCGATGCCGGTGGCTTTGCGGGCCTTGGCCAGGGTGTCGTCGATCTCCATCAGCCAGAGATTGTCGTGGCCGAATGCCTCGCGCAGGAAGATATTGTGGGCGCCCTGCACATCCGGGTCCGGGTCGCCAAAACCGCCGGGCCAGCCAATGCCGTGATCCGAGAGGACGAGCATTGTTTTGCGGGCCGGGTAGTTGGCGACAGCCCAGGTGATGAAGTCGAGCAGCGTCTTGCTATCGGCCATATTGACTTCGCCCAACTCCTGCACCACCTCCGAACCGATCACATTTACGTCGGCGTCCTGGGTGATGTAGAAACGCTTGGCCCCGGTAAAATCGCCCATCCCGTCAAAACTGCCTTTGAAGCGATCCACCTGGGCGACAATGTGGACCTGATCGGTGGAGCCGATCAGTTCGGCCTCTTGCAGGTCGATGAGCATATCCAGTTCGAGGGTGTCATCGTCCGCATCCACATAGAACATCAGCAGCCATTCGGCTTCGTCAGCCTGGCTGGGCGGCGCGGCGCGGGCAGTGGCGAAGAGTACGGAAACGAGCATTAACACAAGAAGCGTGATGGACAACCCGCGCGGGGGTTGTCCGAAACGATGGGCCATTGGGTCCCTCCTGAATATATGCGTATGGAGTATGGGGAGAATGCACAAAAAGCATACCACAGCCGATGAATCCAGTACAGCAGCGCGGGCAAGCGGCGTGCATTTTGGTTTTAGGGCGAGGAAAATCGCAGACTACGCCGCCGGGGGAGTTCATCCCCCAGCGGGAAACAGCGCCCCTAATGCGGGGCGGCTTATCTTATCCGGATCTATCCGCGAAAATCAGCCCTTTCCGCGTCATCCGCCTTCTATTTCTTGTCTCTCCCACAGCCGGCTGCAATGGGGAGAGGTCGGGTGGGGTGGCTGAACAGGTACCCTAGCGGAGCAGGGACGGTACAGACTCTTTCCGATCCCCAATCCCCAGTCCCCAATCCCCTACCCCATCGGCACAACCAAATCGTAGGGGTAATGGGTGAGCCAGACCAGCTCACCCGCTTCGTTGAAGGCAACCGCGTCCTCGATGCGCACGCCGTAGCCCCGGCTGGGGTAGTAGAGACCCGGCTCGATTGTCACGACGTGGCCGGGTTGGACAAGCGTATGGTTGCCGGCAGCGTGGCTGAAGCGGGGTTCCTCGTGGATTTCCAGACCGATGCCGTGGCCCAGGCTGTGTACGTAGCCCTCCTCTGTGCCCGGATGGCTGCGGGCCGTCTTGTGGCCTTTGGACTCGTAGTAGTCGCAGGTCATCAGTTGATAGTCCCGGGTAGGACGTCCCACGGTCATCGCGGCCATCACCCGGTCGAAAATCTCCTTCGTCTGCTCCCACGCCTCCACCACTTCGTCCGTGGCATAGCCCAGACTCCAGGTGCGGGTCATGTCGTGATAGTAGCCGCTCTCCACCGTCGGGTAGAAATCGAAGACAATCGACTGGCCCAGACGCAGGGGCATTGTCAGATCGCCGTGATTGTGGGGCACCCCCGCGTCCCGGCCCTGGGCGAAGATGTGGCCGTGATCCTCGGCCATCCCATAGGTGTAGAGCCGGTTGCGGGTGAAGTTCTTCACATCCCCAATCGTCAACGGTTCGCCATCGGCCCGGATGACGACTTCGTTGCGGGTGGGGTGGCTCTGGATGAACGCCTGCACCTCCCCCACCACTTGACAGGTCAGCACCCCAGCCCGTTGCAACTCGACCAGTTCCCCGTCGTCCTTCGTCTCCATCGCCTGGCTGAAGACCGTATCCCGATGCTCCCCCACCAGTTCAATCGCTTCGGTCATCTCCTGCACTTTGCCCACCAGAGCCAGGGCCGAGCCCGCGTCGGCCAGCCCATAGAGACCGATGCGCCCGGTCAGCCCGGCCATCTCCATCGCCCTCGCCAGATAGGCCGCGTCCGCGGCCAGCCGATCTCCCTCGAATTCCCGCAACAATTCATAGCCGTTGAAGTGGGTATCCCGGGCGATCAGCTTCAGACCAGTGGCCTGGGCTGTGTCCCGCTCCATCAGCCCGTGGACAAGCGTCGTCTCGCCCCCCCGCTTCTTCAGCACCAGCGCGCCCTCGAAAAATGCGCCGTTGGTCAGATAGCGCATGGCGGGGCCGTGACCGCCGCCCATCACCAGAAAGCCGTCCAGATTGCGCTCGTCCAGCAGACGGTCGATGTCCTGTTTCATTGGATTTTCCCTCGTCTTATGTGTACCCGGTGATGGTCTGTGGGGAAGATTTGGCTATTTCAAAGAAAATCGGCCCAACCCATTCGCTCTTTTTGCGCCGGCGGATTGATGGCCCGGTCAATCGCCAGATCGGCCATGGCCTTCACCACCCAATCAAAATAGTGGGGGGTCAGGCTGTTGATATCCATATCCGGCGCGGGGTTGGTAAAGTCGATGGCGTAGGGGATGCCGTCGCGCACCGCAAACTCGATGCTGTTCATATCGTAGCCCAGGGCCCGGTTGAGGGTGCGGGCGTCCTGAATGATGCGCTCCCGCAGTTCCGGCGACAGATAGTCGTCGTTGACGTGATATTTGCGCTCGCCGGGGTCGTACTGGATAGGCTGGATGTTCTCCTGGCCGATGCAGACACAGCGCACAAATTTGTCCCAGTCGATGAACTCCTGGAGCATCATACAGAGCGTGCCCGTCTGGTTGTAGTGGTGGATCAGTTCGTCCAGAGAGTGAACGACGTAGACGTGCTTCCAGCCGCCGCCCCAGGCATCCTTCAAAATCGCCGGCATCCCGATATAATCGGCGATCCCCTGCCAGTCCATAGGGTATTGCAGATTGCGCAGACTCTCGCTGATCACCCCTTCGATGTAGCTGTGGGAGGGTAGAGCCATCGTCTTGGGAATCGCCACCCCCAGTTTGTCGGCCAGGGACGTGCCAAAGAATTTGTCGTCTGCGCTCCACCAGAAGGGGTTGTTGATCAGATAGGCGCCCTGGAGCATCGCGTTCTTCAAATATGTTCGATAATAGGGAATCTCGTGGCTGATGCGGTCGATGATCACCGCATAGTCGCAGGCTTCGTTGGCCCTCGTCCCGCCCAGCTTCACATACTCGGCCATCACACCCGCGTCCCGCTTGTTCACTTCCTCGATAAAGGCGGGCGGCCAGCTCCACTCCCGCCCCACTACCAGACCGATTTTCTTGGGATTACTCATTTCTTCATTCCTTTACGTCGCAGACGAACTGCATTACAATAGACTCAAACACAATTGGTTCTTTGGGAACTCAGGGGTAGCCGCCAACCGCCCAGATCAGCGCCGGTTGAGCGGTGTCCTGAGTTCATCGAAGGATAGGCGGGGGCAGTTTCCCGCCGTATCGCTTGTACTGAGTAGCGCAGCATATCGAAGTGAAACCCAGCGGGTCGACACGAAATT
Organism: Caldilineaceae bacterium; assembly: GCA_023384455.1. Taxonomy (GTDB): domain Bacteria; phylum Chloroflexota; class Anaerolineae; order Caldilineales; family Caldilineaceae; genus JACQGT01. The sequence continues at coordinate 21,418 of JAHDWH010000022.1, read as the reverse complement.
GTTCGTAGACCCGTTCGCTTTGGTTTCACTTCGACAGGCTCAGTACAAGCGATACGCCTCGAAGACTCGGCTACTCAACCGCCGCTCACTAGTCCGGGAAGCGTTCCCACGCGGAGCGATGGGAACGAGTCTTGTGGCTGCACCACCTTACGCAACACGAAATACGCAATACGCCTCCCTCACGCCCCGCCAATATACATCTGCGCCATCTGCCGCCAATAGGGCCAGTCGTGGGACCAGCCATCCCATTCCCGCAGGGCGTTGCCAATGCCCTTCTCCCAGAGCAGACCGCTCAGACGCCGGTTTTCGTCGATGTTGGGGTCATCCCGGCCCAGGGCCAGGATGATGTCCAGCCCTTGCAAGCGGGCGATGTGACCGGGGTCGGAGAGATTGGGGATGTAGTGCATCGGCGTATTGTGATAGATATTTTCGTCGTAATAGCCATCGAAAAAGCTGGACATATCGTACTTGCCGCTCATTGCCAGCACACGGCCAAAAAGATGGGGATGGCGAAAGGCGATATTGAGCGCGTGATAGGCCCCAAAGCTGGCCCCCAGCGAGACGAGAAAGGGGTTATCGTTCATCTGACGGGTCAGGGGCAGCACTTCGTTGAGGATATACTCCTCGTACTGCAAATGGCGGGTGATGCGCCCCGACGGGTGCGCCCATTTGCAATAGAAGCTCTCGGCATCCACACTGTCCACGCAAAAAATCTGCAGCCAGCCCTCGTCTATGTGCTTTTGCAAGGCCGTGACCATTCCCCGGTCTTCAAATTCGTAGTAGCGCCCCTGGCTGGTGGGGAAGACCAGCACCCGCGCCCCGGCGTGACCGAAGACCAGCAACTCCATCTCCCGGTTCAGCCTCGGGCTGTGCCAACTGTGATATTCTCTGTTCATCAATCGTCCTTATCCAATCACACTATGCGCTGTGGCAAAGCCACTCTCGGCCCGCACCGGATTCTCGCCGTCTACGGCCCACTCCCCGCCACCGCTTTCCCCGTCTACCACCCAAAAGCGGTAGAGTTGCTCGCCGGGCGGAAGGCGAACCCCCCCGTGCCACCAGCCGTTCCGCGTCGGTTCCAGACAAAGACGTTCTGGCTGCCAGCCATTGAACGAACCAACCAGACTGACCGACCGGGCCTGGCGTGCATAGGTTCCCAAATATACGAGTCTGTCCACTGCGCCGATGGGGGCATCGGAAGTTTCTGAGGAATCTACAGCAACTCTAACCGGAATTTTCAATTTTCGCAAACTTTCGGCAGAAATAGACGTGCCGCTGAGAGGCAGCCCAGCCAATGCACCGCCGTGTCGGCGCAGGGCCAGCCCTACCGCCCGGCCTGGCTGCAATAGCCCGTGCCCTGTCTGCTCCTCTGGCAGATGGCGCAGGGGCAGCGCGCTTTCCAGCAGCAACTGCTTGACCTGTGCCGGTGTCAACTGGGGATTGGCTTCCAGCATCTGGGCGGCCGTGGCGGCCACCAGCGGCGCGGCCACACTCGTGCCGTCCACATGCTGGGCGTGGCGGTGTACCCACTTGTGGGGATTCATGCGCAGCAGCAGCGCTTCGCGTATGGCCTCGTCGCTGGCTGTGCGGATGGCCCGTGTCAACTTCACCACCGAATGCCACTCGTCCAGAATATGGCGTGCCCCGTCGCCATCGCCGTTTTGCAGCGCTTCCCAGGCCCGGCCCAATACCCACAATTCCCGAAAAAGCGGACTGACCGGCAAAATCGGCCCCGCCAACCAGACCGCTGGAGCCAGGATTTCCGGCTTTTGAATATGCCAGGCGTCCACCTGGGCCTGCCCCCAACTGTGCTGGTAGAGACGCAGGCCGTCCACTTCGCCCGGTCGATCCGATCGCCAGCGCCGATTGGCATCGTCAACCCCGCCCACAGTCAGCGCCGAGGGGGTCTGGGCGGGAGCCAGCAGCCGCTCCTGTCCGGAATTGCCCGCGGCCACCACCACCAGCACCCCGCGTCGGGTCAATTCCTCCACAGCCAGGCAGAGTGAGTTCTCCCACCAGGGCTGGGGATAGTCGCCACCCACACTCACATTCACCACCCGCACCCCGTAGCGTTGCCAGTTGTCGTCCCGCAGCAGCCAACGCAGCCCGCCCAGAATGTCCTCTTCCGGGATGCTGCCGCTGGGCCGCCCGACTTTGATAGGCAGCAGCCCGGCCTGGGACGCATAGCCCCGGTGCAGCCCGCCGCTCAGTTGGCCGTTGCCGGCAGCGATAACCGTTGTCATCTGCCCGTGCCAGGAGTTGCCTGCGTCGCTCCACAGGCTGGGCGCATCTACCCCCACCCCTTCGTGGCCTTCGATCAGATTGACGTATTGACGGATGCGGTTGGGGCGCTTTTCCAGGGCCAGGCGGATGCGGGCCACGTCCGTGTCGATGGCGGCGATGTCCAGACCCGGATCGACGGTCTCGCCCAAGTCCGGGTGGGGATAGTAGCCGCTGTCCAGAAAGGCGATTGTCACCCCTTTGCCTGTGTAGGCGGGGTGGTGGGGCAGGCGCTGGGTCAACCCCAGCAGGCCATATTCCAGCGGGTGATAATAGGGAAAGGTGGTGCGTGGGAAGGTTTGGGCGTTGAGAGGGCGCTGGGAACGGGTGTAGGCGTGGCGGCGGACGTAGACAAGCGCGCAGGCTGGGCAGAGGCCGTCGCTGGGCTGCCAGGCCGGGTGTTCCTGTTCGATCAGTCGGCGCACAGGCAGCGTAGGCTCAGTTGTCTTGTCGAATAGGGCAGAGTCCAGTACACCACCGCAGAGAGGGCAGAGCTTCACTCACTCTCCTTGGCCGTGTCAGCAAACCACTCGTCCAGGCCAACGCCAAAGCCCGGCTGCCCGGACTCCGGGTCGCGAAACTCCAGGACCAGCGGAAATTCCTGGCGATCCACCACTTGGGCCTGCTCGTTGAAACCCACCGACAACTCGGCGATCATCCGGTAGCCCGCGCCGGGGATGGGGTCTTTCAGGTGAAAAGTGTTGTTGAGCTTTGTGTCGGTCTGGGCCAGCAGCACAAGGCTGTTGTTTTCGCTGCCGTCCGGGTTGACCAGCCGCAGTTCCACATTCGGCGCGTCGCTGTCCAGGAGCGCGGGCAGCCAAATACGCACCCACAGCCGGTGTAGGTCCGGGTAGGGATAGACAAGAATATGCTCAAAGCGCAGAGTCGCGCTGTCATCAAAAAAGTTGATTTCCATGAAGCAGTGATGTATGTCGTGTCAGGTTGGAAAAATTTCCAGTAGTATCGATGGGATAATGAGATGATGGAAGGTGAGCCGCCCCATTATCTCATTATCCCGGCACGGGAGGGCGTGGGAGTCGAACCCACCGCAGCCGGCTCTGCGCCACCTGCCACTGATTTTGAAGACCAGGGCGCCCACCGGGACACATCCCCCCCCATTCGATCTATTGTAGCGGAGGGAGAAGGATTGGGGAAATTGTGGGGAGGGATAACAGCGAATGAGAGGGTTTCGCGAATAGCTGTCGGCGGGAGGGAGAAGGATTGGAGATCGAATAAGTGGCGGTTACCCTTCTATGTGTGGTTGTACGCCACAGGTCGGACTGACAGTCCGACGTACGGATGGTTATTTTCAGGGCAGAAGCTGCCGAGGGAACGTACCTGATACCTGTGGATGTGTGGTATAATTTCTCCGTACCTGTTCAGCCACCCCACCCTATCCCTCCCCATTCCAGAGAGGGAAGCGGAGCGACTCCTCCTCCACCGTGGGGAGGTTGGGTGGGGATGAGCAGTTACATTTCTCCTAACCACTTTTGCACGTCTGGGCAATAGCGTTTGTTGCAATCACCTATCCAACACTCCAGCGAAACCGACAATGACGCCCGATCTCACAACCCCAGCCCTGCGCCCGTCCACAGCAGCCGAAATCCAGGAACTTGTCCGCCAGCAGCTCCGGCTGCATGTGCGCGGCGGTGGCAGCAAACCGGCCCTCTCCACCCCGCCCGCCGACGCCGTTCTGCTCGATCTCTCCAGGCTGACCGGTCTGGTCGAATACGAACCCGCGGAATTTACTTTTACCGCCCAGGCTGGGACACCCGTGGCGGAAATCCAGACTTTGCTGGCAAAAGAGGGGCAGTATATGCCCTTCGATCCCCCTTTGGCGCTGGCCGGCGCAACCCTCGGCGGTGTGATTGCCACGGGAAGCAGCGGTGCGGGCCGGGTGCGCTACGGCGGCGTGCGCGACTTTCTCATCGGCACCCGCTTTGTGGATGGCCGGGGCGAACTCCTGCGGGGCGGCGGCAAAGTCGTCAAGAACGCGGCCGGCTTTGATTATCCCAAACTGTTGGTGGGCAGCCTGGGACGGCTGGGTGTGCTAACCGAAGCCACCTTCAAAGTCTTCCCCGAACCGTCCGCCTACGCCACCCTCGCCATCGACTGCGCCGAACTTTCCACCACCCTGGGCCACATTCGCAGCCTGAACCGCAGCAAATTCGACATCAACGGACTGGACTTTGGGCCGACGGCAAAGGGCTGGGCGGTTTGGATACGGCTGGGCGGATTTACCGCGGCGTTGGACGAACGCACCGCCGCACTGCGTCAACAGGTGGGCGCTGGCGAGATTCTGACCGCTGAGAGTGACGCATCCTTCTGGCAGGGCGCCAACCGTTTCGACTGGTTGGCCGCCGATGCAGCGCTGGTCAAAGTGCCGATGACACCGGGTCGGGTGGCCGGGCTGGAAAAAGCATTGCCTGGCGGCAGCACCCGGCGCTACAGCGTGGGCGGCAATCTGCTCTGGCTGGGCTGGAACAGACCCATCGCCGAACTCGACGCGGTTCTGTCAGCACACGGACTCAGCGGTTTGCTTCTGCGCGGATCAGCGGAACAGCCCTGGCTCGGCAAGCGTCCCGGCGGCGCGTTTCTGGTCCGGGTGAAGAGCGCGCTGGACCCGGACGGCAAGTTTGGACCGATCTAATCGTAAATCTCCAATCCCCAATTCCTAATCCCCAATCTCTCGGAGGTAATCCAATGAAAGCAATCCGAATCCACGCAACCGGCGACCCGGATGTTCTGAAGTATGAAGATGCGCCTATGCCCGAACCGGGTCCGGGCCAGGTGCGGGTGAAGGTGAAGGCCGCGGGCGTCAACTTCATCGACACCTACCACCGCCGGGGCTGGTATCCCATCCCCACCCCCTTCACCCCCGGTGTGGAAGCCGCGGGCGTGGTCGATGCCATCGGCGCAGAGGTGACCGGCATTGCCATAGGCGACCGGGTGGCCTACGGGCTGACTCTCGGTTCGTATGCCGAATACTCGCTGGTCTCGGCGGGCGTTGTCGTCCCTCTGCCCGACGGGGTGAGCTTTGAGGAGGGCGCGGCCGCGATGATCCAGGGGATGACGGCCCACTATCTGGCCTGCTCCACCTATCCCCTGCAACCCAGCGACACCTGTCTGATCCACGCCGCGGCGGGGGGCACAGGCGCACTGCTGGTGCAGATCGCCAAAATCCGCGGGGCCCGGGTACTCGGCACTGTCTCCAGCGCGGAGAAAGAGGCGATTGCCCGTGAGTGTGGCGCGGACGAGGTGATCCGCTACACCGAAAAGGACTTCGAGACGGAGGTCAAGCGGCTGACCGATGGCAAGGGCGTCAATGTAGTCTACGATTCGGTGGGGCTGACGACCTTTGACAAGAGTCTGAACTGTCTGCGCCCCCGGGGCTATATGGTTCTCTTTGGCCAAGCCAGCGGGATTGTGCCCCCGGTCGATCCCCAAACCCTCAACCAGAAGGGTTCGCTCTTCCTGACCCGGCCTGTGTTGGGTGCGTATACGCTGACTCGGGAGGAGCTGCTGGGCCGGGCCGCGGATGTCTTCGGCTGGATCGGGGATGGCCGTCTGAAAATCCGCCAGGACCAGACCTTCCCCCTTTCCCAGGCCCAGGCCGCCCACGAATATCTGGAAGGGCGGCAGACGAAGGGGAAGGTACTGTTGATTCCGTAGGCTGCGCAGCCACAGGCCGGACAACGAATGTGGCCCGCAGTGCGTAGTGCGTGAACTGGTAGGGATAGCAGTTCACGCACTACGCACCACCTGTCAGGCCCAACGACTTGAGAATTGCTGTGCGATTCTCGCCAACTTTGACACCCATACCCGCTTGTGCTACTCTATTGGCCGCGTCTATTGCAGACGAAATTTCATAGCCTTTAGTTTATCCAGCACGAGGGGAACGGATTTTTTTCCCCCGGCAACCCACCGGAGCCCTGGTATACGGTTGCTGCGAGTTGCGCACGGTTGTTCGTCAGTCTGATCTGGTCAGCGGGAATTTTCCCCGGCCCGGCAGCAGAATCAGCCCGCATTTGCAGCAGACCACACCAGCCCCACCCGCATTTTTTGTTGGGTTGCCTGTGTCTGATCGGCAAAACCAGCGCTTCTCCACGCCCTCCTGCTCTCAGGCGGGTTTTTTGTTTTGTACGTCGGGCTGACAGTCCGACGTACCAGAAGGGAGGATTCTATGCGTACAGTCTTTTGGGAAGATGACAAAGTAAAAATGATCGACCAGCGGCTGCTGCCCGGCGAATTTGTCATCGCCCAGTTTGATACAGTGGCCGGGGTCGCCCGCAGCATCAACGAAATGTACGTGCGCGGCGCGCCGGCCATCGGCGCGACGGGCGCTTTCGGGATGGCCCTGGCCGCCCAGAACAGCCCCGCCACCGACCGGGACAGCCTGCTGGCCGACCTGTCAGCGGCCAAAGAATTGTTGGACGCGGCCCGCCCCACCGCGGTCAATCTAACCTGGGCAACCCGCCGTCTGCTGGAACTGGCCGAGCAGACTGTTCTGCCCAATGTGGACGACATCCGCTCCAGCCTGCTGGCCGAGGCCCAGGCCCTGGCCGACGAGGATGTGGAGATCAACCGGCGTATGGGTTTCAACGGCGCGGCGGTCATCCCCGACGGCTCGAATCTGCTCCATCACTGTAACACCGGCGCGCTGGCCGCGGTGGACTTTGGCACGGCCCTGGGCGTCGTCTTTGCCTGCCACGAGCAGGGCAAGCGTATTCACGTCTGGGTGGACGAGACCCGGCCCCGGCTGCAGGGCGCGCGGCTCACCGCCTGGGAACTGATGCGGGCGGAGATTCCTATGCACCTGATCGCGGACAACACCGCAGGCCATCTGATGCGCACGGGCAAAGTGGATGTGGTCATCTTTGGCGCAGATCGGGTGGCAGCCAATGGCGACGTTGCCAACAAAATCGGCACCTACAAACTGGCGGTGGTGGCACGGGAGAACGGCATCCCCGTCTATTGTGTGGCCCCCACCAGCACAGTGGACCCGAATCTGGCCCACGGCGACCTGATTCCGATTGAGGAGCGGGGCGCGGAAGAGGTGACGGGCATCGGCGAAAAGCTGATTGCGCCGGTCGGCGTACACGTCTACAACCCGGCCTTCGACGTGACTCCCCACCGCTATCTGACGGGAATTGTGACCGAAGAGGGCATCTGCTACCCACCCTTCACAAAGAGTCTGGCGGAAGCGGTGGGGAAGGCCCAGACGCGAGTTGAAGGGAATCGAAAGGCGAGGGGAAAATGAGATGCTGGGATGATGTCCACCATCCCAGCATCTCAGCATCTTGCGCCTCAATCAATCATCTATGAACCAATTTTCACACATCTGCGTTTACTGCGGGGCCAGCGATGGCGTCAACGGGGCATATCTGGCAGGCGCGTCGGTGTTGGGCGCGGAGATCGCCCGGCGGGGCTACGGGCTGGTCTATGGCGGGGGCAGTGTCGGGGTAATGGGTGCAGTGGCCCGCTCTGTAGCGGCCAACGGCGGCACTGTTCACGGAGTGATTCCCACCCCATTGCTGCCCAAAGAAGTCTCCGGCCCGCCGATTGGGACGCTGGAAGTGGTCGATTCTATGCACACCCGCAAGGCGCGCATGGCCGAACTGGCCGACGCCTTCATCGCCCTGCCCGGCGGCTTCGGCACCCTGGAAGAGCTGTTCGAGACGATTACCTGGACCCAGTTGGGCATCCACCGCAAGCCGATCGGTCTGCTCAACAGCGCCGGTTTCTACGATCCACTCCTGGCGTTGATCGAGCATTCGATTGCCCAGGGCTTTGTGCGGCCCAAATACCGCAGCCTGCTGGTGGCGGAAAGCGACCCGGCTGTTCTGCTGGATCGGCTGGCGGCCCACGAAGCGCCGGATGGGTTTGTGCAGTGGATGACGAAAGAAGAGGCGTAAAATGGCCACAACCCAACTTCCCCAAATCATCGCTCTCGGCGGCGGCGGCTTTTCGATGGAGCCGGACAATCCGGCGTTGGATCGCTATGTGTGCGAAGCGACGGGGAAGGAGCGGCCCCAGGTCTGTTATCTGGCCCAGGCGGGCGGCGAAAATTACCAGTTCATCACCCGTTTCTACAGTGCCTTTGCGAATCTTGACGCCCGGCCCAGCCATTTGTCCCTATTCCAGCCCCACACCGCGGACCTGGCGGGCTTTCTGTTGGGCCAGGACGCGATTTATGTGGGCGGCGGCAATACGAAGTCGATGCTGGCCCTCTGGCGGGAGTGGGGGGTGGACGGGATCTTGCGTCAGGCGTGGGGGCAGGGGATTGTGCTGGCCGGGATCAGCGCGGGGGCTATCTGCTGGTTTGCCCAGGGGCTGACCGATTCCATCCCCGGCGCGTACACTGGGTTGCCCTGTCTGGGTTTTCTGCCCACAAGCTGCTCCCCCCACTTCGACGGGGAAGCCGAGCGGCGACCCACCTATCAGCGGCTGGTGGGCAGCGGGCAGATGAAAGCTGGCTACGGCATAGACGACTTCGCCGCGCTCCATTTCGTCGGCGAAAAGTTGGAACGGGTCGTCGCCTCCCAGCCCCAGGCCGCGGCCCAGTGGATCGAAGCCGACGGCAACGGCGGCGTCAACGAAACCCGGCTGGAAGCGCTGTTTTTGGGTGACAAATAAACGTATGGCGTATTGCATAAGGTGGCGAAGCCACGATTTGCGTGGGGAAACGTGAAGGCGTGAAACGTGAGATCAGGTGACGATAACCTCACGTTTCACGTTTCAGATGATTGACCGAGGAACTAACGCTTGTCCGTTAGTTCCTCGCTGGTACGGAGTAGGTAGTGACGTTAGCTTTGCTTTCGCTGCTGGTTGGGGAGTGATGAAACGTGAAACGTGAGATCATCCGAATCTTTTCACGTTTCACGTTTCACCGGTCTGGCCGAGGAACTGACTCCTATGCGTTAGTTCGTTTTTTTCAGCATTCCCTGCAGGGAATGCTGAAAAGCCGGATAAGTACCGCACTGCTACGCAATTCGCAATTCGCAATTCGCAATTCGCAATTCGCAATCTCAATTCGAGGTGTCTATGTCTATTGTTGTGACCGGATCGATTGCCTATGACTATCTGATGAGCTTTCCCGGCAAGTTCACGGATCAGATTGTGCCGGACAAGCTGGCCCGGCTCAGTGTCAGTTTTCTGGTGGACGATATGGCCCGCCACCGGGGTGGGGTGGCCCCCAACATCGCCTATTCTATGCGGCTGCTGGGCGGCGACCCAATTATTCTGGGCACGGTCGGCCAGGACTTCGGCGACTATCGTAATTGGCTGGAGGAGAACGGTATCCGCACGGATCAGATTGTCGTCATCCCGGAGAAGTTCACGGCCAGCTTTTTTGTCAACACCGACATCGAGCAGAATCAGATCGCCAGCTTCTACACCGGCGCGATGGCGGATTCCAAAAATGTCTCCCTGGCCAGCCGGGGGCTGACCGACGCGGAACTGGTGATTATCAGCCCCAGCGACCCGGCGGCCATGCTCAACTACGCCCAGGAGTGCCGCACCCTCGGCATCCCCTTCGCCTATGACCCCAGCCAGCAGACGGCCCGGCTCAGCGGCGAGGAGCTGCGCGCCAGCATTCCCGGCGCGGCCTATCTGATGGTCAACGACTACGAACTGGCCGTCATCCAGGAAAAGACAGGCTGGGACCTGGCCCGCATCCGCGCCGAGGTGGATACGCTGATTGTCACCGAAGGCGAGAAGGGCAGCGTCATCTACCGGGGCGCGAGCGAGACCCGCATCCCCATCGCGCCGCCCAGCCACGTAGCCGAGCCGACGGGTGCAGGCGACGCCTACCGGGGTGGCTTCTTTGCAGCCCTCAGCGCGGGGCTGCCTGTGGAAGTCTGTGGGCGTGTCGGCGCGCTCTGTAGTACGTATGTGTTGGAGCAGGTGGGCACATCCAATCACCGCTTTACACTGGGGGAATTTGCGGAGCGGTACGAGGCTGCGTTTGGGCCAGAACCGATGCTGAAAAAGATGACGGGATGATGAGATGATGGAAGCGTCGAGTGCATCATCTCATCATCCCACCATCCCTCGCTTACGAGAAATCCTGCGGGTCGATCCCGTCTGGTCCGCCTACGCCCTGGCCGACCTGCGGGCCGATCTGCTGCCGATGTGCCGTTGGACGGTGACGGGGGACGGGCTGGCGCTGGTCTTCACCGGGCTGGAGCCGCCGATTCTGCTGACCGTCGGTTCGCCGGAGGATGTGGCCGACGCCCTGGCCCAGGCGGAGCTGCCGGAGGAGGTCTATCTGAGTGTGCGGAATGAGCATCTGTCTGCCATCCAGCGCTGGTATGACGTAAAAGTTCGTCGGGTGATGGTGCGTATGGCGTTGGGCGAGGAGGTGCGGCTGACGCCCGTAGATCAACCCCTGCGTCGTCTCATCGCCGCGGATGTGCCCGCCATCGAAGCGCTGATTGCCCAGGGCGGGCCGTATGTGCCCGATGGCTTTGCAGCCTATCAGGTGGAGGACGGCTTCTTCTTCGGTGTGGAGGACGAAGCAGGCGGGCTGGTTGCCATCGGCGGAACTCATATCCTGAACTACGCAGAGGGAGTGGCCGCGATTGGCAACGTCTACACCCGCTCCGACTGCCGGGGCAAGGGCTACGCCAGGACAATCACCAGCGAAATCGTCTCCCAGTTGCGGGCCGCCGGCCTGCCGTTGCTTGTGTTGAATGTACACAGCGAAAATCAGATCGCCCGGAAGTTGTACGATTCCCTGGGCTTTGTGGAGCACTGTTCGTTTGTAGAAGGAAGCGTAAGAAAACGTATTGCGTGATGCGTATTGCGTAGGTAGGGGATGATTCGGTTGCTATTGACGGGTAGGGAATGAAACGTGAAACGTGAGAAGGTCCGAATACTCTCACGTTTCACGTTTCACCCATCACACAGAACCAATTTCATCAGCCCCTCCACATCACTTACCTACGAAATACGCACCTGTCTGTTTTTAATATTTTCAAGGAGCTACACCCAATGACCGCAGTAAAAGAACTGACCTACGACATTGCCGACATCAACCTGGCCGAGAAGGGGCGCTTTCGCATGCGCTGGGCGGCCAAAGAGATGCCTGTGCTGGACCTGCTGGAAGAACGTTTTAAGAAGGAGCAGCCCTTCAAAGGTGTGCGTATGGCCGCGGCCATGCACGTCACCAGCGAGACGGCCAATCTGATGCGCATCCTCATCGCCGGCGGCGCGGAGGTGGCCCTGGCCGCCTCCAACCCCCTGAGCACCCAGGACGACATCGCGGCCGCGCTGGTCGCCTACTACGAAATGCCCGTCTACGCCATCAAAGGCGAGACCAACGCCCAGTACAACAGCCATCTGGACAGCGTGCTGAACATCCGCCCCCACATTACAATGGATGACGGCATGGATTTGGTGGCGATGCTCCATACCCAGCGCAGCGAGCTGCTGGGCGATGTGGTGGGCGGCACGGAAGAGACCACCACCGGCGTCATCCGCCTGAAGGCCATGGCCGCGGCGGGCAAGCTGAAGTTCCCGGTGATGGCGGTCAACGACGCCATGACCAAACATTTCTTCGATAACCGTTACGGCACAGGCCAGAGCACCATCGACGGTATCATCCGCGCCACCAATATTTTGCTGGCGGGCAAGAACTTCGTTGTGGGTGGCTTTGGCTGGTGCAGCAAAGGCATTGCCATGCGTGCCCGGGGGATGGGCGCCAATGTAATCGTCACCGAAGTGGACCCGCTCAAGGCTCTGGAGGCGGTGATGGAGGGCTACCGGGTGATGCCGATGCTGGAAGCCGCCAAAATCGGCCACATCTTCTGCAGCGCCACCGGCGATATGCACGTCGTCGATGGACACCACATGGCGGTCATGCCCGACGGCGCGGTGCTTGCCAACAGCGGCCACTTTGACATCGAACTCAATCTGGTGGCCCTGGAAAAGATGTCCACGAAGATTACCCGTGTGCGCGACTTTCTGGACGAGTACACCCTGACCGATGGCCGCCGTCTCTACGTGGCCGGCGAAGGTCGTCTGGTCAACCTGGCCGCAGCCGAGGGACACCCCAGCGCGGTGATGGATATGAGCTTTGCCAACCAGGCCCTGGCCGCCGAGTATATGCTGAAGAACAGCGGCACAATGACCGGTCAGGTCTACAATGTGCCCGAAGACATCGACCGGGAGATTGCCCGGCTGAAGCTGGAAGCAATGGGCGTGCAATGTGACACCCTGACCGCCGAGCAGTCCGCCTACCTGAACGAGTGGAGTTTGGGGACGGGACATTAGAGCGAATTGCGATTTGCGAATTGCGTAGGTAAGTGGCGCTTCGGAAGACTAGCGCCGGTTGAGTAGGCTGCGGTTGTTTGCAGCCGTATCGAAACCAAGCGGGTGGACGAAAATTCTTCTCAACACCCGTTCACTTGGTTTCGATACGCCTCGAAGACTCGGCTACTCAACCGGCGCTCACTGATCCGATCTGTGCGCAACTCGCAATTCGCAATTCGCACCAAAAACAACGCACACGATTCAAGCTACTTTCCCTACGGAGGAACCCAATGAGCACAACCTTCATGACCTCCCCGTCACTGCTCTTTACCAGCGAGTCGGTGACGGAAGGCCATCCCGATAAAATGTGCGACCAGATCAGCGATGCTGTGCTGGACGCGATTTTCGAGCAGGACCCCAACGCCCGGGTCGCCTGCGAGACGGCCATCAAGACCGGCTTTGTGATGCTGCTGGGCGAGATTACCACCACTGCCTATGTGGATATGGACAGTCTGGTGCGCCAGGTGGTCAAGGACATCGGCTTTGACGCCAGCGAGAAGGGCTTCGATGGCAACACCTGTGGCGTGCAGGTGGCTGTGGCTTCCCAAAGCCCGGATATTGCGATGGGTGTGGACCGGGCCGCCGAGTACAAAGAGGGCAGCCTGGATATGGAAGACGACGAAATCGAGGCTGTGGGCGCAGGCGATCAGGGGATGATGTTCGGTTTCGCCTGCAACGAAACCAAAACCCTTATGCCTATGCCCATCTTCCTGGCCCACAAACTGGCCCGCCGCCTGAGCGAAGTCCGCAAGCAGGGCATCCTCCCCTGGCTGCGCCCGGACGGGAAATCCCAGGTCACAATCGAATACGCCTACGGCAAGCCCAAGCGGGTACACACCGTCCTCATCAGCACCCAGCACGCGCCGGAGATCAGCCAGGCCGAGATTCGCCGGGAGATTATCGAAAAGGTGATCAACCCCGTCCTCCCCGCAGGGATGGTGGACAGCGACCTACTCATCTTCGTCAACCCCACCGGGCGCTTTGTGGTGGGCGGGCCGATGGGCGACGCCGGTCTGACCGGTCGCAAAATTATTGTGGACACCTACGGCGGGATGGGTCGTCACGGCGGCGGCGCGTTCAGCGGCAAGGATTGCACAAAAGTGGACCGCAGCGCAGCCTATGCGGCCCGCTGGGTTGCCAAAAATGTGGTGGCCGCGGGTCTGGCCGACCGCTGCGAAATCCAACTGGCCTACGCCATCGGCGTGGCCCGCCCCCTCAGCATCAATGTGGAGACTTTCGGCACAGGCACAATCAGCGACGAGCGCATCGGCAAACTGATCGGCCAGCACTTCGACCTGCGCCCCGGCGCTATCATCCGGGACCTCCGTCTGCGCCGTCCCATCTACCGCCAGACCGCCGCCTACGGCCACTTTGGCCGGGACGACATCAGCCTGCCCTGGGAAGAGACGGGCCGGGCCGATGCGTTGCGCCAGGCAGCGGGCGCGTAGTTGTTTGGCAAGAATCGTAAAAAGTAGCGCATAAGGTGGCGAAGCCACGATTTGCGTGGGGAAATGTGAAGACGTGAAACGTGAGAGTACGTGACGACATCTCACGTTTCACGTTTCAACTGATTGGCCGACCGACTAACGCCTGCGCGTTAGTTTCTCGCTGGTACGGAGTAGCGCGTGAACCGGTAGTGATATTTGTTCACGCACTACGCACTACTCGTTGAGATGAATAAGTGCGGTTACAAACCGCACTTACAGATTTCTCGTGTACAAAAAAGAAGTTCGACTTTTTCCGAAAAAGTCGAACTTCTTTTTTTTCAGGAAATAGCCACTGGTCGAACTGGCGGTTGGGACTTTCTGGGTTTGGCTTGCTTTCCCGGAGAGAAAACCGGCGCTGCCCCCGCAGACTTGTGTGTGGTATTGTGGGCGCGAATGCGAAAACGGCTTACTTCCCCTTGCAGCCCTTCGGCCATACTGGCAAGCAGATTGACCGAGCCGACCGTCCCCTCCATCTGCGCCCGCACCTCTTCGGCGCCCGCAAAAATCTCCTCCGCGGCCACGCTGTTCTCCTTCGTAACCGCAGAAATTTCAGACATTGCCAGGTTGATCTCTTCGCTCAATTGACTGAGGTTGCCCACCGAGAGCCGGTTCTCTTCCCCCACTGCGGCCACCTGCTCCAGCATCTGGGCCAGGGATGTGCTGCCATCCCCCATTGCGGAAATGGCCTGATTCAGCCGCTGCATCTCACCGCTGACTTCGGTCACGGCCTGGCGAATTTCGTTGAAGGAGTGGTCGGTCTCTTCGGCAATTGCCAGCCCATCCTGTACCCGCTGGCGGCTGGAGGTCATAGCCTCTGTGGATTGGGTGGCCGTCGTCTGCACATTTTGAATCAGGACTCTGATCTCATTCGTGGAGCGGGCGGCCCGTTCGGCCAGCTTGCGCACTTCGTCGGCAACCACCGCAAAGCCCCGGCCATGCTCGCCTGCCCTGGCCGCTTCGATGGCCGCGTTCAGAGCCAGCAGATTGGTCCGCTCGGCAATCTCGTCAATCGCCTGGATGATTGTACCGATTTTGCGGGAGGATTCGTTCATCTCCTGCACCCGCCGGGCTACCCCATCCGTCGCATCGGCAATGGCGCGCATCCCCGAAATCGTCTTTTCCACAGATTTTACACCTGCCGATACAAGGCGGTCTGCGCTGCGTGCCGCCTGATCTGCGCCGATGGCCGTACTTTCCGCTTCGCCAATGGCCTGGGCCAGATGTTCCTCCAGGAGGCGGCGGGCTTCCACAGTGGCTCTTTCCTGGCGGGATGCGCCATCGGCAATACGCTCCACCCACTGGGCCTGCTCCTCAATCGTATTGTACACATCCTCCACCCGATTCATCTGGGCCATATTGCCTGCGGCCGCGTGGCCGATCACCTGGACAATCTGCCCGGTGGCCGCGCCGGACTGCACCGCGCCTTCGTTCAGTTGATTGCTGAAATCGGCCACAGAATTGGCGCTTTCCTGCACGCTGCCTATCAGCCCCCACAGGCTTGTCATGGACGAATTGAAGGCCGACGCGGCTCTCTCCAACTGCTCGATCATCGAATTGAACATTGCCGCCATCTGGCCCAATTCGTCCGCGCTGGTATAATCCAGCCGGGTGCTGCTGACTGTGACAGAACTGGTCAGGTCCCCCTCGGCCAGACGGTTCAAGGCCTGAAGCAGGGCGGGCAGATCCGTATTGGCGACGGAGCGAGTCAGTCCGATCATTACGTGCAAGGGGCGAATCGCGCCGTGTATAACCCAGACTGCAATAAGGAAGACGGCTACAAAAATCACCCCCAGCCCCTCCAGAAAGGTGAGCATACGTAAAGTCTTTTGCCCTGCCTCTCGCTCCAACACCGCCACAAGCTTATCGCCCTGTTCCAGCAAAAGGCTGCTGCCCTCGACAACTGTGACTACACTGATGTCGGTATTGAAGGCATAGGTTGAATTGAGCGCCAGAACGTTGACGGCGTCTGCTATGGGTTGCCATAAGCTGCGAAGATGCAGCAATTGCTCGCGGAAGGGGCCAATGGCTTGGGGAATCCCCATCTCAGGACTCCCATCCAATAATTTTAACAGCCCTCGGCTAAACTGATCACCAGCCTTTGTTAGATTGGTAACTGCGGCAGTGACTGTCGCATTGGTAATGCTGTTGTCATCGCTGTTCGTGACGGTCAATAGTTCGGTTGTAATATCCTGCAACAAAAAGCGTTGAGCGCGCAGGTGTCCAATCACCTCGCTGGAAAGTCCCGCCTCCGGCAACGCCCGCGCGGCCTGAATCATCGGACCCATTTGGGTGCTGGCGACGATTACGGCCTGGTGATAATGGGCGATGTTGGCCGCATCGCGCCCCAGCCGGGTGACTGGTTCCACAAGCGGTTGCCACAGTCGTTGCACCTCCATCAACTCGACACGAACATCCGGTGTGGCCGGCGGCAATCCAGCGTCTGGATCGCCGTCGATCAGCGTGTCCAAATACGAGACAAATTCATCGACAGCCGTCTGCAAGCGCAGGGCAGCGCCAGCGTCACCGTTGCGAATACTGAGGCTCTCTTTGGCAATTTCCTGCCCCAAAACCTGCTGGCGGCCTGCCATCCGAATGAGCGTGGCGTCGTTTTCCTGCTGTCGTTCAAGGATCAGAGAACCCCCAATCGCGATTGCCATAAGGACCAGCATAGCCAAAAGTCCCGCAACGATCTTGCGCGTAATGCTGCTGACCAACCAATTGTGCCGGCCCCAATCACGACAAGCAGATAGTAGACGATGGCCCGTTGCACGCCAAACATTGCCTGGGAGTATGCGAAGATTCACTGGAAGCCCCCTGAAAGCCGGAAAAAGGAATTACTGTCTATGTCAGTATCGGGAAAAGCAGCGGCGTTGATAATGCGCGATTCCTTGCAGATATTGGGCAATAAACTTTCGAGAGACCTGCTGCCGGGGTATAATAGAGAGATGACAATAGAGATTCGTTGGGGGATACGCGCAATGCAACGAAAAGATTGGAAAAATCCATGGCTGGTCTATCCGCTGCTATTGGCCTGTCTTTGGCTGGCGGGCTGCGTCAGCTCACCCCAACCGGCTGGCCCAGCCACGGCCACACCGCTGGCGGTAGTAACAGCTGCCGCGACTTCAGAATCTACGCCTGCACCCGTCTCGGCAACGGCGAAGGGGAGCAGTCCCAGCCAGCCAGCCCAATCAGCCGACACCGCCACACCGACTGTCGTGCCCCCGTCCGCCACGCCAGCGCCCACAGAGACTGCCACAGAGACTGCCACTGAAGCTGCTACCGGGCCGCTGGTACGCATCACCCAGGCTATGAATATCCGCAGCGGGCCAGGCACAACCTATCCGATTGTGGATGAAGTCAGCGCCGGAGAGGGCTTTCCGATTGTGGGGGTCAACGACCAGAGAGACTGGTGGCAGATTGCCTTTGGTGATGGCACAGCCTGGGTCTATGGGCCGTTGACCAGCGCCGAGGGGACAGCGAGTGTGCCTGTCGTCGCCGCGCCGCCGCTTCCCGCCCCCCCCCCCACCCCCAACCCCCCCCCCCCGGGCGGATGTTACCGGTTGGGCCCCGCCCCCCCCCCCGGGGGGCCACGCGGAGGCTAAAAAAAA
>JAHDWH010000022.1:0-3719 GCA_023384455.1 Caldilineaceae bacterium | reverse complement strand
GCGTCCGAGCAGGCTGCTGCCGCAGCTGCCCACCCAGCCCCCATCCCCAACCCCCCGCCGCGCTGGCGATTCTTCCGGTTTGGCCCCGGCCCCCGCGCCGGTCGGCACAGTCGTCGTCTACGAAACATCCGTCACCCTGCCCACCTATCCCTATGACCGCTATCTCTCCGATGGCCGCAACGAAACTTTTAATTGGCCCTACAAACGCTTTGACCGGGAGCGCTATCTGCGGGAACAACCCGGCCCGGAAAATCGTACATACAAAGTATTGGTGTTGGAAAACGCCTATCTGAAGGTGACTGTCCTGCCCGAACTGGGCGGGCGCATCTGGCAGGCCATCCACAAACCCAGCGGGGCCAATCTCTTCTACCAGAATCCAGTGGTCAAGCCTTCCCCCTGGGGGCCGGCGGAACAGTTGGGCTGGCTGGCCCTGGGCGGGCTGGAGTGGTCCTTGCCCGTTGTGGAACACGGCTACGACTGGGGCAGCGGCTGGGGCTATATTCCCCTGCAACACAGCCCGGAGCTGGCCTCCATCACCGTCTTTACCCCCCGGGATGGGCGCTATCTCTCCGCCAGTGTGACCATTACCCTGCGTGCCGGGGCAGCCGCCTTTGACGTAGAACCGACGATCTCGAATGTGAGCAACCGGGCCCTGGACTTTGCCTTCTGGAGTACGGCGATGCTGGCGCCCGGCGCGGGAAACCGGCCCAGCGCCTCCACCCACTTTCTGCTCCCCGGCCAGCAGATGACCGTGCATAGCACGGACGATCCACGCCTGCCCGCGCCGGGCCAACCCTTTGGCTGGCCCCTGCACAACGGGGTGGACTATAGCTGGCTGGGCAACTATCAGCAATGGCTGGGCTTTTTCGAGCGCCCCGCAGCCCACGGCCCCTATGTGGCGCTCTATGACAGCGCAGCCAACGCCGGCGCTGTGCGCATCTATCCAGCCAACATCGCCAGAGGGAGCAAGCTGTTTGCCCTGGGCTGGCAGGCCGCCCTGGGCAGCCACAACTTCACCGATGACGACTCGGCCTATGTGGAACTTCACGGCGGGCTGACCCCCACCTTCAACGATACCTATCGGCTGCCTGCGCGCGGCGCGGTGAGCTGGCGGGAAGTCTGGTATCCGGTTCACGGCATTGGGGGGCTGGTCTATGCCGACGAAGTGGCGGCCATCCATCTGCTGCCTGGGGATGGCGGGCTGCGGGCCGGTTTCTACCCCACCCGGCCAATGGACGGCAGCCTGGTGGCCTTGCGCGGCGGGCAAGAGATGGGGCGATTCCATCTCAAAGCCAGCCCGGACGCGCCCTTCACCGGTCGGATTCTGGTGGCCGATCAGCTACCGGACAGTGGCCCTCTGCGTATTCGCTTTGAGGATGCAGCCGGGCACGTTCTATTCGAAATGGACTATACCGGACCTTTGCGGTAGCGAAGCTCCCGGTCAGCCATCGGGCGTACCCAAGCCCAATTCCTGGCCCGGTGACTAACGCCCTGCTCTTTGCAGATTGAATCCTATGCCCCAACCACCTTCCTACGATTCTCTTTCATCCGGTCGTATGCCCAGAGCCTTCTGGGTAATCATCGGCGTTTCCACAATGCTGGCCGTTGTGATCGTACTCTTTCTGCTCCTGAAAGGCGTGCAGGATGGCCGGGTGCAGAGCGAGGCCCAACGCCGCCAGCAGATCGCCATTCTGCTGCAAGAGGCAACGGATCAGCGCGCCGAAGGTCACCCCCGGGAAGCACTTGTCCGTTATCAGCAGGTGTTGAAACTGGATGGGGAAAACGCGGAGGCCATCACCGGGATTGGGGAACTGCTGGACAAACCCCTGACCGAAACTTCGGTTGTTATTGTGACGCCGACCCCTGGCCTGCCCACGCCCACACCTACGAGCCTGAACTCCGTAGCGGCTATGTGGGCCGATGCCCAGGCCCTCTACAATGCCGGGCGTTGGGCCGATGCCATCGCCCGGCTCTTGCAGGTGCGGGCAGCCGACGAAACATTCAACCCCGCCCAGGTGGAAGAGTTGCTCTACACCGCCTACGTCAGCCTGGGCACAGAAAAGAGCAACAGCGGCAGCCTGGAAGAGGCTGTAACCCTTTTCGACAGGGCGCTGGCCCTGCGCCCCAATGCGGTAGAGACCCGCACCCTGCGCGATGTGACCGCTCAATACGTGGACGCCCTGACCTATTGGTTTGCGGATTGGCCCAAAGTCATCGAACTTCTGGAAAATCTTTACCAGCGCAACCCCAGCTACCGGGACGTGCGCCAGCGGCTGCAAAGGGCCCACACCGAATATGCCGACAGCCTTTCCCGACAGAACGAATGGTGCGACGCCGCCCTACAGTTTGCCGGGGCGATTGCTGTGCAAAATGGGCCGGGTCTGGCAGAAAAGCAGGCCGAGGCCCAGATTCTGTGTGACAGCGCTCCTACCGCCACGGTTGGAGAAGATGGGCAGGAGATACTGCCGGGGACGCCCCCGCCCGGTGTCACTGGCACGCCCGCACCCCCCATCACCGGCGGGCTGGGCGTGGGGCGCATACTCTACTCCGCCCAGGACCCGGTGGACGGACGCCAGCGCATCTTTGCCCAGCCCGTGACGGCCAGTGTCAAACCGGTCGTGGTGGTGGAGGATGCGGCCCAGCCAGATTTACGCGGCGACGGCCAGCGCCTGGTCTTTCGCAGTATGCGGGGAGATCAGCGGGGGCTGGGCAGCTATGACCCTGCCTCTGGTCTACGCCTGCGTTTTACCAATTACAGCGAAGATGTCTTGCCCAGTTGGAACCCCGAAGGCAACCGGCTGGTCTTTGCCAGCAACCGGGAAGGCGACCGCCGCTGGCGGGTCTATGTGGCCTGGGCCGATGGCAGCGATAGCGGGGAGCCGCTGCTCTTTGGGCAGGAACCCGAATGGCAACCTGTCGGGGATCGCATCGTCTACCGGGGGTGTGATGAGCAGGGCAACCGCTGTGGCCTGTGGACGATGAACAGCGGCGGCGGGGATCGCCGCCAGCTTACTTCTGTGGCGGGTGACTCGCGCCCGGCCTGGTCGCCCGATGGCCGCTATGTGCTCTTTATGAGCCAGGAGCGGGACAGAAACTGGGAAGTCTACCGGGTGGAACTCTCCACGGGAACGATTGTGCGCATGACAGACAGCCCAGGGCTGGACGGTGTACCAGCGGTCAGCCCGGATGGCAGCCGGGTTGTCTTTCTCAGCAACCGGGACGGGACGTGGAAACTGTGGGTAAAGCCGATCACAGGCGGGCCAGAGCAGCCCCTGGCCGGTCTTGGCGGAGATGTGGGCGACTGGATGGAACAGAAAGTGCAATGGGTGCGATAGCAGTTTGATTTTTAGCGGGCTTTCCGGTACAATAGTCAGACTATCATTTCTATTCAGAAACGGTAGTGCCTCGGGGAGTAGCGCAGTCCGGCAGCGCACAGCGTTTGGGACGCTGGGGTCGGAGGTTCAAATCCTCTCTCCCCGACTGTTGCGGGTGTAGCTCAATGGTAGAGCTCCTGCCTTCCAAGCAGATTACGCGGGTTCGATTCCCGCCACCCGCTCTGAATTGGTTGATTGGTTCATTTGTTGACTGGAAACCGCCCCTGGCGTACTCCTGCCAGTCAACTGATCAGCCAGTCAACCATTTTTTGTAACTGTTCAGCCACCCTACCCTACCCCTCCCCATTCCAGGGAGGGAAGTGGATCGACTCCTCCCCCACAGTG
>JAHDWH010000349.1 GCA_023384455.1 Caldilineaceae bacterium | reverse complement strand
CCTAAATCTTGCCCATTCAGAAAAAACCTACCCTTGAAAGACCCTACCCCTCCCCATTCCAGGGAGGGAAGTGGATCGACTCCTCCCCCACAGTGGGAGAGGTTGGGTGAGGGTGAGCAGTTACCCTCTACTCCCCCTCTCGCAACCCTTCCACAATCAATTGCCCATTGTACCGCATAAAGTCCAGATAGGTGGGGGCGGGGCCATCCGGCCCGCTCAGGGCATCTGTGTAGATGGGCACAACCCGGATGCCCAAATCCTGGGCCAACTGGGCTGCCTGTCGGGGGTTGACTGTGGAACCCACAAAGATTGCCCGCACATTCCCGCTGCGAATCTGATCCTGCAATTGGGCCAGATGGCGGGCAGAGGGTTCAGCCAGGGTGCTGAAGGATGGGACGACCAGCCCGACCACCTGAAAGTCAAACGCTTGGGCAAAATAGGCCAGGGTGTCGTGAT
The DNA here is from genome assembly GCA_023384455.1 of Caldilineaceae bacterium. Classification (GTDB taxonomy): domain Bacteria; phylum Chloroflexota; class Anaerolineae; order Caldilineales; family Caldilineaceae; genus JACQGT01. The sequence goes on along the minus strand of JAHDWH010000349.1, from coordinate 4,164 downwards.
CGGTTGCCAGTTTGCGCTCCGCGACAGGAATCTGGCCGATCAGCGCCTTTAGATCGACCCTCAGCGCGGCCAGTTCCACCCGGTATGCTTCTGCATTGGCCGCGTACGCGGCCGCGTGGGCGGGGTCCACTGCGGAAAGCGCCTGTTCGATGTTGCGGGTCCAACGCTCCACCGCGTCAACGCTCCACCAGGTGTGGGGGTTGCCGTCTGCGTGGTGATCTCCCTCTTCCGTTCCCGCAGCAGCCCCCTGTCCGTCTTCCTTCCGCAGCACAGAGACGCCCACATTGACCGAGACCGTTTTGGCCCCGGCCTCTTCCAGTATGGACGCCAGAGCTTCTTCCAGCCCCAGACCGTTGACAAAGATCAGTTGGGCATCGCTGATGGCCCGCAGATCGTCCGGGGTGGGCTGATAGGCGTGGGGGTCGGCCCCTGGCGGCAGCAGACCGACTAGCTGAATGGCATCGCCGCCCACACGCGCCACCACATCCGCCACCAGACTGGTGGTAGCCACCACAAACAATTTGTCACCCGGTGCCAGAGTCAGCGGGGCCAGGGAGGGTAGTTTTTTCCCAGGTTCTTGGCGGTGGACATCGGTTGCTTTCCCCCTATCGGCTTCACTCTTCGCCCTGGGGGAAGCCCCGTCACATCCGGTCAAGCATAGAAGCAGCAGCAAAGAAAAAAGCCACGCATAGCGGACCATTGAAAAGCTCCTTAAAAGGATGGCGCAATTGAGATTCAATCTCAATTGCGCCATCCTAGCCCACGGGCCGGGTTTTGTCAACTATCGGCGACAGATTATTATTCGGCCTTTTCCGTGGCCGGGGGCACAAAACAGATCTGCTGGGCGGCCAGAGCCGGGTGATCATAGCCAAACTGGTCGGTCACCTGCCACATTTCGGCTTTGCTGATGGCTCTCTTTGTCACCCCGGCACAGGCGGCCGCGGCGTCGCCATCGGCCAGGAAGGATTCCAGCCATTGGGTGGCCGCGGCTGTGTAGTCGCTGTTGGGTTGGCCGGCGGACAGCCCGGCCAGGGTTGCCTGGGCCGCGGCGGTCTCCCCGCCCAATGCCTGGGCCTGGAGCAGGCGGAAGCTGCCCAGTCCCTGCAACAGTGTCAACTCCTTTACCCCGTCCAGCCCAAAGAGGCTGCACGCCTGTAAGCTGCTGTCCTCCAACGCGCCCCGGTAGAGAGCGATGGCCGGGGTGTAGCTCAGCACTTCCGAGGCTTGCAAGGCCACGTCTGCTTCCACCAGCCGCAACCCCAGACAGTTGCTGCCTTCAGCTTTGCGGTCGTATTGCCAGGAGATGCGGCGGAAGGGGGCAGCGCCAACGCTCTGCCAGACTTCGGTGTGAGGCACAGTCAGGCCACCGCCTACCGTGCCGCTCACCCCGCCCACCAGCCGCACCTGGCGGCCTTTGCCGGGGGTGTCTTTGGCTGCGGTTTCAATGAAGATTTTGCCACCGGCCAGGGCCGCGCCGGGCAGCACAGCCTGGATATAGCCCCCCGACGACTGATCCCACACCAGCCCCAACAGACTGGTTACGCAGAAGGTGGAACAGCTTTCCACCTGCCACAGAAGCTCTGGTCTGGCGTCGCCGTTGGCGTCACCCCAGGCCAGGGGTTTGGGCTGACCAAAGATGTCTGGGGCCAGGGCCAGGTCAAAGCTCCCGCTCTCGTTGGCGTGAAAGAGCAGAAACGCGCCGTCCGCGCCCCCAGGCCCATAGCCCAGATCGCTGATGATTGTGGGGAAGATGAGCAGGTCGTCCCGTTTGTCGCTGTTGATATCAAAACGCACCAGCGCGCCCCGGTCGTCGGTGAGAGCGTCGCAGGTGCGCAGCCAGGCGTCGATGACCGGCTGCTGCCCTCCGCTCTCTTCCAACACAGCGGGCAGGGCGTCGGCATAGCCGTTAATAGCGGCGGGGCACTCGGGCAGGGTAGAGAGATCGATGGGCACGACGGGCTGCGGGCCGCTGCCTGTCGCGGTGGTAGGGGTGGGCAGCGGGAGAGGCGTCGGTTGGGGCGCTGGGGTGGGTTGGCCGGCGGGTGCGGCTACCTCCAGAATCGGGCATACGTCATCGGCTGTAAAGATGGGGTTGGCGTAGCCGTAGTCGGCCAACACTTCAACGGCCCCGGGGTTGGCCGTGACGAAGTTGGTCACCAGCACACAGGCCTGCACCGGATCGCCGGAGGCCAGATAGCCATCCAGCCAGATGCGTCCTACCTGGGCGTAGGGTTGGGCCGGGTAGCTGTCGGCCAACTGATCAATGAGGGCCTGGGCGCTGGCGGTCTCGCCGGAGTAGACTGCAATCTGGGCCAGCCGGAAGAAGGCAAAGCTGCGCAGTTCGTCCAGTTCGTTGGGATGGGTCCAGCAGGCGTTGTATTTGTTCTCGAAGATGGCTTGGGAAAAGATGGTCTGGGCCTCGGCAAAGTCCAGGTCTTCGGCAAAGGCCCGGTTGCCATCCAAAATTGTGTGGTAGAGACAGGCGCTGGGGCCAAAGCTCTCCCCCAGAAGGCTGTAGGGTGCGCCGTCAATGCTGGCCCAGATTTCCCTGCGCTCCCGCTGGGGGCCGGCCCCCACGCTGCCGTAGGTGCCGCCGCGCAGGGTCAGTTCCGCGCCGCTGCCTGCTTCATCCGCCTCGGCAATGGAAATTTCTGCCGAGGCCATTGTAATTGTGCCGTCAGTCCAATCCTGCCAGGCAGTGCCGTCCCAACTGCGGATGTAGAGGGTATCGAAACAGGTACTCGCGCCGCAGGTTGTGTCCAGCCAGACCACATCGGCTTTGCCGTCGGCGTTGATATCTTCGCTTTTGAGCAGGGCCACGCTGCCCGCGGCGCCGGCCACATACTCTTTGGAGAACCCGCCGCCAGAGACGCCGTTGGCAACCAGCAGATCGCCCTGGGTCGGGATGGCACTGTCGTCAGGAGCCAGGCTGTAGGTCAATACCAGATCGTTCAGTCCGTCACCAGTCAGATCAGCCAGTGTGGGGCCGCTGCTGGTCAGGCCACAGGTACTCAGAAATTCCGCCAGCAGTGTTCCCGCTGGATCATCCCGATTGATGACATCCAACAGGGAGGTCGCCGCGATGGCCAGGTCTGCCGGGCAGGAAGGCAGGAGAGAGTTGGGGTCCCGGGTAGGGGTGGCTGTGGGCTGGGCTGTGGGTGTGGCCGTTTGGGTTGCCGTAGGCGTCTGGGTGGGCGTCTCTGTTGCGGTCGGCGCGGGTGTATCGCTGGCCGTCGCCGTCGCGGTGGGGCTGGGTGTGTCAGTGTCCGTCGCTGTGGCCGTGTGGGTTGGGTTGGGTGTGTCGGTGGCGGTAGCCGTGGCCGTGGCGGTATCCGTTGTCGTAGCGGTAGCCGTGGCCGTGGGTGTCCCGGTGGAGGTGGCTGTCGGTGTCGCTGTGGGCAACGGGGTCTCTGTGGCCGAGGGGGTGACAGTTGCCGTGGGGCGGATTTGGGCTGGCGCGGGAATTAGCAGCCGTTCGCCGGGGTGTAACACCAGCGTAGACCGCACATAGCGGGGATTGGCTGCCTGCAAGAGAGCAGTGGGAATGCCCAGACGGTCGGCAATGATTGTCCAGCCGTCGCCGACGCGCACGGTGTAGAACTCCTCCTCTTCCACGGGCGCGGTGGGGACGAAGAGCTTTTCGTTCACAATCAGCCAGCCGGTAGAGCGGACGGCCTGGGGGTTGGCAGCCTGCAAATCCTCCACCGAAAGGCCCACCCGCTTGGCAACGATAGTCCAGTTGTCGCCGGGTTGGACGGTGTAGGTGTAGCCGTTCTCCTGGGCTGCCACAGGCGCGGCAATCGCCAGCAGGCAGAGCAGCAAGGCCAGCAGCGAAAGACGGCGGGCGATGGGGTGGGTAGGGGTTTGCGCGCTCGACAGATTCATAGAATGCTCCCTGAGATGCAACCAGCAGTGGATGTGTCTGGCGTAGTATACTGCCAGTTGTCTTTTCTCACAACCGGGTGAAGCAAACATCAGCAATTACAGACTTGAAATACATAAGGTGGCGAAGCCACACAGTGCGGGCCGAAACGTGAAGACGTGAAGACGTGAAACGGGAGGTGTCGTCACGTACTCTCCCGTTTCACGTTTCGTGTGATTGGCCGAACAGCTAAGGGCTTGTCAAAGAATAACTTCCCGTTTTGGTGCGTCGCACTGTCCAGA
>JAHDWH010000021.1:39233-44074 GCA_023384455.1 Caldilineaceae bacterium | reverse complement strand
ACGTGAAACGGGAAGACGTGAAACGGGAAGACGTGAAACGGGAAGACGTGAAACGGGAAGACGTGAAACGTGAGATCGGGTGACGACACCTCACGTTTCAGTTGGTTGACCGACCGCCTAACGCTTGTGCGTTCGTTCCTCGCTGGTACGGAGTACTGGGTGGCACGTAGCGCGTGGCATATGCCATGTGTCAATAACGAGAGACTTTTCTTTCTCTACTATCTTTGTGAAGGAGTATCTGATATGCGAATTGGTATCTTGACCGGCGGCGGCGATGTGCCGGGGCTGAACCCCTGTATGAAAGCTGTAGTCTACCGGGCTGAAGAAGAAGGCCACGAAGTAGTGGGCATTCGTCGTGGATGGGCCGGTTTGCTGGAGATGAACCGGGACGATCCAGCCAGTGTGGCAAAGCATACCCAACCGCTGAATAAACAAATGGTGCGAACTATTGATCGCACCGGTGGCACCTTTCTTCATTCCAGCCGCACCCATCCAGGTAAAGTGCGCCTGAAGGACGTGCCAGAATTCCTGAAAGACCCGGCCCATCTGGAGGCCGAAGCCCAGGACCCCCGCCTGCGGGATTTCACCGTCCACGTGCTGAAAAATCTGGAATTTCTGGGCATCGACCGGCTGATCCCTATCGGCGGCGACGACACCCTAAGCTACGGCGAGCGGCTGCACAGCGAAGGCTTCCCTGTGGTTGCCATCCCCAAGACGATGGACAACGACGTTTTCGGCACAGACTATTGCATCGGCTTTAGCACCGCCGTCACCCGCTCTGTCCAGTTCATCCACCAACTACGCACCAGCACCGGCTCCCACGAGCGTATCGCGGTGGTGGAGCTTTTTGGTCGCAACTCCGGCGAGACAAGTCTGATCAGCTCTTATCTGGCCGGTGTGGATCGGGCCATCATCTCGGAAGTGCCTTTCGACCCGGAGAAGCTGGGCGCGCTGGTGTTGAAGGACAAGAGAGCCAATCCCAGCAACTACGCGATGGTCACCATCAGCGAGGGCGCACATATGGCCGGCGGCGCGGTGGTGGAATACGGCGAGACCGACGCCTACGGTCATCGCAAACTGGGCGGCATCGGTGAGATCACCGGCGAAGCGTTGCGGAAGATCACCGGCGAAAACATTATCAACCAGCGGCTGGGCTATCTTATGCGCTCGGGCGCGCCCGACGCCGTAGACCTGATGGTAGCCACCAACTACGCACATCTGGCTATGGATTTGATCATCGAAGGACAGAGCGGACGAATGGTTGCCATCCGCGAGGGCGTCTACACCCACATCCCAATGAGCACCGTCACCAGCGGGCTGAAGCGGGTGGATGTGGACCAGCTCTACGATGTGGACGAGTACCTGCCCAAAGTGCGCAATGTAATGGGCAAGCCGCTGTTCCTGTACTAAAGGATCCAGCCATTTGACCAGCGCTGGTTGAGTAGGCGGGTGCTGTTTTCCGCCGTATCGAAATCAAGCGGGTAGAGTAGAGAATCCTCGTCTACCCGTTCGCTTGATTTCACTTCGACAGGCTCAGTACAAGCGATACGCCTCAAAGACTCGGCTACTTAATCAGCGCTCACTGAACTGGTATGCCCGGTATTTTTGGTAGTATAATTGAAGCTACATTGTGCAATTTTGCACGAATGCTTTTCCATAGATACAATCCCGCAGCGGCGGGTGAACCAACTGAGAAAGCGAGTTTTTTAGAAAACTCGCCTTCTCGAATAGGAAAGGAACCCAATCTAATGATTCACGAATCGCTTTACGAGATTCGCCAGAGTGTAGTCGAATCTCTGAAGGTAGAAAACGGCAGGGTGCAGGTAGTGGATGAGCAGCGTCTGCGCAGCACAGACATCGACGTACTGGTGCGGGATGCGGTCTTTGGCACGCCCGCCGTACGCGACTTTGCCCGCTGGCTGATCTGGGAAGCCGGCCAGGCTCTGGGCGCGCAGCCAGCCAGCATCCACGAATTCTACATTGCCCGGGCCCGGGGCGAATGGTCCGACCGCACTGTGCCGGCGATGAATATCCGCTTCTCCACCTATGACACGGGCCGGGCTGCCCTGCGCGCCGCCCTGGCTACCGACACCCGGGCTTTCATCTTCGAGATTGCCCGCAGCGAAATGGGCTACACGGATCAGGAACCGGCCGAGTTTGCCACCAGCCTGATCGCAGCCGCCATCAAAGAGGGCTACGTCGGCCCACTCTTTATCCAGGGAGACCACTTCCAGGTCAAGGCTTCCACCTACAAAAAGGACCCGGAAGGTGCTATTCAGGAAGTCAAAGACCTGATCGCCAAGGCCATCCCCGCGGGCTTCTGGAATATCGACATCGACACCAGCACCCTCGTCACGCTGGAGCCGGAATCCCTGGTGGATCAGCAGTATCACAACTTCGTGCGCTCCGCCGAGATCACCCAATTTGTGCGGGAACTGGAACCGGCCGGCGTTACGGTCAGTCTGGGCGGCGAGATCGGCGAGGTGGGCGAGAAGAACTCCACCACCGACGAGCTGGACGCCTATATGGAGAACTATCTGAAAGTGCTGGCCGGGCTGGGCGACTACGCTGGCCTCAGCAAAATCAGCGTACAGACCGGCACCAGCCACGGCGGGATTGTGCTGCCCGATGGCTCGATTGCCAAAGTGGCCGTGGACTTCGAGACCCTGCGCGACCTGGGCGAGCGGGCCTGGCTCTACGGCGCTGGCGGTGCTGTCCAACACGGGGCCAGCACTCTGCCTCGGGACTACTTCAACAAATTTCCGGAGATGCAGACCCTGGAAATCCATCTGGCCACCGGCTTCCAGAATATCTTTATGGACGATCCGGCCTTCCCGGCAGGGCTGAAGCAGCGCATCTACAAGCATCTGGACGTGCATCACGCGGACGAGCGCAAGAAGGGGCAGACCGATGCCCAGTTCTATTACAGCACCCGCAAGAAGGCCCACGGCCCCTTCAAGCCCGAACTGTGGAGCTTTGCCCCGGATAATTACACAGCGCTCTACCAGTCGTTGGAAGACGAGTTCCGCTTCTTCTATGAGAAGCTGAATGTGACCAACACCAAAGAACTGATCGAGCGGCTGGTTGCGCCGGTGGAATATCACCAGCCTATGCCCGCCAGCGCCCGGATGATTGGGGACGATATGGGGCTGGCCGACTGATTCCGACCGGGATAGAGCTCAGACAATCCCGTGCAGGTAGAAGGCCCGTTCGTCGCCCGACGGACGGGCCTTCTGCTTTCGGGCAAAGCCCTTCTGCTATTTGCGCGCAGACCCATTCCCCGCTATGCTGATTCTATCCTCCGGCGTGTACCCTCCACCCCCGCCACAGGAGCTTCGATGGCTCACTTTCGATTGCCCCGCTACGGATTGCTGCTGCTCACTTTTGTGACGATTGCCCTGCTCGCGACGATTGGCCTGGCCTTTTCTGCCAACAGCGCCGACGAAGAGATACGCATCTACCCGGCCACGCCGACTTTCTCCCAGCCCTTTTTCGTCGCGGTCTCCGGTCAGTGGGCCAATACCTGTGTGCCTGCCTTTCATACGCTGGAAACAGAGACCGGGACTATTCTTGTAAAGGCCAAAACCCCCGGACCGCTGGTTGCCTGCATCCCAACCCGGACCGACTGGAGTTTTTCTGTTTTGGTCCCCGCCCAGCCGCCCTACTCCTATACGGCCCGCCTTTCTGTCATCTCTGGCATCACCGGCGATACCCTGTCCACGGCAGACCAGGACTTCGATGTTGTGGGCGGCGTGCAGAGTATTCCGGCTCTGCCTCTGGTGGGTGAACCGCTCTCCCTACGCCTGGCCGGTGTCAGCCCGGATGGTTGTGTGCCCCAATACGTCTCCCACGGGGTTGTCACGCAGACAGTCACCTTCGAGGCGCAGATTCCCGATTTGGTCTGTGGGCAGGTGCCCCAATCGTGGCAGATGGAGGGGGAGTTGGGGGCATTGACCCCAGGCCGCTACACAGTCGAGATGTTTGTGACCGATCAGCGCTACGCACCGCCCAGACGCAGCCGGGGGCTGGACGGCTCGTTTCTGGTGGCCGAGCAGCTATGGCACATCTATCTGCCGCTGTGGGGCTGCCTCGGCTCTGATCCGTCACCCCAGAACTGTCCAGCTGTTCCCTTCCCGGAAAGCCGGGGGGCACAGCCGTGACGCCCGCGGGGTGGATTTGCGAATGCCCAGACCCCGCCTGTCTTTTCCGCTTCCCCGCGGCCTGGGAGGATGACCGGCGTCTGCTCTGCCCCGTGTGTGGCAGCCCGACCGACTGCCAGCTTTTGCCGCCCAAAGAAGGCGAGGAGGGCAATCAGCGCCGGGAGGTGACAGGTGGGCCGACAGTTCATCTACTCCTGGACAATATCCGCAGCACCTACAATGTGGGTTCGCTGTTGCGCACAGCCGAGGGCGCGGGCATTGCCCACGTTCATCTGTGCGGGATCACCCCCAAGCCCGACCATCCAAAGGTTGCCAAGACCGGTCTGGGGGCAGAGGCGATTGTGCCCTGGAGCTATTACCCCAACGCGCGCATCGCCGTTGAAAAGCTGCTGGCCGAGGATTGGCGGCTCTGGTCTTTGGAAACCGGGGCACGGGCCGAGCCGATTTTTCAGATCGGGGCTGGAGCCACCGACCGGGTGATACTGGCTGTGGGCAACGAAGTGACCGGTGTTGATCCTGCCCTGCTGGCGCTGAGCGAACGGATCGTCTGTCTCCCAATGGACGGGGCGAAACGCTCGCTCAATGTAGCCAGCGCCGGCGCGGTGGCGCTCTATTGGCTGCGTTTTGGGGGAAGATAGCGGCGGCCTTGCGCTCATTGACCCGGAGACGTGGAACGGGAAG
>JAHDWH010000021.1:5553-39133 GCA_023384455.1 Caldilineaceae bacterium | reverse complement strand
ACGTGAAACGGGAAGACGTGAAACGGGAAGACGTGAAACGGGAAGACGTGAAACGGGAAGACGTGAAACGTGAGGTGTCGTCACATACTCTCACGTTTCACGTCTTCACGTTTCTGGATTCGCGCGCTCAGATCACTTCCAGTCCGTTCAGCCCCGGCAGCACGGGGAAGGGTCCGTGGGGTTCAGCCTGATACCAGAAGGTCGTGGAGGCGATGTCGTCCTGCAGGGGCAGATAGCGGGATTTACCTTCTAATTGGGAGCGCCAGCCCAGGGCCTGGATCGTCACCCGCAAGTCCTGCTGAAAGCGGATGGGGTCTGGCACATGCCAGCGGTACATCCCAAAGCGGGTCTGGCTGCGGTAGAGTCCATCGGGCTGGATGACCTGGGGTAAGCCCAGATAGGCCGTGGAATAGACGCCGTATTGCCCTTTGGGATGCTCCCAGTTCCACGCGCCGCCGAAGTAATCTTCCGTCCCCGTGCCGCAGATTGTCGGCCACTCCCCATCCCCGTCCAGATAGAATTTGATCTCCCCCTCGCCCCACCAGCCGGTGGTGTTGGACTGCCAGGCGATATACGTGCCCACGTAGTGGCCCTGGCCCTGTACGCCGTCCAGCAGTGTATGGACCTCCTGATAGGGCAGCGGATTGTTGCGTCGCCACTGGGCGTGAAAATAGGCCGCATTCCCAGGCACATCGGTCAGCGTGTAATCGATGGAGTAGTAAAAACCCCGCACTTCGTCGGGCGACAGATTTTCCAGGGTAATGCGGGCGCTGCCCCGGAAGGGCATCTCCCAGTAGCTATTAAAGCCACCCGCCGGGTTGACAGCCACGGGCAGAGAGCTGACATTGCAGCGTTCACCCCAGCCGTTGCAGAAGAAATCACCGATGGGTGTCTCCACCGAAGGCGTCTCTTCCCCGTCCCAATAGATACGCACAACCAGCCGCCGCCAATGCTGGGGGTGGACCGTACACCAGATGTGCTGGATGGCCCCCGGCCCGTCGATCTCGGCCAGGGTGACTAACTGATGGGGCTGGATGTGAATGCTGGGGGAGACTTTCCAGCCCTGGCCCAACTCCCGGGCGGATACAGCCCCTGTGCCTTCCGTGGCTTTGCCCCCGCCCCCCTTTGCCCCGTCGAAATTCTCCGGGCTGATAGAGCGGCTCTGGGCCGCGGATAGCCTGGATAGATTGCCCAGGTGGACGCCAAGACCGTTAAATGGTGTGGACATTGTGAGCGATTCCTTTGTTGTGGTTGTTTGGTGGCAGATTTTGCTAAAATAGGGAAAGCACTATAAAATTTATAGCGAAGAGTCACCGCCCACAGGGTGCGGTCGCCAAAGCAACTTTCAGGAGATTATTCGTTCCATGCCAATTTTCGAGTATGTCTGTAGCAATTGCGGCCACGAATTTGAACTGTTCGTGCGCGGGGGAGCCGCAGTCAAGAATCTTTGCCCCACCTGCCAGAGCGAGAAGATCGACAAGCGCTTCAGCACCTTTGCCTGCGCCACCCACAGCAACGGGGGCGCCGCCTTTAACGCCGCCCCGGCCTGCACCGGCCCTGTCTGAGGCATCCGCTAACCGCTGACCGTGGGTCAGCATACAACAGAGAGCAGAAAAGATAAAGCGGTGGCAGTGGTTTCGCAAGGCTACTGTCACCGTAACTGCTCACCCCCACCCAACCTCCCCCAAATTGGGGGAGGAGTCACTCCAGTTCCCTCCCTGGAATGGGGTAGGGTGGGGTGGCTGAACAGTTACTTGCCACCAGAACAGACCGCAGACAGCGGACCACTGACGGCGCGGCAGCGCTCAATTCATCTTTGCCAATGCCACGGCGATTTCCGCAGCCACCCGGGCATTGTTGCGCAGCAGGGCCAGATTGGCGCGCAGGCTGCGTTCGCCGGTCAACTCGGCGATGCGGCGCAGGAGGAAGGGCGTTACCTCTGCCGAGCGCAGCCCCTGGGCGGCGGCTTCGGCCACTGCCTGCCCGATAGCCGGTTCGATCTCTGCGCCGGGAATCTCATCCGCCACCGGCACAGGCACAGCGACCAGCAGACCGCCGGGCAGCCCCAGTCTGCGCTTGGCCTGCCAAATGGCCGCCACCTCTTCCCCCCTGTCACAGCGCACATCCACAGGCAGGCCACTGCTGCGGCTGTAAAAGGCCGGGAACTCATCGCTCCCATAGCCGATGACCGTCACCCCGTGGGTCTCCAGATATTCCAGCGTGGCGGGCAGGTCCAGAATGGCTTTGGCCCCCGCGCAGACGACAATCACCCCTGTCTGGGCCAGCTCCTGCAAATCCGCGCTGACATCGCTGCTCACCCCGGCCCCGGTGTGGCGGTGAATGCCGCCGATACCGCCGGTGGCAAAGACTTGGATACCGGCGCGCTGGGCAATCCACATTGTCGTTGCCACAGTCGTTGCGCCGTCCTCCTGCCGGGCCGCCACAATCGCCAGGTCCCGGCGGCTGACTTTGCGCACATTCTGCGCGGTAGCCAGATGTTCAATCTGGGCCGGTGACAGCCCGGCAATAAACTCACCGGCAATCACACCGACAGTGGCCGGGTTTGCGCCCAGCCCCCGAATAATTGACTCCATCTCCTGGGCCAGATGCAGGTTGCGGGGATAGGGCAGGCCGTGGGAGATGACTGTGGATTCCAGGGCGACGACAGCTTTTTGCATAGTATTTGGCATGGCTTTCATTGGGGTACGTCGGACTGACAGTCCGACGTACAAGGGCCTTTTCAGGCCAGGGCAAGCGGAATTTCCAGAAAATTGGGCGGCACAAAGAGACTGCCTTCGGTTGTGCCGCCCGCCATAGCTTGAATCAGAGCGCTACTCAGCTCCCCGGCCAGGATGGCTTTTCACTTTGTACGTCGGACTGACAGTCCGACGTACAAGGGCCTTTTCAGGCCAGAGCAAGCGGAATTTCCAGAAAATTGGGCGGCACAAAGAGACTGCCTTCGGTGACACCGGCGGGGACCAGCCCGGCCAGTTTGCGGCTGAGTTGGGGGGCTGATTGCTCCCCGGCCAATGTGGCGGCGAAGGCCCGGGCGATGCGGGTCACATCTTCCCCGCTTTCGTGGACAAACTCCAACCGGTAGTGGCGCACCCCGGAAGCCAGCCACTCGTCCAGAAAATGGCTGGCTTCCTGGGCCTCGGCCCCAAAAACGGTATTGCGGCAGCCCACATCCGCCATCACCGGGTGGGAGCGCCCCTTTTCGTCGCGCAGGGCCACCCGGTGCTGCTCGCAGGGGTGACCGCAATCTTTGTAGCTGCTGCCTGTGGAGAGGAAGCGGGCAAAGATGCAATGCTCCGTGTGGAAGACGGGCAGGTGTTGATAGGCTACCATCTCCAATTTGTCGGCCCCAACCCCGCGGGCCAAAGCACTCATCTGGGCCGCGTTCAGGTCATAGGTGGGGGTCAGCCGTTCCAGCCCCATCCCCAGAAAGAGCTGCGTGCTCAGTTCGTTGGCCGCGTTCAGGCTGAAATCGCCGGAGAGAGGCGGGCGTTCCCCGTCCAGCAGGGCGTGGAGCAGACCCGCCGAGCGCACCAGAATCGGGACGCCCAGCCGGCGCAGAAAGTTGACGATGCGCTGTTCGTTGGGTTTGAGGATGCGGGGTGAGGCCACCCGCACGCCAATCCCCACGGCCATCACCTGTTCCACCGCCGGGCGCAGGCCGTACAAATCCAGATAGTCCAGGGTAATACTGGCCGGGCGGAAGGCGATGGCCGCGGCCAACTGCTCTGGTGTGCGGACGAGGAGGTGAAGGGATGGTGGGATGCTGGGGGATGGCTCTGCGGTTATCCGTATGATTCTGCGTTTATCGGCGTCCAAAATCTCTTGCGGGTTGTGGACGGGACCGGCGGGGCGCTGGCTTTGCAGGGCGGAGAGCTGCCCTACTGCGTCCCGGCGTAGCTGGTTGAGCAGAGAGGCTGGCGCAAAAGGCGTGCCCTCCACATTGACAGTCAGAGTGCCCAGTGTGTAGGGGGTATTGCCCAAACGCCCCAGTTGTTCTCGCAAAAAATCGGCGTCCAGCGCCCGGTTCTGGGCAGAGGGCAGAGCATCGGCGGAACGGACGGTGACGGTCAGGTCGGCGCGGGCGGGTAACGTCCAGCGGGTTTCCAGTTGTGCGCCGACGCGGGCTGTCACCCCTATATCCACCGGCTGCTTGTGAACAGGCCCGGCGTGCTGAAGAAAGGGCCGGGCCGCTTTGTCTATGTCCGGGTCGTGGCTGCGCCAGAGCAGATCGCCGGTGCGGATGCGGCGAAAGTCCACTGCGCCGTTGCCAAAGCGGATTTCCACCTGCCCGCGCTTGCGGGGCGCAATTTCATAGAGCCGTCCGCCCTCCTCCCGCTCCTGAGGGCTGCGCCAGTCCGCGGCGTCAAAGACCAGCCCATCGCCGGGCTTCAGGGGCGCAACGCTCGCCACTGACATTTCCGGCGCAAGCACAACGCCGTCGGCCAGCACCTCTACCACCCGGCCCATCAGCACCCCCCGGTGGCGGGGCGAGCGTCCAACGACGACGGTCTGGTGGTTGGTGCCGCTGACAAAATGGGGGGCCAGCCCGCGAGAGTAGACCTGCTCCAACCCCAGTTCGTCGGCGGGGGTGATGGAGAGGGGCAGGCCCGCCCAGGCTTCGTCCACGGCCTGGCGGTAGGCGCGGGTGGTCAGGGCCACGTAGTCGGCGTCTTTGTAGCGCCCTTCAATTTTGAGCGCGCTGACGCCCAACCGAACGATCTCCGGCATCTGTTGCAGGGCGTAGAGATCGCCGGGGGAGAGCAGATAGCGGGCGTCGCCCAGGGGCTTCAGCGTGCCATCCACAATCATTTCGTAGGGCAGACGGCAGGCTTGGGCGCATTGGCCCCGGTTGGCGCTGCGCCCACCCCAGGCTTCGGAGGAGAAGCACTGGCCCGAATAGGAGACGCAGAGCGCGCCGTGGACAAACATCTCCAGCTCACAGTCGGTCTGGCTGCGGATGGTGCGGATGTCGTCCAGGGAGAGTTCCCGGGCCAGCACCACCCGATTGACGCCGAAGCTCTGGGCCAGGGCGATCCCTTCGGCGCTGGTGATGCTCATCTGGGTGCTGCCGTGGACCTCCATCCCCGGTGCGATCTGGCGGGCCAGGCGGGCCACGGCCACATCCTGCACAATCACCGCATCTGCGCCGACCCGGGCAATCTGGGCCAGGGCTTCCGCGGCGGCCGGGAGTTCGTGATCAAAGACGAGGGTGTTGAAGGTGACATAGCCACGCACCCCCCGGCGGTGGAGGGTTGTCATCACACCGGGCAGTTCGTCCAGCTCAAAGCCGACCTTTGCCCTGGCGGTGAAGTGGGTCAGGCCGAAATAGACGGCATCCGCGCCGGCTTCGATGGCGGCGTGGAGTTGGGGCCAATGGCCGGCGGGACTCATAATTTCTGGCTTTGCATACGTAGTCATACTGCTATTCTACTCCGGAAAAAGCCAAAGCGGAAATTGGGGTCGATTTTCGCGATTTGCAATAACCCGGCCTTGCGTGGATAATAGCTCTATCGCCACAACCGGACTACCGTCCTCTTTGGAAACGATAAGAAAGGGTCGAACCCTCGGCCAGCAGGAAGAGGCGTCAGCTTGCTTCTGGCTGGTTGGCGCTTCTGATCGTTTTCAGCGTGCCGTGGCTTATTCCACTTCGGAGGAGAGAATGAGTAGAGTCAATCGTCGTCGAGTGTCTATGCACCGCATACCCCAGTGGGGATTCTGGCTTGTGGTGGCAGTGATGAGCGGGCTGCTCTTGGCTGCCTGTGTAGCCCCGGCCACCCCGGCCGCCCCGACCGCACCCCAGGCCGCGCAAGCCCCCGGGGCTGAGCCGACCAAAGCCCCAGAGCCAGAACCGACCAAAGCGCCGGAAGCGGAACCCACAAAGGCCGCCGAGCCGGAGCCAACCGCCGTGCCAGAACCAGAAGTCTCGGCAGGAGACCCGGTGGCTGGGGAATATATTCTCAGCGCGGCCATCGGCTGTGGCTGTCACTTCAACCAAGACCTGAGCGGTCTGGCCGGTGGCAACAAATTTGAAGGTCCCTTCGGGCTGGTCTTCTCCCGCAATCTGACCCCGGACGCCACAGGTATCGCCGGGCTGAGTGACCAGGAGATCGTCGATGCGTTCCGCTTGGGCAAGCGTCCCGGCGGCGGCAATCTGGCCCCGCCCATGCCCCGCTTTGCTACAATGGCCGACGCAGACGCGCTCAATCTGGTGGCCTTTCTGCGCAGCCGGCCCGCTCTGGCCAACGAAATTACCGAACGCCAGTTGACCAGTGAACCCGCTGACTTCACCCCCAATCAGCCACCGCCCGCTGTGGCACCCACCGAAGGCGCGGATCGGGGCCGCTATCTGGCTTCTCTGGCCCGCTGCGGTATGTGCCACACCCCCCGCACCGAAAGCGGCGGTTTTGACAACGAGCGTTTCCTGGCTGGTGCCCCTTTCCGGGATACGGTGGCGCCGAATCTGACACCGGACGAGGCTACTGGCCTGACCTGGACCGAACAGGAGATCGCCGACTTCCTGGGTACGGGTATCTACGCGGACGGCCTGGAAGCCCACGCCGGGATGAAGGGCACGGTTGACCGGGGATTGGGCAAGCTGACCGAGGCGGACCGCCTGGCGATTGCCGCCTTTCTGAAGAGTCTGACACCGGTTCAGAACGAGCCGACACCGCAATAGTCCAGGCACTGCTGCTCCATATCACAAAAGGCTGGGAGAATGTCGGATTCCCCCAGCCTTTTGTGATCCAGACAGATTCCAACCAGCCTGGACTTTTGTTGCGGCAGCAGTGCAAGAAGTGTACAATCGAGCTATAGTTATACCCGCCTCCATTTTTCTGGGGATTTCTTATGAGCCACTATGCCGCCGCGGGGGTGGACATCGACGCTGCCACCCGTGCCGTGGAAATGATGAAAGCCAGTGTGCGCGCCACCCACACGCCCAATGTGCTGGCGGATGTGGGCAGTTTCGGCGGTCTTTTCGCGCTGACCGATCTGCCCGCCAACCCGGTGCTGGTGGCCTCCACCGACGGGGTGGGGACGAAAGTCAAACTGGCGGCGCAGATGGGCCGCTGGCAGGGCATCGGCCACGACATTGTGAACCACTGCGCCAACGACATTCTGGTGCAGGGGGCGCGGCCCCTCTTCTTTCTGGACTACATCGCCACCTCCAAAATTGTGCCGGAGGACGTGGCCGCGGCGGTGACGGGGGTGGCCGAGGCCTGTGGGGCCATCGGCTGTGCGCTCCTGGGCGGGGAGACAGCGGAGATGCCCGGCGTCTACACCCCCGGCGCGTTTGACCTGGCAGGCACAATCGTCGGTGTGGTGGGCCGGGACGAACTTCTGCCCCGCACGGACGCAATGCGGGCGGGGGATGTGCTGATCGGCCTGCCCAGCGTCAGCCCCCACACCAACGGCTACTCCCTCATCCGCAAAGCCATCGAAGGCCGGGATTTGTCCGCACCCTTCGATGATTCCGGCGTCTCTTTGGCAGATGCGCTGCTGATCCCCCACAAAGCCTATGTGAATGAAGTCGCCGCACTGCGCGCTGCGGGCGTAGCCGTAAAGGGGCTGGCCCACATCACCGGCGGCGGCTTCTTGGACAATGTGCCGCGCATTCTGCCCGCGGGTCTCTCCGCCCGCATCGACCGGGACAGTTGGGAAGTGCCGTCCCTCTTCCGCAAACTGGTGGCGTGGAGCGGCATCGACAACACCGAAGCCTACCGGGTCTGGAATATGGGCGTGGGAATGGTTGTGGTGGTGGGGGCGGATGCTGTGGATGGAGTGCAATCCGTTTTGCCGGATTCTGTGGTGATGGGAGAATTATTTGCCAGCGGTGGGAATTCGGAAGTAAGATTGAGCTAACAGTCTGTCGGAGAGACAAGCGAACAGACTCTTGCGCTGACCACAGAATACACGGAATACACAGAAGAAAAGCCGAAAGAGAATTTTCCGTCTATTCTGTGTTTTCCGTGGTCACAAAGCTGCGCGCTCAGAGCCTGAATTATTAAACAGGCTCTTACAAAATCTGGCTCAGGAAGAGCTTTGTGCGCTCGTGCTGGGCGTTCTCGAAGAAGTGTTCGGGGGTGCCCACCTCTACCACCGAGCCAGCCTCCATAAAGACCACCCGGTCCGCCACCTCTTTGGCAAAGCCCATCTCGTGGGTAACGACAATCATTGTCATGCCGGAGAGGGCCAATTCCTTCATTACATCCAGCACCTCTTTGATCATCTCCGGGTCCAGGGCCGAGGTCGGCTCGTCAAAGAGCATAATTTTCGGCTTCATCGCCAGGGAGCGGGCAATGGCGACCCGCTGCTGTTGGCCGCCGGAGAGCTGACCGGGATATTTCAGCGCCTGTTCCGGGATACCCACCCGGTTGAGCAGACTCATCGCTTCTGCTTCTGCTTCTGCCTTTTTGGTTTTTCGTACCTGAATCGGGGCCAGGGTGATATTTTCCAGCACTGTCAGATGGGGGAAGAGGTTGAACTGCTGGAAGACCATTCCCGTCTCCGAGCGAATCCGCTCGATGTTGCGCACGTCGTGGGTCAGGGGGATACCGTCCACAATAATGTCCCCGCTCTGGTGTTCTTCCAGCCGGTTGATACAGCGGATGAATGTGGACTTGCCCGAACCAGACGGCCCGATAATCACCACCACTTCCTGGGGTTTGACGCTCAGGCTCACATCCCGCAGCGCGTGAAAATCCCCATACCACTTATTTACTTCGTTGCAGATAATAATGTATTCGTTGTTGGACTGTTCGGACATAGAAAACTCCCATTAAGTGCAGCAGGTAACTACCGGTTGGCGACAGCCAGGCTCGCCTCGATGCGCCTACTGGTATAGGACATCATATAGCTGAATATCCAGTAGAGCAGGCCGATGAAGGCGTAGACTTCCTGGTGGGTGCCCAGCCAATTGGGGTTGCTCAGAATCGTACGGGCGATGCCCAGCAGGTCAAAGAGACCGACCAGCGCCACCAGGGACGTATCTTTGAAAAGGCCGATAAACTGGCCGACCAGCACAGGAATCACCGCGCGCAGGGCCTGGGGCAGGATGATAAATGTCATCGACTGGAGTGTGCTCAGCCCCATCGCGTCGGCGGCCTCGTACTGGCCTCTGGGAATCGACTGCAACCCGCCCCGCACATTCTCGGCGGTGTAGGCAGCCGAGAAGAGGGTGACAGCCGCCAATGCCCGCAGGGCCCGGTCAATCGTCGGAAAGCCATCGGGCAGGAAGAGCTGCAACATCACCTGGGCCATAAAGAGCAGGCTGATCAGCGGCACACCCCGGATGAATTCGATGTAGAGCACCGAAACCATCCGAATGGCGGGCAGTTTGGATTGGCGGCCCAAAGCCAGCAACACCCCCAAGGGGAAGGAGATGGCGATGCCAAAGACGGCCAGCAGCAGGGAAAGAAGCAGCCCACCCCACAGATTGGTGGGGACGCCCGCCCACGCGCCTGTCTCGCCAGAGCCGCCGCGCAGGATGACAAAGAGCGCAACCGCATAGATAAGCAGCGCCCAAATGCCGAGATTGCTGCGCTTTTCGGGCACAAACCGTCCAATCCCATAACCAGCCAGGGCCGCAACTTCCATAAGCAGCAGGTTAATGCGGGTTCCACCCTCAAAAAAGGGTACGAGCATCAGCAGCAGGGGAATGGCAAAGACGACGAGCAGCTCGCCCTGAATGCGTTTGCTGTTGGCGGCCCAGGCAAAGCCGACCACAAAGCCCAGCAAAATCAGCACAATCCAGAGCCGGCCTGCCTGCTCAGCGGGGTATTGCCCCCGCATAATCAGATTGATATTGGCCGGAATCACATCCCAGCGGGCCGTATTCAGCGCCCAGTTGAACAGAGGACGCAAGAGGGCCAGAATCAACCCCAGGGCAACGACGGTCAGGATTGAATTGGCCCATCCGTCAAAGAGATTCTTTTGCAGCCAGCCCAGGACTGTGGAACGTTCGCTGGGCGGCGGTAATGCTTTACGCATAGAAGCTCGTACAGCAGGTGCCATTTGGATTCTCCCCAATCGGCTTATGGAATGTCATAACTCTCCGCTGAACGCTGACTACCCTGATTCCGGGAATCGGCCAGATGATCAGCGACATTCGAGAGAACTCGTGGCCGATTCCCGGAATCGTGCCCACAAGGGTCCATCGCATACCGTTACTTTAGCGCTCGACCAGTTTGATACGCTGATTGTAGATATTCATAAAGAAGGAAGTGGTCAGGCTGAAAGTGAGATAGACGCCCATAATCAGGGAGAATACTTCAATCGCCCGACCTGTCTGATTGAGCGTTGTGCTGCCCACGGCAAAGAGATCGGGATAGCCGACGGCAATCGCCAGGGAGGAATTCTTTGTCAGGTTCAGGTATTGGCTGGTCAAGGGGGGAATGATCACCCGCAGGGCCTGGGGGAAGATAATCAGGCGCAGGGTCTGGAAGCTGGTCAGCCCCAGGGCTGTGGCCGCTTCCCGCTGGCCTTTGGAGACCGACTGGATACCGGCGCGCACGATCTCGGCAATAAAGGCCGCGGTGTAGATGATCAGCCCGGAGAGCAGGGCCATAAATTGCTGGCTAAAGACCCGCCCGCCCTGGGTGTTAAAGCCTACCAGTTCCGGTGTGGTCAATGTGAGAGGCTGGGGCAGAGCAAACCAACCGATTGCCCCCACCACAACAAAAGTCAGCAGAAACCAGAGGCTGAGGATGGGCATACGACCCGTGCGTTTGCCCTGCTCCTTCAAAATACGCGCCACAATATAGGCCAGAATCAGCCCCACCAGCAGAATAATCCGGTAGGTGGGCCAGGACTCTGTGGGCAGACCCCAGGGAATTGCCAGCCCCCGGTTGCTTAGGAGGGTGGGGCCAGGCAGAATCAGCGCGTCCTGCACACGGGGCAGCTTGAAAAAGACGGCCTGCGCCCAAAAAATAAGCAGGAGAAGCAGGGGGATATTGCGGAAGATGTCGATGTAGACAGACGCAATGCGGTTTACCAAAAAATTGGTGGAGAGCCGCATGACGCCGATGAGGACACCCAAAAACGTGGCAAAAATAATACCCAAGACAGCTATCTGAAAGGTGTTGAGCAAGCCCACAGCCAGTGCCCGCAAATAGGTTTCGGACCGGCTGTAGGTGATTAGACTCTCGCCGATGTCAAAACCAGCAGTAGAGCGCAGAAAGTCGTAGCTGATGGCCACGCCCAATTGCTCGCGCAGCGCGCTGACCATATTGTTATAAAAGTAGCCGAGCAAGCCCACCACCAGACCAACCACCACAATTTGGCTGATGACACCCAGAACGCGCTCGTCTCGGTAGAAGGGTGGCCTGTCCTGGCTGGCCGCGATTCGTTGCATCGTGCCTCCGTCTTGCGCCTGAGTTTTGTCGATGGGGATGCACGGGGATGTGCAACCAGAGAGGAAATCGGGCCACCTTCCCGGAAGTTCTCGAACTTCCGGGAAGGGTTTTTCAAACTACCAACAGAATTTTAGCGGATGGGGGGAGCGTAGAGCAGGCCACCATCGGTGTAGAGGCTGTTCAGACCCCGGGGCAGGTTGAAGACCGTATCCGGGCCCAGGTTGGCGTTGTAGATTTCGCCGTAGTTGCCAACCTGCTTGATGACATTCACAAAGCAGTCGTTGGCCAGACCAATCTTGGCGCAGAATTCACCTTCCAACCCCAACAACTTCTTGACGTTGGGGTCTTCGCTGCTCATAAAGCTGTCCACATTGGCGCTGCTGATACCCATCTCTTCTGCTGTAAATGTGGCATAGACCACCCAGGTTACCAGATCATACCACTGGTCGTCGCCGTGGCGTACTGCCGGCCCCAGGGGTTCCTTGGAGAGGGTGACATTCATAATCTCGTGGGCGGAGGGGTCGGCCATGACAGTTTGGCGGGAGACGAGGCCGGACTTGTCAGTGGTCCAGGCGTCGCAACGTCCTTCTTCATAGGCGGTGGTCACTTCGTCGGCCGTCTCAAAGACAACCGGCTCGTAGCTGGTGCCGGCCGCAGCCATCTGGTCGGCCAGATTCAGCTCGGTGGTGGTGCCGGCCTGTACGCAGATAGAAGCACCGTTCAGGTCTTGCAGGGTGACGATGCCGCTGCCCTTGTTGACCATAATGCCCTGGCCGTCGTAGAAGGTGGTGGGGGCGAAGTTCATGCCCAGGTCGGTTTCCCGACTCATCGTCCAGGTGGTGTTGCGGATCAACACATCGGCTTCGCCGCTCTGCAGCACTGTGAAGCGCTCGGAAGCGGTGGTGGCACGAATTTCGTGCTTGCTGGAATCGCCAAAAATGGCCGCAGCCAGAGCCTTGCAATAGTCTACGTCAAAGCCATTGAAGACGCCCGCTTCGTTCAGGAAGCCAAAGCCCGGCAGGGAGGAATTGCCCACGCAGATAATCTTGCCCCGTTCCTTCACAATATCCAGGGTGGACTTGGCCGCGGTTTGGGCCACAGGTGCAGCCGGTTCTTCGGATGTGACCGGGGCCGCAGCCGGGGCCAGACAGGCGGCGATAATCATGCCTACGACCATAGACAGGACCAGCGCCACGGTTTGAATCTTCTTACCTTTCAACATTGCATTCTCCTTCTGATAGAAAAGGGTGAACAAAAAATCTTTGGAACAGATCGACAGGCAGGCACAATCGGGCGATTGCCAGACGATTACAAAGCAGGAGGAAATGGGCAGGGGCGAAAATAAATTCGCCGCCCAAGAGAGACCTAACAGGTCACAGTTGGCAGCCCTAGATTGGATGGGCTATACAGAATAGCGTCATCCCTATATTCGCTTGACTTCAAATTTGGGTGGACGTATTGACTCAATATTAACCCAACTGCGGGGGCGGCAGAAACGGGCCATTTTCGTGGTAAATAGTTCAGGGTACATCTGTCACAGGCAGCCATTGCCTCTAATCCTAAGTGTATTTCGTTCGGAGATTGCGATCACTATACAGGATTTGATTGATCTTTGCAAACTTGCCTATACACTATACACTGAACAAACGGTTTCAAACGGCTGCCCAAGCAGAAATCTATCCTGACCCGTTTGGTTATCCCAAAAGGCTGGGCTATAATTGCCAGAGCCGACTTTTTCTGGAGAATGTCAATGTCAACCGATCTGGTCAATTCAATTGCCACTGTGCTGGGGATCGTCGTTGCGCTCCTCGGCGCTTTTCTCTTTGCCTTTTGGATCGCAATGGGCATCTGGACCTTCAACGACATCCGCTCCCGCACCCGGGATTGGCTGGCGATTGGTCTGGCCTGTCTGCTTACCCTCATCTTCCCCCTCGTCGGGCTGATTCTCTATATGATGATTCGCCCCAAAGATACCCTGGCCGATGTCTATGACCGGGCTCTGGAAGAAGAGGCCATCCTGCGCGAATTGGAAGAGAGTGTCACCTGTCATCACTGCGGCGTGCCTGTCAAAGGCGAATGGGTCTTCTGCCCCAACTGCCACAGCCAGCAGCAGTATGCGTGCCACAACTGCGGCACGCTTGTGCGCCAGGAATGGGACATCTGTGTAGCCTGCGGCACGCCCCAATCGGGCGCATCCGGGGGCTATAACCAGCCGCAACGCCAGCAGATCGATCCTCGCGCAGCCGAGTCCAATCTGGGCTATCGGCCCGTGCAGATGGGGGAATAGGGGCTGCACCCGCCTGGTTTACCAGTCAAAGTCATTCTGAAAAGTGAAGCGTGAAACGTGAGAAAGACCGATTACTCTCACGTTTCACGCTTTTTGTTACAGGTGTGGGCTGCACTGGCCTAGAAGGTCGTGCGCAGTTCCACTGCTTTCCCACTCTGCGCGCTGCGATAGGCCCCATCGAAAATCTCGATGACGTGGCGGGCGTGCTCCGCGGTGGAGAGGGTGGGCGTACCGTCCCGCAGCAGGTCCACCAGCTGCATCACATCCTCGTAGACGTGGGACTCCTCCTGATGCAGATGGGGGCCGACCACGTGGGGCAGGCTGCCGTTCATCCCGTACTGCTCGTCCAACTCCCGCCCCGGATAGTCGAAGACCTCCCCGTTGAGTTTGTTGCCGTTGATGTTGCCACCCGTGCCAAAAATCAGCGGTCGGCCCATCTGGGGTAGCCCACCCGCGGCCACGCCGTAGACAAAAGCGAAGAAATTGTCGCCAAAGTCCACCACCATCAGCGTATTGTCATCCATATCCGTGGGCAGCATCTCGCCCCGGAACTCCCGCTCGTGGACGCGCACGCCGGAGAAGCCCGTCACCCGCTTGGCCGGGCCGAGGATGCCGGTCATGGCGTGCAGCCCGTAGACGGTCATATCGTAGAGCGGGCCGCCGCCGGGACGCCGGTAGTACCAGGCCGGGTTGATGTTGGAGAGCGGGTCGTCGCCGTGGCGCACCTTCTCCGCTTCGTGATACGTGCCGAAGGACGAGCCAGTGACCGCCCAGGTCAGCCGCCCCAGCGCGCCATCCTCAATCATCGCTTTGATAGCCTGATGGCGGGGGCGCAGCATCTCGCCGGGGGAGGAGACCAGCTTCACCCCTTTGGCAGCCGCTGCCGCGATCAGCCGGTCGGCCTCGTCCACTGTTGTCGTCATACTTTTGTTGAAGTGGACGTGAACCCCCGCGTCCACACACTGCATCCCCTGCTCGTAGTGAAATCCGATGGGGGAGGCGATGGAGACCGCATCGACTGTGCCCGACGCCAGCAGTTCTTCCAGGGTGGCAAAGGCGTGCTGTGCGCCAAAACGGGCCGCGGCTGCCTGTGCCCGGTCAAAGACCGGATCGCAGACCGAGACGACATTCACCCGGTCCTGCACATCGTCCATTGTCAGGTGGGGCAGCAGGCCGCGCACGGAGATGCTGCCCGTGCCGATAATTCCTAAACGGATAGGATCACTCATAGATATTCTCTCCAGGATTTTGTGTGCCGCCAGCCGACGGCCTGTTTGAGTTTGTCGCAATTGAGGAAAGACTGATGGCCGTCCAGTTGGGAAACCAGCGGCAGCAGTCCCGGGTTGAAACGTTCGATCAGTTCGAGGGAAGGTTCCAGGGTGCTGGTGTCGTCGGCGTTGAGGAAGTAGACGTCGTGGACGGGCAGGTCGGGCGCGGCCTCCATCAACAGGCGATGGGCGGAGGTCACATCTTCGCTGCTCACCCAACACCAGAGCCAGGGAGACCAGCTTTGCACGGGTTTGGCGTTGGCCGCCATTGCCTGACGCCGCTCCAGGGGGCAGATGCCGGCGATGCGGGTGACATACGTGCGGATGCCGTAGGCCCGGCTGTAGGAGGCGAGGTGATCCTCCCCGGCCCGTTTGGTGAAGCTGTAGGAATCTTCCGGCCAGGTGGGGTGGCTTTCGTCGATGGGCAGCCGTTCGATGGGAAAGGGGGTGTCGCTGATACGGAAGCCGTGGCCCAGGGCGCAGTTGCTGCCCGCCATCACAACCGTACCCACGCCCGCCTCCACCGCGGCCTGCATCAGATAGTAGGTTCCCAGCATATTGCTCTTGAAGGTGGCGTCAAAGGGGATGCCCTGCTCCTCGGCCCGTACACGCATGGCCGGGTGGTCCACGGGCCAGGGCTGGGCGCCGATGTGTTGGATGGCGTCTACCCCGGCCACGGCCCGTTCACAATCGGCGAAGTTCGCCAGATCGCCTTCGATCCAGGGCAGGTGGCTGAATTCGTCGGCGGGTCTGCGCCGGGACATCAACACAACTTCGTAGTCCGCGGTCAAATCCCGGATGATATAGGCGGCCAGTTTGCCGCTGGCTCCGGTGATGAGTACTTTCATAGGGGGGAATTTCCTGTGATGATGGGGTGATGGGGTGGTGCGTAGTGCGTGAACTATCACCACTACCAGTTCACGTAACTGCTCACCCCCACCCAACCTCCCCCACAGTGGGGGAGGAGTCGCTCCACTTCCCTCCCTGGAATGGGGAGGGGTAGGGTGGGGTGGCTGAACAGATACCAGTTCACACACTACGCACTACAAAATCCATTGGCTTATGTACACCGCAATGCGTTAGCCTTTCAGACCGGTCAGGGAGATGCCTTCGATGAATGTGCGCTGGGCGAAGAAGAAGGCCAGGAAGATGGGCAGGGTAATAATCGAACTGACCGCCATCAGATAAGGGTAGGCCAGTTGCCGATTGCCGATTTCCGCTACGGCGTTGCGCAACCGCTGAACGCCCAGGGCCAGCACCCACTTTTCCTCCACATTGACGTAGATCAGTGGACCCAAATAGTCGTTCCACGAATCCATAAAAGTGAAGAGGGCGACCACAGCCAAAGCAGGCACGGAGAGCGGCAGAATCACTTTGAACATTGTCTGAAGTTCGCTGGCCCCGTCGATTTTAGCTGCATCTGAAAGCTCGGTAGGGATGGACATAAAAAACTGACGGAGCAAAAAGATGAAGAATGCACTACCAAAGAAGCTGGGGATGACTAGAGGCAGAAAGGTATTCAGCCAGCCCAATTTTTTGAAGATAATAAAGAGCGGCACAAGACGCACCCAGCCTGGAATCATAATTGTCGCCAGGACGACGACAAAAAGAGCGTCGCGGCCAATCCAGCGCAGGCGGGAGAAAGAATAGGCGACGAGGGAGGTGGAGAGCACTGTACCGATGGTGGCTGGAACGGCGTACATAATCACTGTATTGTAGGTGAAAAGCCAGAAGTTCTCACTGTTCCAGGCGTCCCAGAAATTTTGCCATTGGGGGGGAGCAGGAAACCAGACTGGCGGGACCGTATAGACTTGGGTATCGGTCTTGACTGCGGAAGACAACATCCAATAAAAGGGCAAAAGAAAAGAAAAGCCCAGAATGAGCAGGAGCGCGTATTTGAGAATCTCCACAACCCAGCCTTGCCAGCCCAGTTTGCGCAACCGGTTGATCCGGCGTTCCCGCTCGATCTCGGCAGTCATCGTTTTTTGTGTTGCAGCTTGTGTTGTCATAATCTCTGTGCCTCCCGCTTAGCGGCTGCCGCCGGCATAGTAGACGAAACGCCCGGATGCCCGGAAGAGCAGAGCGGTGAAAAAAATGATGACGATAAAGAGCAGCCAGGCCAGGGCATTGGCTTTGCCCATACGCAGATAGACAAAGGCATTGCGGTAGAGAAAGAGCGAGTAAAACTCTGTGGCCTGGTTGGGGCCGCCAGCCGTGAGCAGCCAGGGCAATGTGAAATATTGGAAGCCACCAATAAAACTCATCACCGTATTGAAAAGAATCACAGGGCTGACCATAGGAATTGTGATATGCCAGAGACGACGCAGGGAGTTAGCCCCATCTACCGTAGCTGCTTCGTACAGTGAGCGGGGCACATCCTGCAACGTAGCCAGAAAGATAACCATCGCCGCGCCCTGTGCCCACATATGGATCAAGATCAGTGTCGGTTTGACAATTTTCGGGTCCGAAAGGAAGGGAACAATCGGCAACCCAATCGTTTGCAAAGTGGCATTGACCGCGCCGTATTGGATGTTGAGCAGGAAGAGCCAGACAAAGGCTGTCACCACCACCGGCACAATCGACGGGAAGAAAAAGATCGCCCGGAAAAAGGAACGGCCTGCAATGTTTGTGTTCAGAAGTAAGGCCATCAGAAAGGCGGAAAGCACCCCTGTAGGGGCGCTAAAAAGTACCCACCAGAGGGTATTGTAGACAACAATACGAAAATCCGCATCATCGGTCAAGAGCCGAATATAATTGCTGAGACCGATGGGGACCGGTTCGCGCAGCAGATCGTAACGGGTGAAACTGTAATAGAAGGAGGAAGCAATCGGGTAGAGAGTGAAGCCAATAAACCCGATGATCCAGGGCAAGGCAAAAAGCAGCCCAATCAGCAAATCTTTACGTTCCTTAGGGGTGATCCGGCGCAGACGTGGCAAGGCGAGGGTCATAGATGATCTTCCTCCTGTTTGGTAGGGATTTGGGTGTGGCAGAACGGCTCTCAAAACAAAAGCATCCTGCGCAACCCAAACCCCTACGAAGAAGTGACTACTTCAATCGGCTCAATCGGCTCAACCGAATCCGGCTTCCTTCCACTCCTTCACAACCTCATCCTGCAATTGGGCCGCGGCCTGGGCGCCGGTCATTTCGCCCCGGAAGACCTTTTCCCGTGCCTGCTGGTATTGGGTCTCGACAAAGGCCTGAATCTCGCAGATGATGAAGGGCCCCCACATATTGGCTTCCTTCACCGAGTCAAAGTAGAACTTCAACCCCGGATACTTTTCCTGGTCTGCACTTTCAAAATAGGGGAGATAGGCAGGCAGCCAGCCGATTTGGTCGAAGATCAGATTACAGACGTAATCGCTTTGAATCCATTCAGCCACAGGCCAGGCTTCGTCCTTCAGCTTGCCATCTTTGAAGAGCATCGCCATATGGCCGCCCCCGAACTGAATCTTTGTGCCCCGGCGGGCTTCGGGCACGGGCACCCAAGTGCTGCGATTGAAGGGGGCAACTTCCGGCTTCTCGTTGACCGTTTCGCCCGGATGCCAGTAGCCCTCGATAATCATCGCCTGCACTTCCGCATTAAAGGAGCCGCCCCAAGTGCCCTGCCCTTCTACCTGACGCATACCGGCCAGGTTGTCTGGGCCAATGATTTTGATAAATTCGCCCATTACATCGAGCGAGGCAGCCATCTTCTCGTTGTCCAGGTCAAATTCCTTCGTGTCTTCGTTGAAATAGATCAGATCCCAGGATTCCAGGGCAAACCAGCCGTCGTTGCCCGGTCCCGTTCCGCCTTCGGCGTCGTAGGGGTCAATGCCATACTGGAGCAGATTGCCAGCAGCGTCGAATTTGGTCAATGCTTCGTGCCAGACCATCACCTCGTCCCAGGTGACAGGCGGCTTGTCCGGGTCCAGACCCGCTTCCCCAACCATCCGCTCGTTGTACTCCAGACCCCGGCGCACAAAGCATTCAAAGCCGGGAATGCCATACACTTTGCCCTGGTATTGGATGACTTCCCAGTTGCCAGGAATGAATTTGTCCTGGCTGATCACATCGCTGGCCGCAATGTAGTCGTCCAGCGGAACCACAGCGCCGCGGGACATAAAGTCAAGATAGTTGCCCAGAATGCCGATATCCGGCGGCGTGCCACCGGCCACCGCGGTCAGCCGAGCTTCCTGGTTGACGCCGGATTTGAAATCCAGTTTATTGCCTGTGCCGATGTAACTCTCCAAGGCGGGATCGGCCAGCAATTGGTCGGCAATGCCACCCGGCGAACCCCAAAAGACCCAAAACGAAATGTCCTTGCCTGCAACAGCGGGGGGTGCGGCTGCCTCCCCTGCGCTGGCTGGTTGAGCCTGACCGGCGGGCGCGGCGGGCGCACAGGCAGCCAACAGACCACCCGCTGCCATCATACCTGCGCCGCGCAAAAATGAACGGCGGTTGAGCATACGTCTAGTTTCACTTGCCATCTGCTACTTCCTCCTGTGGTGTTCGAGTGGTAACTCTGCGGACAATAGCGGTACTGTATGTGCCTATCGGGGGAATATGGCAGGAACATATTTTGTATGATACCGGTTTTCCCGTACTTATGCAACTGGCAAAAAGTCACCACATCAGCATAGAATCCAACTGCCCCAAGCGAAATCGTGCCAGCCACTTTTCCCGACCTTCCCCCTGTCTGCTACAATAAGCCGGTTCGGTTGTTGTGACTATTCTTGCGGGGAGTTTCGCGACTTTCGGCAAGGGGCAGAGGAGAATGGAACGATGCGAAAGCCCTACTCGCACTGGATATTGTGTATACTGGCCGGTCTGCTGCTGTTAAGCGCCTGCGGCCCCGCGGCCACAGCCATCCCCCAACCCGCAGCCACCCCCATCCCGGCTACGGTGACACCCGCGCCGCCAACCGACACACCCGTTCCGCCCACGGCTACGCCGCAACCGACCGCCACGCCCACGGCAGAGCTGACAGCCGCGCCCGTACCGGATACTTCGTTGCCCGCGGATTGGGTCACCTTCACCGACGAAGCGCGAGGTCTGGTCTTCCACCATCCGACAACGTGGGATGTGACCGCGCCGTTCGAGGAGAATTTGACCGCACTCTTTGAACAGGCGGAGGATGAGATCGCCGGCGAATCGTACCAGACTATCTTGCGCCAGTTGCTCGATACGCCGGGCGCGCTCAACCTCTTTGTCGCCCTGGGCTTTCTCTTTGACGATCCCACAGTGGCGGACAGTCACTTTGTGAGCAATTTCACGGCGATTGTTGTCCCATCCGACGGGTTGACCCTGGACAGATACGCCGGAATAGTCTCCGACCAGATGGGCAGCCTTGATAGCTTTTCTATACAGAGCGCCCAGGTGGAGAGCGGTCTGCGTCCCGGCGGGCTGGATGTGGCTTCCCTGCGCTATACGATTGACGGCGCGGCCTTCTATGGCCTGCCCGCTGGCACGCAGATCGACGGCTGGCAAGTGGGTCTGTACGACGCCGACGCCGACCGGCTGCTCATCCTCTCGCTGACCGGTATTGAAAGCAATTTCCCCGCGCTGGACGAGATGTTCCGCACGCTCATCTATCACTTGGAGTTTGAATAATTATGCCCGCACCCGTTCCCTCCGGCTACACACGAGGCGCACAGCTCTTTATTCCTGCCTGTGTTGATGAGAAAAGCGAAGCTCACCTGCTCCAATACTTCTGGGAGGAGGCCGGGGCCTACGGCGCGCGTCTGGCGCTTGTGACAGGTGATGCCAATTCGGTTTCCGTAGCCCAGCGCCTGACCGTTCTCTTTACCGAATGGGAGAGCGATTCTGTGGAGATTGTCAGCATCACCAGCCGGGAAGAGGCTCTGCAACCGGCAAATTTGGAGCAGATTACCGGCGCAACGGGAATTCTGCTGATTGGCGAAAATCCTGTGCGTATGGCGACTTTTCTGGGCGGTACTCCCCTGGCCCAGGCCATCCGTCGGGCCAATGCCCGGGGCAAAGTGGTCGCAGGCTATGGCCGGGGCGCGGCCCTGCTCTGCGAGCATATGATCGCCTACGACAGTCGCACCGCGGACGACGCCCATCACCCCTTTCTGCACCGCCATCTGATCCAATTTGCACCGGGCCTGGGGCTGACCAACCGGCTTGTGCTGGATACGATCCCCACGGAGCTGGGCGACGGCTGGAACCGGCTCTCCCGCCTGCTCCACGCGGTGGCCTACAACCCCTTTCTGGTCGGCGTCTCTTTGGAAGTGGACACCGGCGCAGTGATCTATCAGGACAACAGCCTGGAAATTTTTGGCCGCTACAGCGCGCTGGTGGTGGACGGTGCGGGCGTCACCTACACCGATATCGCCGACTTCCGCAGCCCGACCCCGCTCAGTCTGCTGGGCATGAAAATTCACGCCCTGGGCGCCAACTTCACCTATCACCTGCAAGAACGCACGGCCCACCCGCCCAAACAGAGCGACATTCCCCAGGACGCTGTGCCGGTGAAAGCGCTGACGTAAAAGAAAAGATGATGGGATGATGAGATGGCGAACTTTGGCCAGACCCCATCATCTCATCATCACACCGGATCTGCCACCTGCCACCTGCTACTCCGAGGAGAACCCTGTGTCAACGACGACGCAAACCAATCGCATTTCTATCACCACCCCCCTGCCCGGCCCCAAGGCCGCGGCCCTGATTGCCCGGGACGAAGCCGTGACCAGCCGGGCGCTGGGCCGAGTCTATCCGCTTGTGCCAGAGAGCGGCCAGGGCTGCTGGGTGACAGACGTGGACGGCAACACATTTCTCGATCTCTTCGCCGGTATCGCCGTCTGTGCCACAGGCCACTGTCACCCGGCGCTGGTGGAAGCCATTGAGCAGCAGGCGCGCAAGCTCATCCACGTGGGCGGGCCGGATGTCTACAGCCCCGGCTACGCCGAACTCTGCGAGCGGCTGGTGGAGATTGCCCCGGCTGGATCGTACAACGGCGGCTGGGAGGTCTTTCTGACCAACAGCGGCACGGAATCGGTGGAGGGTGCGCTCAAACTGGCCCGCTACTTTACGGGCCGCCAGCGGGTCATCGCCTTTCGGGGCGGCTTCCACGGGCGCACAGCCGGCTCGCTCAGTTTGACCGCCAGCAAAGCTGTGCAGCGCCGGGGTTTTGGCCCATTACTGGCAGGTGTAGAGCATCTGATCTTCCCCAACCGGGACGACTGCCCGGCGGGGATGGACGAAAACGCCTGGGGTCGAACCCAGGCTGAGCGCCAGTTCCACGCCATTTTCGAAACGACCACCCCGCCGGAGGAGGTGGCCGCCGTCGTTGCCGAACCGATTCAGGGCGAAGGGGGCTACGTCGTGCCGCCGGACGGCTTCTTCCAGGCCATCCGGGAACTGTGCGACCGCTACGGCATTCTCTTCATCGCCGACGAAGTGCAGACGGGCTTCGGGCGCACGGGCAAGTGGTTTGCCCTGGAGCATTGGGGGGTGCAGCCGGACATCATTTGTATGGCGAAGGGGATCAGCAGCGGCGTGCCTGTGGGCGGCTTTATGGCGCGCAAAAGTGTGGCGACCTGGCCGGAGAGCGCCCACGGCTCCACCTGGGGCGGCACGCCGATAGGCTGCGCCGCAGCCCGGGCCAATATACGGGTGATCGAAGAAGAGGGGCTGATGGAGAATGCCATAGAGCAGGGGGAGTGGCTGATGGCCCGGTTTCGGGAGCTGGCCCAGGAGACGCCCCGGCTTGTCGCTGTGCGGGGGATAGGGCTGATGATCGGTCTGGAAACCACAGACAAAGCCACGGCCAAACATTGGATGCAGGGCTGTTTTGCGAAAGGCGTGTTAACCCTGACCGCTGGCGCAAAATCTATGCGCCTGGCCCCACCGCTCATCCTCAGCCGGGAAGAAGCAGCGATTGGCTATGGGGTGATGCGGGAAGTATTGCTGGGGCTGTAGCTGCGCACACGAAAGAGATTAATGAACCGGTAGACAAGCGGTTGACCGGTAAGGCTATTTCAAAGAATAAAATATCCGGCCAAAATCCCCGGCACTTTCTCTCCTGGCGGGTCAGTACGGCCTGGCTCAGCCATTGAAGTCGGTGAAGTGCCGGGGGACTTGTGGATACTTATTTTCATGGAATAGCCTGACGAGTCCGACTGTCGGCTCACTGGCCTTGAGAGACTGTGGGCAAATAGATGTTTTGCATCCTTAGCGCCGGCGAAGCCGCTTCGTCGAGAATACCTATTGGGTTACGCATTTGCGCCGTGGCTGCGCTAATCGGCTCGTCTTCCACCCACGTATTGATGCCAGCCACGCCACTGCTCCACGTAAAGCCATCAGACCAGGTGAAGCCATCACTCCAGGTAAAACCGCCGGACCAGGTGAAGCCACCGCTCCAGGTAAAGCCACCAGACCAGGTGAAGCCACCGCTCCAGGTAAAGCCACCAGACCAGGTGAAGCCACCACTCCAGGTAAAACCATCGCCCTGCAGCCCACCCAAATAGTAATTCCCGGTGGTATCCCGGTTGGCCCGCCCCTGGTAGTGTTGGGTGCCGTTCAGATCAGCGCCAATGTTCAGCCCCTGGTTGGCGCAGCCGGATGCTGTGCTGTAGACAGCGTCGTAGGCGTTGACCATACCTGATCCCTGTTGAAAGACGGAATAGGCTGGCTTTCCTTGGCTATTGAGAGCCACACGCGCGGTAGACATCAACCGACATTTGACTGCTTCCGGCGTCAGGCTGGGATTGGCCTGAATCATAAGAGCCGCAATACCGCTTACTACTGATGTGGCCTGGGATGTACCAGACATAGTAAAGTAATCATCAAAGCCGTGATAGTTGGGATGGGCCAGGGCAATGGTTGAATTGGTAGGCATGAGACCCAGAATGCGACCACCAGGAGCCACCACTTCCGGCTTCACAAAGCCCTCTGCGGTAGGCCCAACCGACGAGAAGGACATAAGAAGATCGTCGCTCAGATCAGCCGGTGTATAGTTGTCTGACATGGCACCAACGGTAATCACATAGGGTATGTTGCCTGGTACACCGACTGTCATCGGGGTCGGCCCGGTGTTCCCGGCAGCGGCCACCACCACAATCCCTGCCTGCCATGCCTTCATCACGGCCTGGTTGAGGGGGTCATCCCAATAATACGATTTAGGTGTGCCGCTGAAGGATAAGTTGAGCACCCGGATGTTATAGGCGTCTTTATTGGCTACGATCCAGTCGAGACCTCGAATCACATCCATATAGTTGCCGGCACCATTGGTATCAAATGCCTTTACCGAAATAATGCGGGCGTTGGGCGCTATGCCCCGATAGACGTTGTCCGGTGTGCGATCTTTGTTGGCGATAATACTGGTCACATGGCTGCCGTGACCGCTCTCCTCCGTCATGGTGGGGTTCCATTCGGCATCGACCAGATCGGTGATTGCATTGTACTGGACCCGTAGCTTCGTCTGGGAGTCTGTTGTGTAGCCCAGGGCGGGATGGTTCCAGATGCCTGTATCGAGCACCGCGACGCCGACACCGATGCCACTTAAGCCCTGATTATGCAGTGTGTGGGCACCCACCAATGTGGGGTGGCTGGCAGTTGGTACGGTGGCACCGTTGTGCTCAACCGTAACATTGTCCAGATAGAAATTGTCGTAGTTATCGCCGGAAACAAATTGACTGAGGAGGCGAATGGTCGTAACGCCGGTCGGGGCGATCGCATAGGAGATATCGTAGCGAGCATACTGAGCCGAGGTATCGTAGACACCGCCATTTACACGGCCAACTTCAATCCAGTTCGTTCCTCCGTCCGGCGAGACTTGGACAAGAATATGATCGATTGTATCAACCGATACGCGTTTGTAGTTGAAGGAGAGCGCGGCCTGGGTTGCATTCGACAGATCGACGGAGCGCTGGATACCGTATACGCCAACCCACGGCCTGCCTGCCGCCAGGCTTTCATTCAGGTACACAAGTTGGGTTGACCCGTCAAGGTCATTCATCATGAGATAAGTCATTCCCACATGGCCTGAGGTGATCCCGTTGTCATCACCGACCTCGCTCCAGTCTCCCGACCAGGGGAAAAGACCGTCGCTGCCGTGATATGTATGCTGATTGAACTCATCCCGGGCCGACACAGCTCCGGGGATGGAACCAGAGAAGCCACCTGTCGGCCCCGGCGTTGACGTCGGCGTTGGCGTCGGTGCTGGCGTCGGAGCTGGTGTTGGCGTTTGGACAGGGGCGCTGGCTTGCTGGCTAAACTCGATCTGCAGATTGTCCACATAGAGCTTGCCAGCCATAGAGGGTGATGTGAGGAGTCGCACGACTGTACCTGCACCAGCCATAGATGTGATGTTGTAGCTGACGCTTTGCATTGTGTTATCTTTGTCAGGCCCGGCATACCGGGCAAGCTCGCTCCACGTGCTGCCACCGTCGGCAGATACGTCCAGGCGTACATAGTTCTCCGCCTTTCTCATCCTATCCCGACGGTACTCAAGACTCAAGGTAGCTGATGTTGAACCGGCAAGATTAACTGCGCGTGTAATACCGCGATTTTTATCTTCCAACTTGAGCTGCTTATTTTCGATCTTGACTTTCCCTCCGTCAGCCCTGTTGTCATCGCCTATCTCACTCCAGGGGCCAGACCAGTTCTGTGTGCCATGATTGTTGGCGTAGGAGAGAGGAGTGAATTCCTCGCGGACTGTTTTTATCGTCTGGTTCGCAGTAGATAGAGCCAGGTTTTCGTACACACGAATCGCAGGGGCACTCTGCTCCAATTGTGTCCGTTGCATTTCCGTCAACTGTGCGCCTACGCTGTTGATAATCCCCAGTTCGTGGGTGACGATACCGCCGACCGACTGCACCGCAGACAATGCCGCATACATGGCGCTGGCCTGCACGATCACAGCCTGTCGAGGGGTCTCTGCCAGCGGCTCAGGGATTGTGGGCGTTCCAAACGAAAGGGTTACCAGGAGCAGGACGAGCAAATATCTCACCCTGCGGGTCCACCATTGTTTCTGTTGAACATTCTGAAGCATAGAGATATTCCTTTGCAGCCGTAGGACAAATTCGTCTTCGAGATCAACCTGCATACTCATAAGTGAACTAACGTAAGTATAGACCGTTTCTACGCAACTTGCCTTAGTCCTTTTGGGTTACAAGGCGTCCTGAAAAGTCTGTACTTGTACCATTGCCGCCCCGTACTGATAGACGCCATAGCAGGAGGAACACAAACCTATCCCCGCGGGTGGGACGGATGTCTTCAGCCTCAGCTCTATGGAAATGAGGAATCAATTGGTAGAGATTGTGCCCGCTGGGTCGTAACCACCGGGAAGGTGTGTATACAGGGCTGGATTGAGTGGGGTGTTGATCTGTACTACGGGTACAAAATCAATGCGTCCGGCGCCGTCCCTTATCCCCCCGTCGGAAGAGGCAGAGATCGGCTATTGGGTGACGGCGAGGTGTTGCTGGGGTAACTGCTCACCCCCTCCCAACCTCCCTCACTGTGGGGAGAAGTCGATCCACTTCCCTCCCTGGAATGGGGTAGGGTGGGGTGGCTGAACAGATACTGCTGGGGGAGGGGCTTAGGTGCGGACTTGCTGCTCTGTCCAGGCCGCTTTCTGTGGGGTCATTCCAAGACAGTTCTCCATACGACGGGTTGCGCCACAGGGGATGAAAATGTAGGTCGGACTGTTAGTCCGACGGGCCTGCACCGTCGCTGGTCGGACTGACAGTCCGACGTACGAATGGCTATTTTCAGGGCAGAATGAATTTATTCATGACTCTTCACCGGCTTGGCGATCACAACTACCCGGTGGGTATTGCTCGTCTCCGGCCAGCAACTGACGAGGGTAAGGCGTTCGTCGTCAAAGGGCTGAATCCAGCGGGCATTCTCCCGGCGCTGTTCGAGGGGTGCGCCGGTATCCTCCAAAATCATCACCTCCTCCACCCGATAGTCGAACTCTTTGCCCCCAGCCCAAATTTTGGCAATGTCCCCCGGCTGCAATTGGTAGAGTTTGCGAAAAACCGCGCCCTGAATGTTATTGTGTCCGCTCAGGACCACATTGCCGGACTGGCCAGGCAGGGCACTATTTTTATGCCAGCCCGCGGCAAAGTCGGCCACTTCCCACTGGCTGGCCGTTTGACCGTTGGCTAAGGTCACCGACTGCCAACCCACTTTTTCCACATCGGCATCCACCCGAATGGAGGGCAGGACAATGCGCTGGGGCTGATTGGCGGTGTTTGTACCCAGGGAGGGGCCGAGGGGCGGTGGGTTGTTCCGATTGGCTGGGAGTGCGTCCTGACCCGCGGGCAAAACAACCGGCGTGCCGACATCCTGGCTCTTCGCCTGAGTACAACCGGCTACTAGAATCGCGCATAGCACAAGGAGATAGAACAGCCGGCCCATTTTTTGAAGCTGCGCCATCCCTGCCCTATTCTTCTCCAAAGCGCTCGGCATAGACACCTCGATAAGCCGCGGGCAACATTCGGGCCAAAGCCAGCATCAATTCATCTGTACGGGCGTCCAAATCCGGCGAGCGCAGACGTCCGGCTGGCAGATGAATCGGCGCACCAAAGCGAACGCAAATCGGAACCCGCCGCAGACGCAGCCAATAGGAGAATGCCTGCTCCTGGCCAAAGGCAACCACAGGCAGTACGGGTACATTGCCCCGGCTGGCCAGATAGACAACCCCTGTGCGCCCCTTTTGCAGACCCCCTGTGCGGCTGCGGGTTCCTTCCGGGGCCAGCCCCAACACCCCCCCCGCCTTCAGGACATCCAGGGCCAGGGCCAGGGCCTTGCGGTCCGGTTCGCCCCGGTGTACGTAGATGGCATCCCCAAAGAAGCTAAGCAGCCAACCGAAGATAGGGATGCGCTGCCATTTGTCCGCGGCAAAGACGACCGTGCGCCGGGGGAGATAGCCAAAGATCACCGGAATATCGAACATATGGATATGGTTGGGGGCCAGCACAAATGGGCCGCTGGCTGGGATATTCCCCTGCCCTTCCACCTGCACCCGGGTTAGCAGGCGAATCAGAAATAGTACGAATTTTTGAAAAACGCGCTGGCGTCTTGTCCAGTGGGAGTAGTCGATCTGTGTGTAATCAGTCGTGTTCGGCATTGGGTATGGGGAGAATGTCGTTAGGGATTGGACGCCGAGCGGCGGCGGCCCTGGGCCACAGCGGACACCCGGGAGACCGGTCCACCGACCGGGGCAAGGACGATATTGAAGGTTGTGCTGCCGCCAGGTGCAACGACGTTGTGCTCCGGCGGGACTTTGCGCATAGCGACCACCCGGTCCAGCGGATCATACGCAGTCAGGATCACCTGGACGCTCACAGCATCTTCAGGGCCAGTGTTGCGCACTGTCCCCGTGACAGTATAGGCGGCGTAGCGCTCCCCTTCACTCGCCACATCCTCCACCACCAGGTCCCGGTAATAGCTCCCCACGTGGGCCGGGACTGCGCTGAGAGGGAAGGTGAGGTATCTTTCAAATGCCCCGGGCGCGCTGCCAAAGAGCAGGGCAAAGGGAGCCACATCTTCCGGCTCCAATAGGTCCAGAGCTACCAAACCGGAGGCCCGAGCCAATTCAGCGTCGGACTTGTCAAGCAGGGCCACACCGACCCGCACCTGCTCCAGAGGCTGGCCGCTGCTGTTGCGCACTTCGCCCAGCACCCAAAGACCGCCGATTGTCGTCTCGCTGAAGTGGACATTTTGAACGGTTATGGGCAGGGGTGTCGGCGTAGCTGTGGCATTGGCCAGATTCTCTTCCTCTTCTTCGGGCAGGGGAATCACCAATTGCTGGCCGATCTGGAGCGTGCGGGGGTCGAGAATGCCGTTGGCGTCCTGGATGGCAGCCACGGTTACCCCATACTCCTGGGCCACGCCCAGCAGACTGTCGCCGGGCTTGATTGTGTAGAAAATGGGTGTCGGTGTCACCGTCGGCGTGGCTGTGGGTTCGGGTGTATAGGGCGCGGGCGTGGCTGTGGGCGGCAGGGTGGCCAGCGCGACGATCTCCACCGTCGGCGTGGGCGCGGGCGTGGGCGTAGGGATGAGGGTGATCACCTGCCCGCAGCCGGCTGCCAGCAGAAGGAAAGACAGGAACGATACGATTTGCCAGAATCGGCCCAACGGATACATACGGCCTACCCTTCTGCAAACTGCTCCTGATAGACCCGCCAATGCTCGGCAAAGACATCGGGTGCGACGGCATAGAGCATCTCCAACACCCGCTGGCCCATGGCCCGAATCTCCCACTGGGCCGCTTTGTCCACGGCCCGCAGCCAGAGAAAGTGGCTCCAGGCCGCGAAATTCATCGTCGTCACAATGCGGGTCTCCGCCGCGTTGGGCAGGATAAAACGAGCATCTTCTTTACGAATACCCAATGCACGCAGGTCAGCGTACACCTGAGCCATCTTCTCTACCGCATCCATTCCAATCGATGCAGAGGCCGGATCGAATTTCGGCGGTAATATAACCCCCAAGGATCCTGCCCAGCCAGCCAATTGGTTCTGAAAGTCAGTCTGAATTCGGGGACTCCAGGCCGCTGCACTTTTCAGCTTCCCCGGATGAGCATAGCGGAGTTCAAAATCAGAGTACAACCATTCAAGCAGATCCGGAACCTGAAAGCGTCCACCAATACTCAATTCATATAGATGATCGCTGCGCCGTCTTAACGTTTGATTTTGATTCCAATTCAACCCATCACATATTGCGCGATGCATCCACTTGAGAAGTTCGGGTGTTCCAAGAATCACAATCCTTGGCTGGCTTGACTGTTTACTG
Source organism: Caldilineaceae bacterium (assembly GCA_023384455.1). Taxonomy (GTDB): domain Bacteria; phylum Chloroflexota; class Anaerolineae; order Caldilineales; family Caldilineaceae; genus JACQGT01. Next base: position 9,470 of record JAHDWH010000021.1, on the reverse strand, counting down.
ATGTAGCCATCACCCTCCATATAGCCTCGGATAAAGTGAGGAATGAGTTCATCTGGAAGCGAGGGTGGCTTCAACACTTTACTCTTTGCAGGCATAACACCGTGCTGCACCAATGCTTCGGCCAGTTCAGTTCCCGGTATCGTCAATTTGGAGGAGCCATCCCTTCCACCCGATATGACACTTCCACCCCAAAGTGCTCCAAGTCGTTTTAGCCATGCCTTATAGTTCGAATGTTGGGCGATAGATGCGTGGGATATCACCCCGTCTCGTTGTGCCACATTGCCATCGGCGTAGATCAATCCTAAAATCTGCGCTTTCAGAGGCGTACCAATTTGGTCAAAAAAATCTGTTCGAATATACATAGTCCTAGACGCTCGCCGATCTCGAAATTCCGCTCCGCTCCTCATAACAATGTCTCGAATCGTTGTAGGATGAACATCATATGCTTCAGAAATTGCTTCAGCGCTAAAGCCATCATCAAGATAAAGCTTTATGATGAATTCTTCCTGATCCAAACTAAAAATGCACAATCCATGCCGTTTCGCTTGCTGTGGCTCTGGCAAACGTGGAACAGAAGGCGCAATATCAGGTTCTAATGCTTCATATTGAACGTACCGCTGCGATTCCTGGCTGAAGCTGGCCAGCCGGTGGCGCACCAGTTGATGGGTGCATGCCCGGCTGATCCCCTCAAAAAGAAAGGTGGCAGAGCCGTGATGGGTGCGGCTCTCCGTGTCGCCCAGCATCGGCTGGGTGTAGCCCAGCAGCGTCACCCGCATCCCGTCCCGCTCCGCCGGACGCAATGCAGCTAAATCTACAGACGATTCTGCATTCGGCGGGGTAATCGTCACCGTCTCGGCTTTGTCAGCAAACTCGGCGTAGACGCTGGGGGCCAGCGCGTAGAGAAAGGGCAGCGCTTCCGTCCCAATCCCCCGGCGCAGAAAGTCCAGCCAGACCCGGGTATTGCCACTGACCACCCAACTGCCGTCGGCCTCCTGGGTCACTTCGCAGTGGCGGTTGAGCATCCGCCAGCGCAGGGGATCGTCGCTGCCCCGCACCCGCAGGGTGATGACGATATGCTCGATGATGTCCTCGTGGCCCTCTCGCACCCGGGCGCTGATAAAGTTGGGCGCTGTGCCCATCCGCTGGGTGCTGCGATAGCAGACCCGCCCGGCAAATTCGATGATATTTTCCTGATAGGTGCTTTGGCCCTGCCAAATCGTCGCCAGATCGCCCACCCCGGCCAGCTCGGCGGGGTTCAACGCTGGGTTGGGGCGGGTGTAGGCGAGGAGTTCGATGGGCATATGCGTGTCCTGTTGAGTAATGCAACCGGTTTTGGATACAATCGATTGTACTACCGGTGGGGACATTTCTGCATATACAAGAGGGGTAAGAGAAATTTAGGGGCTGTCGACCATCCAGAAAGACTCTGCACACATGAGAACTGGCAATCATCTAACTTGTGAATTTTGCTTCACGGCAGAGCAGGGGGCACATGAAATCCGCAGGTTAAATGATTGCCAGCCCTAAAACAGATTCAGATTACCCTGGGCTTCGATCCAGAAATGATCGTAGACCCTATCGCCGCCGCCGAGGGGAATGGCGAAGGGCATCGACGCGCCCGGTGCGAGGGTCTGCCCGCCCAGAAAGATGTCGGCGGTATCCACCACCCCACCCGCCGCGTCATAAAAAGTGACAGCCACCACTATCGACGTCAGCACACTTTCCTGCTCGTTGCGTATCTGCCCCGTCACTTCGACCTGGCCCACCGCCCCTTCCACAACCGTCAGATAGCGAAATTCGATCAGACTCACATCCTCCCACGTAACAGTCAGTTCGTAGCGATCCACCGCCGAGGCCAGATTCTCCACTTTCAGTTTGAAAGGATTGCCCACCTCCGGCTCGGTCATCGCCAGACTGGTCAGGGTCTGACCCGCGGCCACCAGCTTGCCCCCGCTGTCATAGAAATTGGTGATAACCTTCACCCCGTAGACGGCCACCCCGCTGGTGTTCAACACCTCTCCCACCACCACATAATTCGAGCCATCGGAGAACCCCCGATGGCTGGCGACGAAAATGCCCGTGGGATAGGGCGTCTTTGTCGCGGCTGGGGTCGGCGGCGCAGTGGGCGCAGGTGTCGGTGTGGCCGGGGGCGCGGTTGTAGGCGCTACAGTCGGAGTCGCTGACGGCGCAGGGGTAGAAGCCACTGGCGGCAGGGATGTGGCTGTCTCGACGGGGGGAAGGGGGGTGTCGGTCGGCGTCTCCGCGGGCACCTCCACAATGCCCACGGAAACCGGTGTATCCGTGGGCGCTGGCTCTGTCGGCGCGGCCGTAGACCCCTGCACCACCGGCCCACCCGCGGGCTGCACTTGCGCGGGCAGCATACAGCCCGCGGCCAGCAACCCGATTATCAGCAACACACAAAAACGAAAATAGCGTCTCATCAAAGCCTCCCTCAAAAAAGGACACGGATTGGCATTGGTTTTTCAATGGCTGAAATTCTGCGCCATCTGCGTCAATCTGAGCAATCTGCGTTCAAAATCGAATCCCACGGCTTGTGTACCGCCGCGCCTGCCTCTATAATACCTGTTCTTGCCATAACGTCAACCGCGCGAAGGACATTCCCCCAATGAGAGCCGAAACCATCCAGACCCCAGCCGCCGAAGCCCAGGGTTTCCAAACCGGCGAAGTGATGACCGTCGCCGGCGGTCACTTCGTCCACGACAGCTTCAGCGCCTTCCTCTCCCCTCTGCTGCCCCTCATCCAGGAACGGCTGGGCACCAGCTACGCTGCCACCGGCGGGCTATCCATCTTTCTGCAACTGCCCAGCCTGCTCAACCCCTTCCTGGGCTACGCCGCTGACCGCATCAGCCTGCGCTATTTTATCATTTTGGCCCCCGGCATCACCGCCACCCTGAGCAGCAGCCTGGGATTGGTCCACAGCTATTTCGCCCTGGCCCTGCTCCTCCTGGCCGCGGGGGTCAGCGTGGCCGCCTTTCACGCACCCGCGCCGGCGATGATCGGGCGCATCTCCGGCCAGCGGGTGGGCACGGGGATGAGTATCTTTATGGCTTCCGGGGAATTGGGGCGCACAGTCGGCCCCCTGCTCGTCTCCGCCGCGGTCATCTGGTGGGGGCTGGAGGGCATCTGGCGGCTGGCGATTCTGGGCTGGCTCTGCTCGGCGGTTCTCTACTGGCGGCTGCGCAATCTCTCCGCCCGCCCTGTGACCACCGGCGGAAGTCTGGCCGCATTGTGGCCCCGGGTACGCCAGGTCTACCCGGCCATCCTCTGGATTCTGACCACCAAAGCCTTTATCGCTGTGGCTCTCACCACTTATTTGCCGATCTTTATGAGCGACACAAAGAACGCCTCCCTCTGGCTGGCCGCGGCCTCGCTGACTGTATTGGAAGCCGCCGGGGTGGTGGGCGCGCTGGCAACCGGCACCTACAGCGACAAATGGGGGCGACGCCGGGTGCTGGCCCTCCTCTATATTCTCGCCCCCTTCGTCCTCTTTGGCTTTCTGGCCGCGCCGGAACCCCTGCTCTTTCCCCTGCTTCTGGGCCTGGGATTGACCGCCATCTCCCCCACGCCGGTGATGATGGCCCTGGTGCAGGACTATTTCCCCCGCAACCGGGCCCTGGCGAACGGCATCTTTCTCACGGCCAACTTCCTCACCCGCGCCCTGGCGATTTGGGTGGTGGGCTGGCTGGCCGACAACTTTGGGTTGCAGACGGCCTTTTTGTGGAGCGGCGTCATCGGCCTGACGACGGTGGCCGGGTTGTGGATGCTGCCGAAGAACGTAGCGGTGACGGGGTAAAAGACGCGCCAATGGGGTCAGTTTTCGTTGGGGAAACGTGAGGCGTGAAACGTGAGATCAGTCGGAACAAAAAAAGGTTAAACCCCCACCGTTAGTTTTGTAA
>JAHDWH010000021.1:0-5543 GCA_023384455.1 Caldilineaceae bacterium | reverse complement strand
GGCGGGGGGGGGGTTCACACCCCGCCCCTTTGGGGTTTTTTTTGGTGGGTGCACGTGGGCGTTTTCACCGTCTCTTTGCCCCACCCACCGCGGTGTTTCACGCCTCACGTTTCTTTTTGAAAACCAGCACCGGTCGCCGCGCGCCGTGGCGACGAAAGTGGAGGGATTCGTAGAGCCGCTGGGCGTTGGGATTGCTCTCCGGTGTGTTGAGGGAAATCCGATAGCAGCCGTGGGCGTGGGCGTGGGCGATGCTCTCGATGAGCAGTTGGCGGCCAATCCCCTGCCCCTGCCAGGCCGGATGGACGGCCAAGCGCGCAAGTTGGGCCTGGCTTTCGTCGTTACGCTCCTGGGCCGTGTGCAGAGAGATGGCCGCATAGCCCGCCAACTCTCCATCCATCTCCGCCGCCTGCACCCGGCAGGTGAAGATCAGTTCGAGCAGTTCGGCGTGGGTCATCCGCCACAGGGGGGGGAAGGCGGCGGCGTCCAGGGCGGTGAGGGCGGTCAACTCGTCCGGGCGCAGGGGGCGAAAAAGGGCGGGGCCAGTGGTGGCGGCGGGCAGGTTGCGTCGGGTGCGCTGGTAAAAGTAGAGGTGGTCGGCCACAGCAAAGCCCTGGCCGATCAGCAGCCGTTCCAGCCAGCTTTCGTCGGGCAGGGCTGTCAGTTGAAAGGGCTGGCCCGCCGCTGCCACGGCAACAATCGCCTGCCCTATCAGCCCTTCGGCGGATGCGCCCGGCGGCAGAGAGCGGCCAATCACCAGCGCCCGCAGGGCCCCGTCCGCCAGAGAGCCGGCCACGGCGTTCGGCGCAGGTGCGTCGAAGGCGACAAATCCCCACACCCCCGCACCCTCGCCGGGCAGCGCCCCCACCGCCACGCCCGCCTTCCCCAGCAGACCGGGCACATCCTCCAACCCACAGGTCAGAAAACTGTGCCGGTTCTCCTGCCACAGACGGCGGATGGCGGGCAGATCGGCGGGGGTAGCTGGGCGGATGGTCAAGCGGTTTCGTCCGTCTAAAAGAAACAACCACAGAAGACACGAAATACACAGAAAGTAAAGAGAAAACAGATTTTTCCGTGTGTTCTGTGTTTTCTGTGGTAATTTTCCTGCTCTTACATCAACCACGGAAAACACTGAATACACAGAAAAAGAGGAAAGAAAAGGAAAAGAAATTTTTCCGTGTATTTCGTGTCTTCTGTGGTAATTTTCCTACTTTTACATCAACCACGGAAAACACTGAATACACAGAAAAAGAGGAGAGAAAAGGAAAGCAAATTTTTCCGTGTATTTCGTGTCTTCTGTGGTAGTTTTCCTGCTCTTACATCAACCACGGAAAACACTGAATACACAGAAAAAGAGGAAAGAAAAGGAAAGGAAAGCAAATTTTTCCGTGTGTTCTGTGTTTTCTGTGGTAATTTTCCTACTTTTACATCAACCACGGAAAACACTGAACACACGGAAAAAGAGGAAAGAAAAGGAAAGCAGAATTTTCCGTGTATTTCGTGTCTTCTGTGGTTATTTTTGGCGTTATCTTACAATTCGCTCAATTTCTACCAGTGGATAATGGCCGAAATTGATCAACAACGCCAGTTCGAGACCAGTAGCTTTCAGGTAGTTATGCGCCTGCGCTCTGTGGTCGTTAGCCAATTCTTTCACGGCTTTGAGTTCCACAACGACGAGATTGAAGCAGATGAAATCAGGCTTATACGTTTGAACCAGCCTCACCCCTTTGTATTCCAGAAGCAACTCTTTCTGAGCAGAAAAGGGGATTCCTCGTCTGGTAAATTCTCGTTCAAGGCATTCCTGGTAGACTGCCTCCAAAAATCCACAACCCATTTCGCGATACACTTCAAACACGGCTCCACGTATACGGTAGCTCTCATTCGGAAATTTCAGCTCTGCCATTTTCGTATATTCCGGTGCGTGATGATAAGTCCACACTGGCTTTCAATCGCTTATGCAGAAGCAGGCAAGACAGCCCGCTGACTGTACACCCGGTCGTAGTAGGCCTGGAATTCCCCGGAGCGGATCGGCTCCCACCACCAGCGATTGTCCACATACCAGCGCACAGTGGCCCGGATGGCCTCCTCCGGCGAATAGTCCGGCTCCCAGCCCAGGGCCATCATTTTGCGCACGTCCAGGCTATAGCGCCGGTCGTGGCCCTGGCGGTCCTCCACGTGCTGGATGAGGGATCGGGGCTTGCCCAGCTCGTCCAACAGAATCTCCACCATCGCCAGATTCGTCATTTCAAAGCCCGTGCCGATGTTGTACGATTCACCGATGACGCCCTTGTGCAGGACCAGATCGATGGCCTGGCAGTGGTCCATCACATACTGATAATCCCGCATCTGCTGGCCGTCGCCGTAGACGGGCAGGCGCATATCCTGCAACGCATTTGTCACAAAAAGTGGGATGACCTTCTCCGGGTATTGGAAAGGACCGATGTTATTGGCCCCCCGGCTGATAGTAATGGGCAGGCCATAGGTGATGTGATAGGCGTTGACGAAGTGATCAGCGCTGGCTTTGCTGGCCGCATAGGGGCTGCGGGGGGCCAGATTGTCGGTCTCCACACTCTTGTGATCGCCGTGGATATGGCCGTAAACCTCGTCCGTGCTGATCTGGTGATAGCGCAGGTTGCCCGCTTTGCGCGCCGCTTCCAGCAGGACATACGTGCCCATCACATCCGTGCGCAGAAAGGCTTCCGGGTCCAGAATGCTGCGATCCACGTGGCTCTCCGCCGCAAAGTTGACAACCGTATCGATGTCATAGCGCTGGAAAGTCTCGTTCACCCTGTCGGCATCGCAGATATCGCCCTGGACAAATGTGTACCGATCCGGGTACTGCGCTGCCACATCCTGCAAATTTTCCAACCGACCCGCGTAGGTCAGTTTGTCATAGACAATCACCCGATAGTCCGGGTATTTTGCCAGGAGCAGGCGCACGAAATTGCAGCCGATAAAGCCCGCGCCGCCGGTTACGAAAATGTTCTGCATAGGATTTCCTTTGAAATTGCGTAGTGCGTGGTGCGTGAACAAATATCACTATCAGTTCACGCACTACGCACTACGGGTAGTTACGTCCCCGCCTCTCCCACATCCGCCGCAGACGACGCATCCGCCCGGACTGGCGGTGGATGGGCATGGGGAAAATCATTGTTAGTGTCACTGTTGGGACGGTTTCCAGTGCGGGCAGCAGCCGCGCGTCCAGCCCCGCTGCGGGGTGCTGCGGCCAGGACGCCTGCCAGCGGGTACGCTCGTCGCTGCCCCCGGATGAGGCCAGAAAGCCGATGTCGTCGCTCAAAATTTTGCGTGCCCCGGCCACCACCGCCCACAGCCGCTCCCAATAGGTCAGGAGTTTGGGCTGGTCCATCTCCAAAAAGTGTTCCCGATAGACCGATGGGTGTTCGCGGGCGTTGGTAAAAGGGCGGGCGGCCTGATAGGCGGGGAAGAACTCCTCGGCCCAGATGCGCTCGGCCCGGCGGAAGGTGGGCAGGAGCAGGTCGGCGTAGAAGGTGACGTGGACAGTGCTGACCCGTTCGGAGATATGCAACAACAGCGCTGTCTGCTCCGGGAAGAGGTCGAAGTAGGCCGGTGCGTCGAAGTGATGCCATTCGCCATAGGCCCCGACCAGCCGCCGCAGCTTGTCCGCCACCACCCCAATCGTCTCCGCCGCCGCGCTGATCTCCCGCTCCACAGAGCCATCGGCCACCTGATAGACCGGCACAAGCGATGTCTTCTCGAAGATCGACGCCACCGAAACCGGCAGAGCAAAGCGGTCGGTCTGGCGGATGCCCGCGGCCAGACCGGGCAGAGAACGGATGGGCGCTGGGGAGAGTTCCACCCGCGCCCCCTATACTTTGCCGTCGGCCACCCGCAGCAGATACGCTCCGTAGTGGTTGCTTGCCATCGGCTGGCCCAACGCCCGCAGTTCCTCCCGGCTGATGAAGCCGCGACGAAAGGCGATCTCCTCCGGGCAGGAGATCATCATTCCCTGGCGCTCCTGCAATGCCTGGACAAAGTTAGCCGCTTGCAGCAGGGATTCGTGGGTGCCCGCGTCCAGCCAGGCAAAGCCCCGGCCCAGAATGTCTACCCGCAGCTCGCCCTTCGCCAAATAGGCCAGATTTACGTCGGTGATCTCCAGCTCGCCCCGGGCCGAGGGCTGCATATTGGCGGCGATCTCCACCACCTGATTGTCGTAGAAATAGACGCCGGGCACTGCGTAGTGGGAGCGGGGATTGGTCGGCTTCTCCTGAATGCCCAGGGCCTTGCCGCTTTCGTCAAATTCGACGACGCCGTAGCGTTCCGGGTCGCTGACCGGGTGGGCGAAGATCAGCGCGCCCGTGCCCGTCTCTGCCGCGGCCATCAGCTTCTCCGGCAGGCCGTGACCGTAGAAAATGTTGTCGCCCAGGAGCAGACAGACCGCATCGTCGCCGATGAACTCCCGGCCCAGAATAAAACATTCGGCAATGCCTTTGGGTTCGGGTTGCTCCACATAGCTGAAACTCATCCCCCACTGGCTACCATCTTTCAGAAGCATTTGGAAGAGAGGCAGGGCCCCGGGGGTGCTGATCACCAGCACCTCCCGAATCCCCGCCAGCATCAGCATCGACAGGGGATAGTAAATCATCGGTTTGTCAAAGACCGGCAGAATCTGTTTGCTCAGGCTGAATGTGAGCGGATAGAGCCGTGTGCCGTGCCCGCCTGCCAGGAGAATGCCTTTCATACGTCTTCCCTTCGTAGGTGCGGTTTCTAACCGCACATTTTTGGGTTGTCCATTCACCGTGCGGTTAGAAACCGCACCTACAAATCTTATCCGCCGTAGCGCCCAACCGCGCCCGCTTCTTCCTCTGCGTCCAGCAGCACAGCCCCCACAATCCGGGCCTGCACCTTCTCCAACACAGCTTTGGCACGCTGGGCGTGTTCCCGGCTGGTGCGCCCGGCGTGGATTGCCAGCAGCACGCCGTCCACCTTCCCGGCCCAGAGGGCGGCGTCGGTCACGGCCAACACAGGCGGCGCGTCCACCAGAATGTAGTCGGTCTCCCCGGACAATTGGGCCAGCAGCTCGCCCAGCCGGTTGCCACTGAGCAGGGCCACCGGGTTGGGTGGCAGTGGGCCAGAAGGGAGCAGGCGCAGATTGGCGACGCCCGTCTCGACCAGCGCCGGCGTGCCGCTCTCTTTCAACCAATCGGTCAGGCCCCGGCTGTTGGCCGCGGCGAAGATTTCGTGCTGGCGGGGGCGCCGCAAATCCCCGTCCACCACCACCACCCGGTCCCCGGCCTGGGCCATCACCACCGCCAGGTTTGCCAGCGCGCTGCTCTTGTCCGTCTCTGCATCGGCACAGGTGACGAGAATGGAACGCAGGGTTGTCTCCAGCCTGGAAAATTCGATATTCGTGCGCAGACTCTGAAATGCCTCCGCGGCCGGGCTGCGGGGATCCGAGAGTGTGATGAGTGAGGACATGCAAGATGCTCCGTCAGAATGGATAATTCGCCGGACGGAGGCGTGGGAAGTTAAAAAGGGGTAATTAAAACCATATAACGGGTTTAAGT
>JAHDWH010000020.1:5402-44197 GCA_023384455.1 Caldilineaceae bacterium | reverse complement strand
AGTGGAGCGACTCCTCCCCCACAGTGGGGGAGGTTGGGAGGGGGTGAGCAGTTACGTCTGCTGTCGCTGCTGCACAGGTACGACGCACTCGCCAAGAGAACATTCCCGTGCAAAAAATGTATGGCGAGTGCGTCGCACCCAAAAACCTGAGTAGGTATCTACTGTCTGCAAAAAGTGGAATCTGTCTCAGTATAGAGTAGTCGTCCGGGGCTGTCAGCGAAAGAAAAATCCGATTTGACAAAGTGGATGTGAATCGCTACCCTTGTAAAGAATCCAGCCTGTAATTTACCCGACGATTGTCGGTGAATTTGAAGGGGTTCGGTGGTTGGTTATGTTTGGTTTGGATGGCATAATGGAAACAGCATTCCCGCCTTTTGATGTGGAGGGATATCTTTCGGACCCCCGTTTTATTTTTCTGGGGTTGGTGGTGGTATCTGGACGTACTTAGCGCTTTGCCCGTTTCAATTGTCGTACCCCCTATCCTCGTTCCAGCCTGAATTCTGATTTTCATCTCTTGTCCCATTTCCCCACATACGCAGAGAAATTCTAATGACAAAAATCGCATTTATCGGCGCAGGCAGTTTTGGCTTTACCCGCAAGCTGGTGCGCGACGTTCTCACCTTTCCCAGCCTGGCCGATGCCACCATCTGTCTGATGGACATCGACCCGGAGAAGCTCGGCTTTATTGAAAAGGCCATCAACCGCATTGTGACGGAGGGGAAGTATCCCGCCAAAGTGGTCAGCACGACCAGCCGGGAGGAAGCCCTGGACGGCGCGGACTATGTGATCGTCACGATTCTCGTCGGTTCCGGGAACATCTGGCGGCACGACATCGAAATCCCGATGAAGTACGGGATCGACACGAACATCGGCGACACCCGGGGGCCGTCTGGCATCTTCCGCGCTATGCGCACGGTGCCGGTGATGCTGGACATCGCCCGGGATATGGAGCGTCTCTGCCCCAAGGCGGTGATGCTCAACTACACCAATCCGATGGTGCTCAACTGCCGGGCCATCCAGAGCCAGACGAAGATCGTCGCCACCGGTCTCTGCCACAGCGTGCAGGGCACCGCCGAGATGCTGGCCCGCTGGATCGGCGCGCCGATGGAGGAGATCACCTTCACCTGCGCCGGTATCAACCATATGGCCTGGTATTTGGAGTACAAGTGGAAAGGCGTGGACGCCTATCCGCTGATCCGCCAGGCCATCACCGAGCGGGCCGAGGTCTATAACGAGGAGCAGGTGCGCAACGAACTCTACCTGCACCTGGACTACTACCCCACCGAATCCAGCGGCCACCACTCGGAGTACAACCCCTGGTTTCGCAAGCGGCCCGACCTGATCGAGAAGTATTGCACCCACGGCACAGGCTGGAACCCCGGCGAGTATGCCTATGTGGTCAAGCGCCACGCCGAGCGGGAAGCCACCTGGGAGACGCAGATCAACGAGTGGCTCAACGACCCGGCTCCCCTGGATTTGGAGCGGGGACACGAGTATGCCGCCTATATTATAAACGGACTGGAAGGGGGCACGCCCTTCCAGTTCAACGGCAATATGCCCAACAACGGGCTGGTGGACAACCTGCCCCAGGGCGCGTGTGTGGAGATTCCCGTGTGGGCCAGCCGGGATGGGCTGCAATCCGTACGGGTGGGCAGCCTGCCCCCGTCCGTGGCGATGCTGACCGGTCTGACTTCCCAACTGGAGGAGATGGCGGTGGAAGGTATTCTGGAAGGCGATCCCCGCAAAATCTTCCAGGCCATCCTCCACGACCCGCTCTCGTCGGCGGTGCTGACAATGGCCGAGATTCGGGAGATGGTGAACGAAATGTTGGCGATGAACCGGGACTATCTGCCCACCTTCCGCCACTTTGAGGTGGAAGGCGACCGGCCTATGCACTTGTTGGCGTAAACAAACGGACACGGATTTACACGGATAGGAGGGATTTGCACGGATAATGAGGCGAAAGCGAAATCCAAATCCGTGAAAATCTGTTCCATCTGTGCAAATCCGTGTCCCTTTTTTCAAAGGGAGAGAAATGGAGAAAGGCTATGCAGTCCGTTGTGCTACCCTCTGAACATACAGATGAATCATCTCTTTTGCTGCATCTTCACTTGGAAGCAATGCTGCGCATTAGCGGGGAGGATGCGCGGGTAGCGGTCAACCGGCAGATTGTACCGAATCTGGGCACAGGACTGATTGCCCGGACGCCTGAGTTGGCAGTGACGGGCGAGGAGATCGGCTGGCGTGTGCCCGTTTCCTTGTCCCTGCCATTGCTGGGCGATTTGGGGCAGATCGGATGCGTGGTTGTAGACGCTCGCACGGGTGATATTCAGATGAAAGACGAAGATCGGGAACGATTGGTGCGCCATGCCAGACATCTCTATCGGGGTGCCACACATATCATATAGGAGTAAACAATGCTCTACGAATTGCGAATTTACGAATGTCACCCCGGCCAGCGGGATGCCTGGGTGCAGTATATGGAGGAGGAGATCATCCCCTTTCAGGTCGCCAAAGGGATGGTAATTGTCGGCTCTTTTGTGGACGAACAGGACCCCAACCGCTACGTCTGGATGCGCCGCTTTGTGGACGAGGCCGAGCGGGTGCGTCTCTACGAAGCCGTCTACCAGTCGGATCACTGGAAGAATACCCTCGCCCCGCGCAACCCATCGATGATCAACCGGGAGACAATTCAGGTCATGCGTCTGAATCCGACGGCCAAGTCGGTTTTGCAGTAAATGGATTGTCTTGAGGGCCACAGGGTGATATACTCGCCCTGTGGCCCTCAAATCATTGTGCCAAAAGGAGCGAACAATGACAATCAGCGCAGTCTTCCAGGAAGGCGTTTTTAAGCCGAGCATCCCTATTCAGTTGCGCGAAGGCGAGGAGGTTCAGCTCGAAGTGATTCGGTCTGCCCCACCATCTACCCGTCTGATTCTTTCCTTAAAGGGTATCTGGAAACACGCATTGCGGCCTGATGATACAGGTGATTGGGTGACGGAGGCGATTTCAGAGATTCGAAACGAATCCGCACGTAAGTTCGAGCGTCTTGCCCAGGAACTGAATGAGAATTCGGGTTATGATTGATTCGGCTTGGGCGAAGCGCGGGCAATGGTTGCCGTGACTGCTGTCTCAGAAATGCACGATCGTATCATTGTGGCCGCAGCCCACACATTTGGCGTACCACTGATCACCCGTGATGCAACAATCCGTCAAGCAGGTATCGTCGAATGTATTTGGGACTGATCCCTCACCACAACGTATACCCCCCATCCACCACCAGATCGTGCCCCGTCATCCCATCCGATGCCGGCGCGGCCAGATAGACGACGGCCCCCTGCAATTCCCCCACCTCCACCATCCGCCCGGTGGGTGTCAGTTCCATCCAGCGGGGTAGGATAGCCTGTCCCTCCGGCGTCGCCAGCAGATCGTCCACCAGCGCGGTGCGGGTGTAGCCGGGGCTGATGCAGTTGACCCGCACCCCCCGGGTCGCCCACTCCGCGGCCAGACTTTTGGTCAGATGGATTACCCCGACTTTGGAGGTGTTGTAGGCCGCCTGATTCTGGGGCGTATTGACAATCGTGCCCGACATCGAAGCCGTATTGATAATTTTTCCATAACCCGCGGCCAGCATCACCCGAGCTTGGGCCTGGGCGCAGAGAAATACCCCGTCCAGATTGAGCGCCATCACCCGCCGCCAGTCGGCCAGGGGCATCGTCTCCGCGTCCATCCACAGCCCCATCCCCGCATTGTTCACCCCAATCGTCAGCCCGCCCCAGTGCTCCACCACCCGCGCCACCATTCGGGCCACCTGCGCCTCGTCGGTCACGTCAGTTTGCAGAGCGATGGCGTCGATCCCCTTCCCAGTCAACTCCTGGGCCACCGTCTCGGTCCGGCTCAATACCAAATCCGCCACCGCCACCCGCGCGCCGGCCTCGCCCAGGGCGTGGGCAAAGCCCCGGCCAATCCCCTGGCCTGCGCCTGTCACCAGCGCCACCCGGCCATCCAACCGGAAGCGGTCGAGGATGGGTTGGGCGTTTACAATTGGGTCGTTCATCGGATTCTCCTTTGGGTGGATTGGACGGCGGACAGATGACCGCGAATAAGAGGATTACGCGAATGGTTGTAGGGACATTCGGCTGGTTGTAGGGACATTCGGCAACGTCCCTACACGGCATCTATTCGCGTAATCCTCCCATTCGCGGTCATTTGTCCATCCCATACAGATAAATCGTCACCCCCAGCAGCCCCATCACCATCACATAATTCACCCCCAGCGCGGCCTGAAAGCTCCACCACTCGGCGATGACCCCCGTCCATACCGGCGGAATCATCGCGCCCAGAGTCATCGAGACATTGAGCGTGCCCGCCACCGCGCCGGACCGGGTGGGGTAGAGGCGGCTGCCGTAGGCCAGGGCCGTAGGAAAGAGACCGGAAAGACTCAGCCCGGTGAGGAAGATGCCCAGGGCCACCCACAGCCCACTGCTGCTCAACACCACCAGCGGATAGGTGGCGGTGATGCCCACAGCCAGCCCCAGCAGCGTAGCCCCATAGCCCACCCGTTCGCTGATGGCGGCGCAGACAAAGCGGCCCGCGGTCAAGGCCACATAGAAGATGGATATGAGGGAAATCGAGAAGAAGGCGGAGAAGCCCGCGGATTCCTGCATAAAGAGCGCCACCCAGCCCAGCAGACTGTAGGCCACGCCGTTGTAGATAAAGGCGATGGCAAAGAGGGCCAGAAAGGGCGCAGAAGCCAGCATCGACAGGTCGAGGAGTTGGGCCGGGCGGCGCTCCCGTTGGGGGGTGGGGCTGGATTGAAGCAGGAAAGAGACCAGCCCGTAGAGCAGCCAGAGCAGGGCCGTGCCCCCCAGCATCCAGCGCCAGGCCACCCCTTCTTGCAACAGATAGCCAAAGATCAGCGGCGAGACGGCCGCGCCGATGCCATAGACCCCGTGCAGGGTATTCAGCGCCCTGGCCCGCCCATCGGGATTGGCGTCCGCGGTCAGGGCGTTGATGCCTGTGCCCAGGGCTCCCTGGGTGGCGCTGATGACCACAAAGGCGGCCAGAAAGAGCAGCCAGGGATGGGCGATCCCCGCCAGGGCCAGGGAGCCAGCCAGCAGCAGCGCGGCCAGCCAGACCATCCGGCCATAGCCCAGCCTGTCCGACCCGACCCCGGCCAGCAGATTGCCCGCGATGCTTCCCAGGGCCCGGGCCGGGAAGATCAGCCCGATGGCGGCCAGAGAGAGACCGGCTGCCTGATATTCGGAGGTGATGGAGGGCATAATCGAGGGGATCAGCACAGAAGCTGTGCCGATGCAGAGATAGCCCGTGAGGCCGAGAATCGTTTGGCGGTGCAGACGCATAAATTCCTCGGGGTGGTGGAACGCAGGGCGGGCTTCCGGTTTGCTGCCTCGCTCCATGCGCGCCTATGATTGTACAGCCAAAGGCCAGGGAAAGACCAGCCCCATACAGCCTGTGGTATAATAGCCTTAAATAGCCGGCCTCTCTTTTGTATACCTTCCAAAGACTCCCGTGAACATTCGCAAAATTCTCCACTTCGATCTGGACGCCTTCTTCTGTGCGGTGGAGGAAAAGAGCAACCCCGCGCTGGCTGGTCTGCCCTTTGCCGTCGGCGGACGGCCAGACCAGCGGGGGGTTGTGGCTTCCTGCTCCTATCCCGCCCGGATGAAGGGGGTGCGCTCGGCTATGCCTATGAGCCAGGCAGTGCGCCTCTGCCCGGAGCTACTCATCGTCGATTCCCATATGGGGGAGTACAGCCGGGTCTCGGCCCAGGTGATGGCGATCCTCCACGAACTGACACCTCTGGTGGAACAGCTATCCGTTGACGAAGCCTTTTTGGATGTGAGCAGCCACTCTCAGCCCCCAGAGGAGATGGCCCGCACACTTCAGTCCCGGGTGCGGGATGCCTTGGGTCTGCCCGCTTCTCTGGGTGTGGCCACCAACAAATTGGTGGCAAAGATCGCCACAGACGTGGGCAAAGCCGCCGTACGCAGCGGTGACTATCCCCGCTCCATTCAGGTTGTGCCGCCGGGCCAGGAAGCGGCTTTTCTGGCCCCCTTGCCCGTGGACGCGCTCTGGGGTGTAGGGCCAAAAACCGCGGAGAAGCTGGCCGAACTGGGCATTCATACCATCGGCGACATTGCCCGCTTTCCCGCCAGCGAGCTGGCCCGGCGCTTCGGCAAGAATGGCAACGATCTGCACCGCCGGGCCCAGGGCATCGACCCGCGGGAGATCGTTACCGAGCGGGAGGCGAAATCCATCAGCCAGGAAACCACCTTTGCCACAGACCTGGCGGACGGCCAGACGCTGGCCCGGGTTGTCACCGAACAGGCCGGGCAGGTGGCCCACCGCCTGGCACGCGAGAAGTTGGCAGCCCGCACGGTGACCCTAAAGCTGCGCTGGCCCGATTTCACCACCCTGACCAGGCAAAGTACCGGGGAACAGCCCATCAGCAGCAGCCAGGAGATTGCACGGCTGGCCCTGCAACTTCTGGCCGACAACCGGCCACCCGGCCAGCCCGTGCGTCTGATCGGTGTGGGTGTCAGCGGTCTTGGCCCCCTCGTCCACCAGATGAGCATCTGGGAGCTGCCCGCGCACCCGGCAGAGCAGGCCAAAGCCGAACGGCTCAACGATGCGGTGCAGGCCCTGCGCAAACGCTTCGGTCAGGACGCGGTGCGCCGGGCCAGCGCGCTGGATTGACGGCTATCCGTAGGTCATCACCCGCTGGTCCGTCGCCTTTTCTCCAGCCTCCAGCACCGCGGCGAAAGCCCCCAGGGTGCGGTCGATGTCGGCTTCGCTGATGTGATAATTAGTGACAGCCCGCAGCCGCTTGCCGCCGATGGGGTTGAGCAGCACCCCGTGGCCGCGTAGCCCCGCCGAAAGGTTGGCCGGGGTGATGTCTTCCCGTTCCAAATCGAAGATGACAATATCCGTCAGGACACTCTCCGGGTCGATGGAAATTCCCTCCAGCCGGTTCAGCCCCTCGGCCAGACGGCGGGCGTTGGCGTGATCGTCGGCCAGTCGCTCTACCATCTCTGTCACTGCCACAATCCCCGCGGCCGCAATCACCCCGGCCTGGCGCATCCCGCCCCCCACTGCCTTGCGCATCCGCCGCGCCTTGCGGATAAATTCCTTGTCACCCACCACCACCGAACCCACCGGCGCGCCCAGCCCTTTGCTCAGGCAGAGGCTCACACTGTCGGCCTCTTTGGCCAGCCGCTCCGGGGAGATATTTAGCGCTACGGCCGCGTTCCACAGCCGCGCACCGTCCACGTGAAATTTCAGCCCGTGGCGGTGGGCCAACTGGCCGGCCGCGTCCATATACTCTGCCGAGAGCGGGCGTCCTCCACAGCGGTTGTGGGTGTTCTCCACGGCCAGCAGGCGGCTGATGGGAAAGTGTTCGTTGTCGCCGCGGATGGCGTTTTCAATGTCGGTCAGTTTGAGGGTGCCGTCGGGCTGGGTGGGCACAGCGCGGGGATGGACACCGCCCAGCGCCGCCGAGCCGCCCTGCTCGTAGAGGAAGATGTGGGCCAGATCGCCCAGAATCACCTCATCGCCCCGGCCACAGTGGGCCAGCACCGAAATCAGATTGCCCATTGTGCCGCTGGACACAAAGACCGCGGCCTCCTTGCCCAGCATCTGCGCGGTGATAGCCTCCAGCCGGTTGACAGTCGGGTCCTCGCCGTAGACGTCATCGCCCACGGGGGCCTTTGCCATAGCTTCCAGCATTGCCGGGGTTGGGCGGGTTACGGTGTCCGAGCGCAGATCGATAGTGGGGGTACTCATTGGCGGGTTGCCTTTCTGTGGTTAGTTTGGTAATTCAAAATCGAAAAAGCGACTTCAAAAATTCGTAAATCACTTCGTCCTCTCTCTGCATATCACGGATAAGCAGCCCGCCGTCAAAGGTCTGGACAACCCCACTGGTAAGGGTGGGCGGCGCCGTAGCCCAGCCCAGGGTGCCGCGCAGCACATTGTTTTCGGCCCACAGCAGACCGATGCCCCGCTCCGGCTGAAAGAGACCCGGCGCGGGCGGGACCAGTTCCGGGTTCGAGTGCAGGGGGGGCATATCCGTCGTCCAGCGGTCTGGGTGCTGTTCCCATTGCCCATTTCCAGCAAAACGCACATAAATCGCCCGTATATCCTCCCGGCGCAGCATCAGTCCATTCTGAAAGGGTTGCACTTCGAAGGTGATGGGCGTGCCCTGATCCGTGGCACAGCCCAGTGCTTCGGCCCGGCCCGGTTGCCGAAGATAGTCATACAGCTCTTCCACCCCGATATATTGACAGGCCAGGGCCAGCCCTTCTTCTGGTGTGGGCGTGGCTGTAGGGGGCACGGGCGTGGCCGTGGCCGCAAGCGCGGGAGGACGGGTCGGGCGTTGCGTCGGTCGGGCGGTGGCTGTGGCTGTGGGTGTGCCCGTGGGGGAAGGCGTGGCCGTAGCAGCTATCGTTACAAGCACCGGTTGTGTGGCTGTGGCCTCTGGCGGCTGCGGCGTTGCGGTGGGTGGAACAATTGCCCCTATGGAAGTCTGATTTCGTGTGGCTATGGGGCGTAGGACCACAGGCTGACGAGTCGCTGTGCCATCTGTTCCCCCAGGCAGGAACAAATTGAGACGAGAGAGCGAACCTGCGCTGACCAGAATCACCCCAATCAGAACCAGGGCCACTATCCCTGCGCCCCCAGCAATCAGACGCGGCCAGGGAATGCCAGAGCGGGGCGGAGTGGCAGGCACTGGTTTTGGAATGGGGCGCGATGGAGGGGGGGGCGTCACTCTCTTTTGAGGGGCGGGCCGGACGGCGGGCCGGGTGACGGAGGAGGCTACGATTACCGTTTCTGTACGCTGGGGGTGTGGCTCTGGGAGCACCGAAGCCAGACTGGCCAATGTCAGGGTCGAGGTAGTCTCGATCATCTCCCCCGCATACTCGTCCGACGGCAGGGCACGGCCCGCGGCCAGAGTCAGGGCCGCGGCCAGTTCCTGGGCCGAGGCGTAACGCTCGGCTGGCTCTTTGGCCAGGGTAGCCCGCAGCACATCGACCACCCGGGGCGGCAGACCCGCCAGAACGTCATCCGGGATGGTGACCGATTCGTAGACGTGGGCGTGCAAAATCTGCGTGACCGAGCCAAGAAAAGGGGCACGCCCCACCAGACAGCGATAGAGCACTGCGCCCAGGGAGTAGATATCCGCCTGGGCGCTGATCTCCCGGCTGCCTGCGCACTGTTCCGGGGCCATATAGGCCGGCGTGCCAATCGTGCGTCCGGCGTTGGTCAGCTCCGGGGTGTCCAGGGCCAGGGCAATCCCAAAATCCGAAAGCAGGGGGACCACCGGATGGTCCAGGGCTTCCAATTGGACGCTGCCCGCCGCGCCTGGGCTGACCGGGCGCAGGAGAATGTTGCTCGGCTTCACGTCCCGGTGGATGACACCGGCCCGATGGGCGTGGGCCAGGGCAGCCGCAATAGGGGTCAGCAGATTGCAGCTTTCTTCGGCTTGCAGCTTTCCCCGGCGCTCCAACAGCCGGGCCAGACTCTCCCCTTCGATCAGCTCCATAGCAATATAGGCGACGCCATCGGCCGGCGCGTCGCCCACCTGCAGGGTGGTAACGATATTGGGGTGGCGCAGGGCACCAGCCGTGCGGGCTTCCTGGCGGAAGCGGGAGCGGGTCGTCTCATCGGCGCCGGGGAGCAGCACTTTCAGGGCGACCGAACGCCCCTGCACCTGATCGTAGACCTGATAGACCGCGGCCGCGCCGCCGCTGCCCAACCGCCGCCCGATCAGATAGCGCCCAATCTGGCGTCCGGTAAGGTTGGACGTATCGTACCTCTCCCCGGCGGTGGAGAGCCTATCCAATTCGGAAAGAGGGCGTTCAGCGGATTCTGACATCAAATGTAGCAGACAAAGAGCGCCCTGAGAGATTGGCGGGCGGTTGGGCTTTTGGTATGATTCACAGATGATTCTAGCATAGCCGCCAGACCGGGCAAAGAAACAGCCCACCGTAGGTCGGGATGGTATCCCGACCGGACAAAAACCGCCAGAACAAGTCGGAATACCATTCCGACCTGCGACAAATGGGGCGAAGGGAACTGTTGTGAGCCAATACGGACGAATGATCTGCCTATCCGGCCCAAATATGGGCAAAGAATATGAATTGACCGGCGGGGTAATGACCGTCGGCAGGGTAGCCACGGCCCAGATTGTGCTGGCCGATAGCTTTGCCAGCCGTCAGCACGCGGAAATCTATTTTGTGGACAACGGCTACCAGATTCGGGATTTGGGCAGCAAGAACGGAGTCTACGTGCGGGGGGAGCGGCTGGGAGCAGATGAGCGGGTCTGGCTCAACGACGGGGATGAGCTGCAATTCGCCTCCACCCGCTTTCGCTTCCACGACCCCTCCGCCACAGTCACTGCACCGGCGCTGATGGCTGTGCGCGAACCGGGGCTGCGGGTCGAAGAGGCCACCCGCCAGGTCTTTGTGGATGGGGTTGCGCTGGATCCACCCCTCAGCGTCAAACAGTTCGACCTGCTCTGGTATCTCTACGCAAACCGGGGACGCGCCGTGAGCAAAGACGAAATTGCGCTCAATGTCTGGTCCGAGAGCGAAGGCGACACCTACGACGCCAACATCGACCGGATGGTCAGCCGGGTGCGCAGCCGCATCGAGCCGGGGGAGAACGAGGAGGCGCGCTTTATTACAACCATACGGGGGTATGGCTATCAGATGCTGGCGGAATAGTCAGCAGAGCGCAATAAGCAGGTGTAAACTGGCCGAAACACCGAAATACCTAAATATCCTGTCTTTTGCTTGACAAGTGGCAAAAAAACGAATAGAGTAGAGCGGACTAAAATAGTTTACCGGGCGCAAACATCGAACTTTCCATCGCAATTGACATGCGCCATTTCCAGTGAAGTCCTGGCTTACTAACGGTGCCCTGGAGGTGGACAGATGATTCGACGTGACAAAGTAGCACTGTGGATGGCGATGGTGGCAGTCGTGAGCGCTGTCCTGGCAGGGCTGACCTTCTCCCAGAACTGGCTGCCTGTGTTGGGAGCAGCCCTGCTGGGCGCTGTATATGGCTTCCCAGTTGCCATGTGGATCGAGAGTAAGCTCAACCATTGGTGGCTTGTTCTATTGGTGATGGTCCTTATCCCCCTCTCCTACTTTCTCCCCCCCTGGGCCACCCCGGCAGCAATAATCGTTACGGCTATGTCCACAATTTGGCTCTACAGTATCGCGATGGCCGAATTTTTCGGGAGAGACCGCAGCGGAGCCTTTGTCCTGCTGATCAAACTCGTCACAGGCTTCTGGCGCGGGATTCAGATTGTGGATGAAGGCAAGAGTTCCGCAGCGCGCATTCCTGGCCCGGTCATAACCGTCATTCGCCCCAGCAACGCGGTGATCCTGGAAGGCGGGACTGAGCAACACAAAGTGCGGGCTGGTCCCACATTTTTCCATACGGACAAATTCGAATACATTCGGGACGTAATCGATTTGCGGCCCATTCGATCCCCTGGCATCGTAATCGACAAGGCCATTTCAAAAGATCGCATCCCTACCACTGTGCGCCTGACCTATATTTTCGGGCTGCGTGTACGCAAGGATGTACGCCTGGGACGGGCCACAATCAGCGACGGGGAAGAGCGGATTATCCGGGATCTGCACAACACGCTGCCCGACTGGCGCGAGGAGGTACGTAGCATTCTGACGGCTGCGACCCGCAGCGCGGTTGCCGGTTATGATCTCGATGCGCTGATGAATGCCAGCCACTTCGGGCAAATTCAGGGGAACATTCGCTCCCTGGCCATGCGCCAGCTTGTGCGCTACGGCATACACATCCACCGGCTTACCATCGAACGCATCGATCCGCCGGAAGAAATCCTCAAAGCCCAATCTGCCGCCGCCGAGGAAGCGGCCAACGCCCATGCCTGGCGAGAAGCGCTGCTAATCTTTGCCAATGGCTATGCGGCGGCCCGGCAGACCGGTATGCCGGAAAGGGTGCTGCGTCGAGAAGCGGCCAGAAGGACGCTGGAACATCTGGCGCGCAATCAGAACGCCGATAACCTTTTTATTGGCCCGATTATAGCTGCGCTAAAGGAGATGATGCAGACGATTAAGTAGAGCCGCCAGCCATTGATCAGCGCGCAAAAGCACAGGGGCACATAATCCGCCTCTGTGCTTTTTGTATCATCCTCAAGCCGAATAGAAGTGGAGGTCAGTCGTACGCTTGGGGCTTACGCAACATTGGCCGCGGGTAGGCCGGCGTTGGCACAAGAAACGCCTCTTCTCGAAGGTCAAAATCGCAGGCGGTGGCAATGGCAACCAGGGCATCCCGGAAACCGTTGCTATACTGATCCAGGCCCTCTGTGCGAAACTGGTTGGCGATGCGTTCGTTTGTCTGCAGGGTGCTGCGCAGCAGGTTCAGCAGGTCTTTCTTCATAATAATTGTTGTTTGGGGAGTCATTCCGGTATGTCCTCTTATATACCATATGTTTTATCAGAACATATGTTCTAATTTTTCTATTGTACTCATTCTTCTATTATTCGTCAACCCCGCCCTTCTTGCGATGGGCTAAACGGGCCACGCAGTTTGACGTAGCCACTGTAGAAGTTCGACTCTCCAGAAAAAGTCGAACCTCCAAACGGTCTATCACACCCAGCGGACTAGCCCCATCTCCGCCGGATTGAGCAGCCCCGGATGGCTGGGGCGCACACGAATGCCCAGGGCCAGACGCCCGCTCTGCCGAGGGGAGAGGACGCCGGCGAAATCAACGCTGCCGTCGCCGTGGCGCTGGCCCGGCTGCATGGCGAGTACTTCCGGCTCCACAGAGGGGTCAGCGTCGTTCTCGCGCAGCACCACCAATTCAACCGCCAATTCCTCGGTGGTAAGGCGGCCAGGCCAGACCCGCACCCGGAACGTAAGCCCATCGCCCACGGCTGCCTGGGTGGGGGCATTCTCCAGGCTTTGCGCGTTGACACTAAACCAGCCCTCCCGCACCCGCCGCTTCCACTCGGCCAGGGCACGCGCCGCGGCAAATTCGTCGCCCTCCGCGGCCCGGCCCGTCTCCATTGCCGGCCGGTAGAGCCGTTCCGTATACTCCTTCACCATCCGCCGCATAGAGAATCGGGGGCCGCAGGTAACAATCGATCGGCGCATCCACTCCAGCCAGCCGGCAGGGAGGGATGCGTCGTTGCGGGAGTAGAAGAGAGGAATGATTTCGTCTTCCAGGGTGGCGTAAAAGCTCAGAGCGTCGGCCTCGTCTTGGGTTTCCGTGTCTTTGTAGGTCCGCTCTTCGCCGATGGCCCAGCCGTTTGTGCCGTCAAAACCTTCCCGCCACCAGCCATCCAGAACGCTGAAATTGGGCGCACCGCTCAACGCCGCCTTCTGACCGCTGGTGCCGCTGGCTTCGTAGGGGCGGCGCGGGGTGTTCAGCCATACATCTACCCCCGCGATCAGATGGCGGGCCACATTCATATCGTAATTTTCCACAAAGACGATTCTACCTGCCAACTCCGGGTCCTGGCTGAGTTGGTAGATGCGCTGGATCAGCGCCTTGCCCGGCTCATCTTTGGGGTGGGCTTTGCCGGCAAAGACAATCTGCACGGGCCGCTCCGGGTTGGTGAGGATACGCTTCATCCGTTCCAAATCCCGAAAAATCAGGGTGGCTCGTTTGTAGGTGGCAAAGCGCCGGGCAAAGCCCAGGGTCAGCGCGCCGGGATCGAGCAGGTGATTGGCCTGGGCCAGCCGCCGGGTCCCCTCCCCGTGGCGGATATATTGACGGCGCACCCGTTCCCGCACAAAGTCCACCATTTTGGCCTTGCGCTGGTTGTGGACCGCCCACAGTTCGCCATCGGGGACGTCGGCCAGGCTTTCCCAGGTGGCTGGGTTGTCCACCTCCTCCAACCAGTCGCTCTGCAAATAACGGTCGTAGAGGTCGCGCAGTTCCCCGGCCAGCCACGTACCCGTGTGAACCCCATTGGTAATCGAAGTGATCGGGACCTGGGCCACGGGCGTGCCCGGCCACATCTCCTTCCACATCTCCCGGCTCACCTGGCCGTGCAGCTCGCTCACCCCGTTGTGGTAGGCGCTGAGTCGGAAGGCCAGGACTGTCATACTGAACTGGGGACCCCAGCCCTGGTCGTGGCGGGCCAGGGCAAGAAAGCGCTCCCGGTCTATGCCCATCCGCCCCCAGAACTGCCAGAAGAATTTCTCCATCAGTTCAAAGGCAAAGGCGTCGTGGCCGGCGGGGACGGGGGTGTGGGTGGTGAAGATACTGCCCGCCCGCACGACTTCCACCGCGGCATCGAAAGGAATCCCCACCCCCGACCCCTCGCCCTGCACCATCTCCCGGATGCGTTCCAGGTTGAGGAAGGCCGAGTGGCCTTCGTTCATATGCCAGACCGTCGGCGTTAGCCCCAGGGCGCGCAAGACGCGCACGCCCCCAATGCCCAGCACAAATTCCTGGCTGATACGCATCTCGTGATCGCCGCCATAGAGCCGGGCGCTCAGTTCCCGATCCTGGGGTGCGTTGCGCTCCACGTCCGTATCCATCAGATAGAGGGGGATGCGCCCGACCTGAATCCGCCACACCTTTGCATAGACGGTGCGGCCCGGCAGGTCTACGTGAATCAGCACCGGCTGGCCGTCGGGGTCCAGAGCGGGGGTGGCGGGCACTTCGGAGAAGTCGAGCTTTTCATAGAGCGCCTCCTGCTGGCCGTCGGCGGTGATGCGCTGGGTGAAGTAGCCCTGGGGATAGAGAAAGCCCACGCCCACAAAGGGCAGGCCCAGATCGCTGGCCTCTTTGCAGTGGTCACCGCTGAGAATGCCCAGCCCGCCGCTGTAGATGGGCAGGGCTTCGTGCAGGCCAAACTCTGCGCTGAAATAGGCGATGGCCGTGGGCTGGCCTTCGCCGTGGGTGCGTCGATACCAGGTGTTGGCCCCGGGGTGCATATAGGCGTCAAAATCGGCCAGCACCCGGCCAAAGCGGGCCAGCCACTCGTCGTCTGTGGCGGCTTCATTCAAGAGTTCCTGGCGTATGTTGCGCAGAAACTTCACCGGGTTCTGGTTGACCTGACCCCAGAGCGCTTCGTCCAGAGAAGAAAAGAGGGTCTGGGCGTGAGGATTCCAGCTCCACCAGAGGTTGCAGGCCAACTCTTGCAGACGGGTGATGGATTCGGGCAGTTTGGGAAAGACGGAAATCCGCCCAAGAATATTCATAGAACCTCCAAAGCAAAAGAACGGCGCAGGTCAATCCACCTGGAGCGACCTGCGCGGATAGTCTGTTTGTAACTGTTCAGCCACCCGACCCTACCCCTCCCCAGTCTAGGGGGAAACTGGATCGACTCCTCCCCCACAGTGGGGGAGATTGGATGGGGGTGAGCAGCTACGTCTGTTTTGACATCTGAATGGCTCGCGCCCTTCCCGCCAGCAACCGGTTGCATCAAATGCACCGAACGATTTTACCCGATGAGCGTATGAATTGCCAATTTTGTGAACGGTCCGGGATTTGGCTTCCCATTCACCCTGTGTTAGCGTAGCGCGCAAGGGCTGGCGAATGCTCTAAAAATAGAACACGGATGAACACGGAAAGAACGGATTCACACGGATAAAATTTGCGGAATCTGTGTAATCTGCGTTCTGATTTTCATCGTACCACTCAGGGCGAAATTCCCCATGCGAAAGTTTGTTGACAGAGTGCCCGGCCCCCTGTGGCCGGCCCTGGGTGTTGGATTGCTGGCGGCCCTGCTGGTTGCCCCCCTGTGGGGAGCAACCGGTCTGCCCAATAGTGCGGACGGGCCGCTTCATCTGCACCGGGTGGCAGCTATGGCCCGGGCCTTTGAAGCGGGTCTCTTCTGGCCCCGCTGGTTCCCCGAACTCTATGGGGGGCTGGGCGCGCCCACCTTTCACTATTACAGCCCCCTCTTCTATTGGCTGGCGGCTCTGTTGCACTACGGCGGTCTGGCCCTGGATGTTTCCGTCAAACTGCTGCTGACCGCTCTTTTTCTCCTCTCGGCCCTGGCTGCCTGGGATTGGCTGCGCCGTCTTTTTGGCGCGCTGCCCGCCCTGGCCGGCGCGGCGCTGCTCCTGGCCCAGCCCCATATCTTCCGGGAGTTCTATTTCCAGGGCGACTACCCCCAATTGGTGGCGGTGTTTCTGCTGCCCATCTGCCTGTGGAGCTTCACCGCCTTTGCCCAGCGCCGTCAGCGCCGTTTCTGGCTGCTGGCCCCCCTTTCCCTGGCGTTGCTGGTGCTGGCCCACAACCTGACGGCGATGATCGGGGCGGCTTTTCTGGCCCTCTATTGGCTGCTGCTGGCCTTTTACCGACGGGACTGGCGAACTTTTCTGTGGGGGGGTGTGCCCGCATTCACCGCCCTGCTGCTCAGTGGCTTCTTTTGGATGGCCGCGCTGGGGGATGTGGGGCTGGTGCAGGTGCAGAATCTGCAACGGGATTTTTTCAGCTACCGTCAATACTTTCTCAGTTGGCAGGAGTTGCTCTCGCCTATTCTGGCCTTTGACCAGCGGGCGGCCAACCCGCCCTTTCCCCACGCGCTGGGCTGGCCGGCCTGGCTGGCCCTGGTGGGCGGTGGACTGGCGGCTCTGCTGGCAGGCAGAGGATCCCCCCCCGTGCCCAGGGCTGGGGATAGCGCTGCCTGGCCTGAGACTCCTCTGCCTGCCCGTGGGGTCCGCTTCTGGGCTGGGAGCGGGTTGGCCCTGGGGGTGGGCTTTCTCCTGCTCACCCTGCCCCTCAGCGCGCCCCTGTGGGAAGGGCTGCCGGGGCTGGACCTGCTCCAATTTCCTTCCCGGCTGCTCTCTTTGGCCGCGCTGGGCTGCGCGCTGGCTGGGGCGGCGGCTCTGGCTGCCCTGCCTGTGCGTTGGCATAGCTGGGCGCTCGCTCTCGCCATCGGGGTCATCCTGCTTTGCAACGCCGTCTTTCTCTTTCCGCGCCATCCCTTTCTGCGCTTTTCCGCCATCAGCCCGGCAGAGACCCGGCAGGCGGAGGTCGCCAATCATCTGTGGGGGATGACCAGCGGTAACGAGTTTTTGCCCCGCTGGGCCGATGTAACTCTCTCCACAGCGCCGCCCCAGTCTCGAAAAGCGGGGACGGTTTCGCTTGTCTGGCAGACGCCCCACCGGGCGACGATCCAGCCCGGCCCTGGCGCTGGGGGAATGGCGGTTTTGCCCCTGCATTTCTTCCCGGCCTGGCAGGTGAAAGCCGGGGATAAACGGCTGGGCACAGAGGCTGACAGCCAGGGGCGGCTGGCCGTGGAGGGCGTGGAGGGCGGGCAAAAATTGACTCTCTTCTGGGCCGGGACAGAGTGGCAGCGGAGGGGCGAGAGGCTCTCCCTTCTCGGCCTGCTCCTCTGGCTGGGGCTGCCTTTTGTTCCGGGGTTGCGGGGGATTGGTCGGGGCCAACCCCGTGCCCAGCCAACGCCAGAGGGCGAAAGGCGTGTCTGGCAGGCGCTGGTGCTTCTCCTCAGCGCTTCCTGGCTGGTATGGCTGGGGATAGTCGGCAGCGGTGTTGGCTGGTTTCAGCCCTACTCGCCGCCGGGCAAGGCCCACCGGGTTGAACATCCGCTCTCCCTTACGCTGGGCGAGGAAGGGAAGGGCCATTTTCAGCTTTTGGGCTGGGATTCGCTGTCCGAGGGCACGATCCGACCCGGCGATCTCCTGCGGGTACGTCTCTATTGGCAGCCCCTGGAGGATTCCAGCGAAGCCCTGCACAGCTTCTTGCACCTCTACTCGCCTGAGCGCAAACACTCCTGGGCGATCGTTCAAAACCAGAACCCGGGGCGGATACCCACCACCGGCTGGCTGCCATCGCTCTATTATGTAGATGAACTGACGCTGCGGGTGCCGGCGGACCAGCCGCCGGGCAGTTTTGCGCTGGCGGCTGGGCTGGTGACGGAAGGGGGGGCGCGGCTGGCGGTGGCCGGTGGCAGTGACGGTCTGGTGGAACTGGGCCGGGTGGAGATCAGCCCGGCCCTGGCTGGTCGGCTTCAGCCCTTGCGCCCCAGTGTGCCGGCCCCGGCCCGGGTGGGGGAGCATTTGCAGCTACAGGGCTACGACCTGCTCCCGGCAGCGGGCGGGCCGATTTTGCGCACCTTCTGGGAAAGTGGGGGGCCACTGGCGTCGGGGCTGACCCTCTTTGTCCATCTGCTATCCCCCTCTGGTGAGCGGCTGGCCCAGTGGGACGGGCCGCCCCTGGAAGGGATCACCCCCACAGAGGGCTGGCGTGCAGGTGCGCTGTATATCGACCGCCGCCAGCTCTGGCTGCCCGATGGGTTGTCCGCGGGCCAGTATACAATTCACGTCGGGCTGTACGATCCCGCTACGGGTGTTCGCCTCTCCTTTGCCCCGGCAGAGACCGCCGACACCCGCTTTGGCCCGGACGCGCTGATCATTCCCTTCGTCGTGCCGGAGTAAGCAATTCGCAATTCGCAATTCGCCTCTCGCAATTCGCAATTCGCAATTCGCCTCTCGCCTCTCGCCTCTCGCCTCACGCCTCACAAATCCCTCCGCCAAATCTGATCTTCCTGGGCCAGGAGATGGTCGGCGGCGTCCGGCCCCCAACTGCCGGCCGGATAGGAGGGGAGACGCAGGGGTGCGCCTTGCGCTCTGGCCTCGGCCTCTTGCATCTGCCAGCCATCCAAGACCCGGCTCACCCGATCCCAGGCCACCTCCACCTCATCCCGGCGGGTAAAGAGAGTGCCATCCCCCAGCACCACATCCAGCAGCAGGCGCTGGTAGGCGTCGGGCGGGGTGGAGCCAAAGCTGCTGCCGTAGTGAAAGGCCATATTCACCGGCTGCAATTTGACCGCGGGGCCGGGCTGTTTGGCGCTGATCTTCAGGCTGATGCCTTCGTCCGGCTGGATGCGGATGAGCAGCACATTGCGGCTGATATGTTCTGCGTCGTGGTTGGAGGCGGAAAAGAGCATATGGGGGGCGCGACGAAAATAGATAGCGATTTCGGAGACTTTGTAGGGCAGGGCCTTGCCTGTGCGCAGGTAGAAGGGCACGCCGTTCCAGCGCCAGTTGTCGATCTCCAACTTCCAGGCCACGTATGTCTCTGTGGTGGAGTCGGCAGCGACGCCCTCTTCGTCCGTATAGGCGGGCAAAGCGTCGCCGTTGAGCAGTCCCGGTGCGTATTGGGCGCGTACCAGATAGTTCCCCACTTCCTGGGGGGCCAGGGGGCGAATGCTGCGCAGCAGATTGACCTTCTGGTCGCGCACGGCTTTGGCGTCGAAGGCCACGGGCGGCTCCATCCCAATCAGCGAGACCAGTTGCAGCATATGATTCTGCACCATATCGCGCAGCGCGCCGGACTTGTCGTAGTAGCCGCCCCGCTGCTCTACGCCGATGCTCTCGGAGACGGTAATCTGGACGTGCTCCACGTAGTTGCGATTCCAGACCGGCTCGAAGATACCGTTAGCAAAGCGGAAGACGAGGATATTTTGTACGGTCTCTTTGCCCAGGTAGTGATCGATGCGGTAGATCTGATCCTCGTCGAAGATGCGGAGCAGGTGGTCGTTGAGGGCGTGGGCGCTGGCCAGGTCCCGGCCAAAGGGTTTTTCCACCACCAGCCGGGTCCAGCACGACTCGCCGGCGGGGCGCACCAGATCGGCCTGCCCCAGTTGGGTCGCCACGGCTTCGTAGACAGAAGGGGGGGTGGAGAGGTAGAAGAGACGATTCTTGCCCGTGGGCCGGAAACCCTCCAACTCTGTGATGCGGGCCTGGAGACGGGCAAAGCCGGCCGGGTCGTCATAGCCACCGGCCACATAGAAAATTCCCTGGGCGAATGCAGCCCAGGCGGATTCCTGAAATTCCACGTCCGCGTGCTTTTCTACGCCGTGGCGGGCCAATTCCCGGAATTCGTCGTCGCTGTAGGGGGTGCGGGAATAGCCCAGAATTGTGAAGTCTGCGGGAAGCAGCCCCTTTTGTACCAGATTATAGAGCGCGGGCAAGAGTTTGCGCTGGGCCAGATCCCCGGAAGCGCCAAAGATAACCATCAGCGCGGGGCCGGACATTTTGGGGCGGGGGCGCTCGTCGGGGGCGGCTTCGACGACGGGTGAATAGAGCATCGGGTATTTCTCCGTGGATAGAAACGAACTCTTTTCGGAAAATCTGGGGCTGCTGCTGCAACTAAACGAAGCCGAGAAGATTACCTGGGCGGGCAAGCACCGCGCCCCCCTGAACAATCTGGGCGTCTACCCCCGCCCCCACCAGGCGAAGCTGCCGGTCTGGGTGGCGATGGGCGGCACGCCGGAATCGGTGGTGCGGGCGGCCACTCTGGGGCTGCCAATGGCCCTGGCGATTATCGAGGGCTGGGCGGCATACCCCACGCCAAAATGCTGCGCGCCATCGAACTGCTGGGGACGAAAATTGCGCCAGTGGTGCGGGAGGAGATAGCCAAACGAATGTAACGCAAGCTGTTAGCTTGCGCCGCGCACCGTCTCATCTGTGTAATAGCTCCCGCTGGGCGGCCCCCCCAACAGGGGACGGATGGCGGTCAGCTTCTCAGGCGGGATATTCTTCACCGACGCCTGATGGAATTCTGCGCTCTCCCAGACCTCAATCATCACAAATTTCGTGGGGTCGTCCTGGTTGTGAAGCAGTTGGCAGGAGACACAGCCCTCCGAGCCAGTGATAATAGGAACAATGGAGAGCAGAAAGTCTCCCAATTCATCGGTCTTGCCTTCTGCGGCCTGCATCTCACCCAAGCGAACAACACTCATTTTCGGGCCTCTTTTCGGGGGAGAAGTTCGACTTTTTCCGAAAAGTCGAACTTCTTGGGTTTATGGAGCAGCGCTTCCTGACAAATGGATGCCTGCATCGTACACTCGCCAGACCGTCCAGACAAATTGAGAAAGCGGGGAATTCGATGGCGTCGAAGCTGCAAAACCGATGGCAATGGAGTGTGTGGATACTGTTGGCCCTGCTCTTGAACGGCTGTGCTATGCCTGTCTACACAGGTCCCATCTTTCAAGGGCAGTCACCCTCGCCGGCAGCCCCGCTTCCAGACCAGACCGCACAATCCTCACCGGCAGATTTGGGCACGAATCGGCTGCTTTTGATCGGCACAGACGGCAACCTGTACACGGCAGACCCGGACGGTCAACGCTCGCTCGCGCTCACCCAGGACGCCAGCCCCACCCGGCTCTACAGCCAGCCCACCTGGTCACCCACGGGCGAGCGCATCGCCTGGACGCGCATCGACGACAGCCGGGGTCATCTGGTGATTGCCCGGCCCGATGGCGGCGTGGAGAGCGACACGGAACTGCCCTTTCCCCCCTTCTACTACGCCTGGAACAGCGGGGGGGATCGGCTGGCCTATCTGAGCAACTGGACCGTTCAGGACGCGCCTACCCTGGCCCTGCGTCTGTTGGATATGACCGGTCCACAGCCCATCCTCTCCACCATTGCCACGGGCCAGCCCCTCTACTTCTCCTGGGCACCCACCGGTGACTTTCTCCTTACCCACATTGGCAACGCCGAAGTGGGCATTTCATCCCTGCAAGGACGCAGCACACTTCTGTCAAGGCGCAGCGGCAATTTCGCCGCGCCCCAGTGGCTGGCTGACCCGACTCTGCTCGCGTATACAGTCATAGATGGCGGCGAGCAGCAGATGGTTGTCGGCAATCTGCGCAGCGGGCAGGTGCAGAATCTCGCAAATTTCAGGGGTGTCTTGGGTTTCTCCATCAGCCCGGACGGGCACAGACTGGCTTACACCGATTCCGGGGGCGGTCAGGGGATGAACTCCTTTGGCCCGCTGGTGGTGCTGGATGTGCGTTCGGCGGAATTTCGTCAGTTGAGCAGCCAGCCGGTCATCGCCTTTTTCTGGAGTCCCGATGGCGCGTCCCTCCTGTATATGGCAGCGGAGGTGGAGGCTGGAGTGAACGCGCTCCGGCTGGCGGTCTGGGACGGGCAAGCGACGACCGACCTGGGACGCTACCGACCCAGCGCCACCTTCCTGAGCCAATACCTGCGCTTCGCCGATCAGTACGGACAGAGCGCGGCCTACTGGTCGCCGGACAGCCGCGCCGTCCTCTTTGCCGGGCGCAACGAGAGCGGGGAAAACGGCATTTGGGTCATCCCCGCGGACGGCAGCCCTGCCCAGCGGGTGGCGCGGGGGGTCTACGCTGCGTGGAGCCGCCGATAGACGCTATCACTCGGATTTGCGTAGCGCCAGATGGGGGCTGAGCAGATAGGGCGTCAGGTGTGCGCTGAGGTTGGAGAAGGGGAGCACCTCCGGTTTGAGTCTGATGCCCAACACATCCTCCATAAACCGGCGCCGAGCCTGGATACGCGCCCAGGCTGCGGGCCAGCGGGCGGCAAAGGTTTGGCGCATAGCCGCGTCGGCCAGCCCAATGCCATCCTCAATATTGGTGGTGAAGTAAGGGCTGTGGGTAGCGGGGATGACATCGACCTGTAGCGCCATCCCCGCCCGTAAAACCTGGCTGGAACCGGCAAAGATGGGGGAGTGTACCCATTCGTCCAGGTGGATCAGATGGCCCGGGTTGAGACCCACACCGAAGAAAGAATCGCCGAGATGGCGCTGGATGAGGGCGTACATCTCAGCGCCGGTAACGCCAATGCCTACGGTGCTGTACCATTCGGCAATGGCCGCAAAGTAGGGTTTGACCAGGCGGTCAAGATAGTCCTGAATGGCAGCAGGGAGTTCGCTGGCGTCGTGAACCAGAAAGCCGGCCCGGGCATTCAGCGCGCCCCAGACCCCCATCGCGCAGGAGACAGGATCGCCCAGTTGCATCACCCGCATAGAGGGGCTGGCCAGCGCCAGCCCGGTGCGCGGGCCAGAGATAATAATGGGGTGCATAGAGTTGGGCAGTCCTGGGTGTTGGGCAGCGCGCATTACTTCGATTTCGCTGACCCCCGGCTGCAAGGCGCGCAGAGCACGACGCATGGCGTTGGAAATGCAGGTGGCGGCAAATTCAAAACAGGCAAGCTGGTCAACCGTATTGACGGCGCGCAAGCCGTCCTGTGCGTCCATCAGCCAGCGGGTCACATTGACCACCGGCGCGCCGCTCAACTGCCGCAGGCTGTCGATCAGATAGGCAGGCGCATTGATCCAGAGATCGGCGTCACCATCTGCCCCGCCGCCCGGCCCGGCAGCAGCGCCAAAGTACTTCCAATCAACAACGCCAACCCTCGTGCCTTTGCCCACGCCGCTGCTCCGCAGGATTTCAGAAAGCCCTCGGCTGCGTGTACGATCCTGGCCCAGCAAGCTGAAGGGCTGGTAAAGTTGCACGTCCAAGTCCAACGGGCTGATTTGGGTATAGTCCCAGCCTTCGTTGCCGACCAGCAGAATAGGACGTCGGCCGTTGGCAACAATCAGCAGGGCTTCTTCAAAGCGGGGGTCAAAGCCGGTGAGGAATGCCAGATTGGCGGAATGCTCACGATCAGCATAGACAATCACCACATCGATTTGGTCAGACTCTGCACAGACCCGCAGCGCTTCCATACGCGCCTCGTACTCCTGGGCCGAAAGAGTTGGCTGCACCGCAGCTTCGCCATAGGCCGGTAGTTCAATTTCGCCGAGTTCAATCCCGTGGTTGCTCACAACCGTTCCCCTTTGTCTTCAGATAAATTGGCTAGAAATAGTAACTGCTCAGGCATCCTCTGCTTATTAACCACGGAAAACACGGAACACACTGAAAAAAGCGCAGAACTTCCGCGTATTCTGTGTATTCAGTGGTTATTTCTGTCGTTGGCTGAGTAGTTACTAGAAATGGATGATTAAATAACGTATGGCAATCTTCCGGAAAGCAGCCACAAAATCAGGGAGTGCGGAAGAAGATTTGGCCGCTTTCCGGAAGGTAAATCGTCAACTGATTTGAGCGCCAGTCCTTATACGACGGTAATTTCCACATACGTGCGTAGTTCATCGAGTTGGGCCGATTCTGCTTCATATCCGGTGATCAGAGCAGCCACCTTTGCCAATGGCACAATCGTACTCAATGTGCTGCGCCCAATTTTGCTGTGATCTGCGACTACGATTACCTCTTTGGCCGAGTTTACCATTGCCCGTTTGGTATGGGCTTCGGTTGGATCGGGAACCATAACCCCTCCGCGGATATCTATCCCCTCCGCCCCCATAAACATTTTGTCGGCGCGGATATTCTCGAAGAAGGCGGCTGTCTCTGGGCCGACAATAGCCAGCACGCCCTGGCGCAAGTGACCACCCGCCACATATATCTGAATATCAGGACAGTCGGACAGGTCCGCGGCGACATTAAGGGCATTGGTAATGACGGTAATACGCTTGGTCTTGAGAAATTTGGCAACCAGCATTGTGGTGGATCCCGCGTCCAGAATTACAATGTCCCCGTCTTTGACCAGATCGCTGGCGGCCTTGCCGATCCGACGCTTCTCCTCGACAAATTGAGTGGTCTTGGCTTGCAATGAGACTTCAAAGAAGGCCGAATCATAAACAGTCGCCCCTCCATAGGTGCGCTGTAGCACCCGCTGCTTTTCAAGCTCGGCCAAATCGCGCCGGATCGTCATCTCTGAAACAGAGAATTCTTCGGCCAGCACGGCGACCGAAGCAAATCCTTTTTCTGTCAGGTAATGAAGAATTGCACCCTGTCGCTCGCCAGGCGTCGTCGCATTCTTCCCTTGCTTCCCATTGTTCATAGTACCACCAACTATGTTTGTTTCAAACAGACACGATAGATGCTTTTTCGTCATTTGACTTCATTATTGGGATATAGTAGAGTTTATATTAATGTGGTGATTATCCATAGTTCGATTCATGTTCGATCTATGTTCGATGTGTGTGCTAAACTATTCCACAGAATAAAGCTATCCACGAAACGTTGTCGGCGCTTCCTCCACAAATGCGGAGAGGATCCCAGACTTTCCAGCATACTCGACCGTCAAGTAGCCGGAAGATATGGGATCCTTAACATTTCCCGATATAGCCTCAGGCTCAACCACAATCTGTGTTGTAGTGGGAACAATCACCTCAGCAAAATCTGTTGATTTGAATCAAGAAAGGAGACGCTTTCCGCCACACGACATCTGGCCCGATCCGGCTATCCTAGATTTGTATTCCACCTTCATTTTTCGAAAGAGGAGACGCATGAGTACCAAACGATTGACACGCCGTGGTTTTTTGAAGGGTACTGTCCTGGGTAGTGCTGGCTTGGCCCTGGCTGCTTGTACACCAGCAGCACCAGCCGCCCCCGCTCCGGCCCCCGCTGCGCAAGAAGCTGCTCCCGCTCCCGCTTCTGCTCCTGTCGGCAACGAGAAGGAAGCGCCTATGCTGCGCCAGTTGGTAGCAGAAGGCAAGTTGCCACCTCTCGAAGAGCGCCTGCCCAAAGATCCAGTCGTGCTGACTCCCTTTGACAAAGTTGGTCAATACAGCGACGGCCAAATGGTTCAACTTAATGTCGGCCCCGACCTGGGGGCATATGAATTCCAGTTTCTCTACGAAGCTCCCTATCGCTGGAGCCCCGATGCCAGCACTGTGGACACCAACCTGGCGATTGGACACGAGTATGCGGCGGACGGCCTGAGCATGACGCTCTCCTTCCGCGAGGGGGTCCGGTGGTCGGATGGCGAGCCATTTACTTCGGCGGACATCGACTTCTGGTGGAACGACCTGGTAATGACCGAGGAGGCCGGCTACACCCAGCCGTACTGGACGATCACGGCCGAGAAGCCTATGCGCCTGGAGGTGGTGGACGATTTCACGGTGAAGGTGTCGTTCAACGCTCCCCATTGGCTCTTCCACAAGCTGATGGCCAGCACTGGCGACTATAGGCGGATGTATGCGCCCAAGCACTACCTGCAGCAGTTCCATCCGAAATACAATACCGCGCTGACAGATTTCAGCGAGCTGCCCAAGAACTTCCCGCCCACCGGCAATATGTACACGAATCCGGACCTGCCGGTGTTGACACCCTGGCGTACAGTCGAGTACACACCGGGCCAGAAGCTGGTGGCCGAGCGTAACCCCTATTACTGGAAGGTCGACTCCGACGGTAAGCAGTTGCCCTACATCGATCGCACCGTCATCAACCAGGTGGAAGACCCACGGGTCGTTCCGCTCAAGATCGTGGGGGGCGAGGTGGACTTCCTGGCGCGCAGTATCCCGCTGGACAGCTTCACCACCCTCAAAACTTC
This sequence comes from Caldilineaceae bacterium, assembly GCA_023384455.1. Taxonomy (GTDB): domain Bacteria; phylum Chloroflexota; class Anaerolineae; order Caldilineales; family Caldilineaceae; genus JACQGT01. The sequence goes on along the minus strand of JAHDWH010000020.1, from coordinate 18,046 downwards.
GGAAGATCAGGGCAACTACCGCGTCATCCAATGGAAAGTAGGGGCTGGTGCCGATCCCGCCATCGTGCCCAACTGGGACAACCCGGACACTGTGCTGCGCACGCTGATTCGCAACCGCGACTTCCGCATGGCGCTCTCCCACGCCATCGATCGCAAGACCATCAACGATGTCGTCTACTTCGGATTGGGTACAGCCAGCCAGGCTGTGACCAGCCCCTATTCGCCCTGGGGTCGCACCACCGACGAGGGCAAGAAACTGATGGAGGATTGGCGCAACCTGGCCATCGAGTACGACATCGACCAGGCCAACGCGCTGCTGGACAAGGTGGGCCTCACCGAGCGCGATAGCGAAGGCTTCCGTCTGCGCCCGGATGGCAAGCGCCTCTCCTGGGTCGTTATCACCGGCAGCTCTCCGGACAGCCGTGCCGTGGATGTACTCGAGTTTGTAACCGAGGGGTGGAAACAGATCGGCATCGAGGCCGTGATCAACAGTATGGACTGGGCAGCCTTCTGGCCCAAGTTCAGCAACGGCGAGTACGATATCGCCGGCTGGGATGCCTGGACCGGCTACGACATTCCGTCCATCCCCGATACCCTCTTCCCCATCGGCAGCGCCTACTGGGGCACGCCGCTTACGGCGCGCTGGTTCAACACCCAGGGCAAGGATGGCATCCAGCCCGATGCGGGCGATCCGATGGATCGTATGATCGGGATGTACAACAGTATGCTGGCGGCGACGACCGAAGAGGAACAGAACAAGTGGGTGCTGGAAGCGGTCAATATCCACGTCACCGAAGGGCCGTTCTTCCTGGGGGCGGTCAACGACATCCCCAACCTGGTGGTCTCTCGCCCCAACCTGCGCAACATCCCCGATTTCGCCTTCACCGGCTCGTGGGCCCAGGGCGCGCCGGGCTGCACCAACCCGCCGCTCTATTTCTACGAATAGGGGCAAGCGTCTAAACTGGTAGGGCTTGTCAAGCAATACCTTCCCACCCTTCCGGGAAGGGGTCAAACAGAACGGCACACGTGCAGTCGGCTTGTGACCCCTTCCCGGAAGGTGCAAATATCGGCATGACCCGCTTGGTTTCACTTCGACAGGCTCAGTACAAGCGATACGGCTGGAAACAGCACCAGTCTACCCTTCGACAGGCTCAGGACACCGCTCAACCAACGCTAGTCTGCTGTTGTCGAGGTAGTTGCACGTTTCCCAAGTCACACCTCTCACATCTTCCGAGAACCGGCATGATCAATTTTATTATTCGACGTCTGTTGCACACGATTCCCCTTATGATTGTGATTTCCATAGTCGTCTTCACCATCATTTCTCTGCCTCCCGGCGATTATCTGACCACATTGGCGGCTGATCTGGAGCGGCAGGGCAGCCAGAACGCCGAATTGCAGCTCAAGGGATTGCGGGAGCGCTACGGCCTGGACGATCCGATCTACGTGCAGTACTGGCTATGGGTCAGCCATTTCGCAGTCGGTGACTTCGGCGAATCCTTTGCCTACAATCGCCCGGTCAGCGAACTGATCGGCGATAGCCTCCTCCTGACCGTCATCATCTCCGTCGTGACGTTGCTGCTTTCCTGGGTGATCGCGATACCCATCGGGGTCTATTCGGCCACCCACCAATATTCGACGGGTGACCAGTTCTTCACATTTATCAGCTTTATCGGTCTGGCGACCCCGGGTTTTCTGCTCGCCCTGATCCTGATGGTCATCTCGGTCTATGTCTTCAAGTTTCCCATCAGCGGCCTCTTCTCGCCCGGCATGGAAACCATGCCCTGGAGCTTTGCCAAGGTGGTGGACCTGTTCAAACACCTGTGGGTGCCTGTCCTCTTGATCGGAATGTCCGGCACCGCTGAGTTGGTGCGTATTATGCGCGGCAATCTGCTCGACGTTCTCAACCAGCAGTATGTACTTTCGGCCCGTGGGCGCGGGCTGGCGGAGCGCGTGGTGATCTGGAAGCACGCCGTGCGCATGGCGATCAATCCCTTAATCAGCCTGATCGGTTTGCAGTTCCCCTCGATCATCTCCGGCTCCATCATCATCTCCATCGTACTCAGCCTACCCACCACCGGGCCGCTGCTCTATCGCGCTCTGCGTACCCAGGACATGTACCTTGCTGGCAGTTTTCTGATGCTGCTCAGCCTCTTCTTGATTATCGGTAACTTCCTGGCCGACATCGCCCTGGCCTGGGTAGACCCGCGCATCACGTATGAATGAATGCGGGTACATAAGTTGACATCCGGGCGTACACAAACCAATGGTTGCCAGTGGAAGAGCAAGACAGTGCGTCAGTGGACAGTGACTGACTCTCTCTCTCTTGCTGATTCACTGTCTTACTGCTTTCAAGTCAAAGGTCAAGCACAGGTATGACACAACCAACCCGATCTGATATTGCGGAGCAGGGAGCAGCGGGCGATGCGGAGCTAGAGGAAATCTATCGGGGCGCGGCCGCTGTAGATGTCCCCCCAGAAGAGTGGGCCAGCCTCAGCCAATGGCAATTGATCTGGCGTCGCTTCAAGCGCAGCCGACCAGCTATGATCGGCGGCATTCTGTTGCTGCTTATGTATCTGAGCGCGATCTTTTGTGAGTTCATCTCGCCGTACCAGCTAGATACACGCTTTACCGAGAATATCTACGCCCCACCGACTCTCCCCCATTTTATAGACAGTGCAGGTCAGTTTCATCTCCGTCCGTTTATCTACAAGCAGATTCGCACCATCAACCGCGAAACACTGGAGATGAGCTACGAACCCGACCCGACGGTGATGTATCCGATTCACTTCTTTGGGAAAGGGGTTCCCTACAAATTCTGGGGTCTCATCCCGACGGATCGCCATCTCTTCGGCGTCGATCCAGAGGTACCCATTTTCTTGCTCGGCTCTGATCGCCAGGGACGGGATATGTTCTCGCGCACGCTCTTTGGCGCACGCATTTCCCTCTCCGTGGGGCTGCTGGGCGTTTTTATTGGGATCATCCTCGGCTCCGTGTTGGGTGTGATTTCCGGCTACTACGGCGGCCTCGTCGATGACCTGATGCAGCGCTTTTCGGAGCTGCTGATCTCGATTCCCCAGATTCCGCTCTGGATGGCATTGGCGGCCATTCTACCGGTGACGTGGTCCGCAATCCGGGTATATTTCGGTATCACCATCATCCTCTCCCTTCTGAACTGGGGTGGCCTGGCCCGCCAGGTGCGCGGCAAGACGCTGGCCCTGCGCGAGGAAGGATATACGTTGGCCGCCCGCGCTGCGGGGGCCAGCGACTGGTGGATCATCAGCCGGCATTTGATCCCCAACAATGGCAGCCACATCATCGTGGTCGCCACCCTTTCCATCCCTTACATGATCCTGGGTGAGACCGCCTTGAGCTTTCTCGGTCTGGGCATCCGTGCGCCGATGACCAGTTGGGGGGTACTCCTGGAGGAAGCACAGAACGTGAGGACGATTATCTTCTATCCCTGGTTGATCATGCCTGCTGTGTTGGTCATTGTTGCAGTGCTGGGCTTCAACTTCCTGGGCGATGGCCTGCGCGACGCCGTGGATCCATATTCGAAGTGATGAGAGAAGAACATGTCAGCAGCTCCCGCACCATTGCAAGAGAATCGACTGCTCGAAGTCAAGGACTTGGTGATCCAGTTTCACCTCATGGATGGGGTCGTCCCGGCGGTCAACGGCGTCAGCTTGGAGGTCAAGCGGGGCAAAACCCTGGGCGTCGTCGGTGAGAGCGGCTGCGGTAAGAGCGTGACCGCCCTGGCTATGCTGGGGTTGGTACCCAATCCACCAGGCAAAGTGGTGGGAGGGCAGATCGTCTTCCACCGCTGGACGACGGGCGAGGCCATCGATTTGACCCGCTTGCCGCCGATGGGGTCAGAGATACGCAAAATCCGCGGCAACGAGATCGCCATGATTTTCCAGGAACCGATGACCTCCCTGACGCCGGCCTATACGATCGGCGCGCAGATCATGGAGGCGATCACTCTGCACCAACAGGTAAACAAGCAGGAAGCGCGCAAACGCGCCATCGAAATGCTCGATCTCGTGGGTATGCCCCAACCCAGCCGCACACTGGATAGCTATCCGCACCAGCTTAGCGGCGGAATGATGCAGCGCGCTATGATCGCGCTCGCGCTCTCCTGTCACCCCAGCCTGTTGATCGCCGATGAGCCGACGACCGCGCTCGACGTTACGACTGCGGCCCAGATTCTGGAGCTGATGGAGAAATTGCAGGACGATATGGGCATGGCCATCATGCACATTACGCACAACCTGGGGGTGATCGCCGAGGTGGCCGACGATGTGGCCGTGATGTATATGGGCAAAGTCGTCGAGCAGGCCGATGTCAACACGATCTTCTATGAGCCGAAGCATCCCTATACGCAGGGGTTACTGAATTCTATTCCGCGCATCGGCAGCAAGAAGCAATTGGAACCGATTCGGGGAGTCGTGCCTGAACCGTTTGCTATCCCCAAGGGCTGCGCGTTTGGGCCGCGCTGTCCCCGCTTTATGCCCGGTATATGCAACGTAGTGGACCCTCCGCCGGTGGTGGTGGGGCCGCAGCACACGGTTCGTTGTTATCTGTACACTGAAAAGGAAAGTGCGTTGTGACCGATCAGCAGACCATCCAACAGCCTTTGATCGAGATACGCGATCTCAAGAAACACTATCCCATCCGGCGTGGTCTGCTCAAACGCACGGTAGGGCATGTGCGCGCGGTCGATGGCGTGAGCTTCAGCATTCAGCCGGGCGAAACAGTCGGGCTGGTGGGGGAGAGCGGCTGCGGGAAGACAACGGCGGGCCGTTGCCTGATCCGGCTGGTTGAGCCGACCAGCGGCGAGATCCTCTTTCGAGATGGGGAGCAGGATGCGCTGTCGGTGGCGCAATTGGACGCAGCACAACTCAAACTCTACCGGCGTCAGGTCCAGATCATCTTCCAGGACCCCTACTCCTCCTTAGATCCGCGCATGAGCGTCTTCGATATTGTCAGCGAACCATTGCGCATTCACAAGGTCTATGCGGGCAGCGAACTCGAAGATCGGGTGATCTACCTTCTGAAAGCGGTCGGGCTGCAGAGTCATCACATGCGCCGTTACCCCCACGCTTTCAGCGGTGGTCAACGACAACGGATCGGCATCGCCCGCGCCCTGGCGTTGGCACCGAAGATGGTCGTTTGTGACGAACCGGTCTCCGCCCTGGACGTATCGATCCAGGCGCAGGTCCTGAACCTCCTCACCAACTTACAGCAGCAGTTTGGATTGACCTATCTCTTCATCTCGCACGATCTGAGCGTAGTTCAGCACATCAGCAACCGGGTGGCCGTGATGTACGTAGGCAAGATCGTTGAAGTAGCGGCCACCCAGGAGCTATTCCAGCACCCGCTGCATCCGTATACTGAAGCACTGATTTCCGCAGTCCCCAAACCCGATCCACAGGCCCGCAGCCAGCGCATTTTGCTCGCCGGCGACGTAGCGAACTCAGCCAATCCCCCCTCTGGCTGCTACTTTCACCCCCGCTGCCGCTTTGCCCAAGAAATCTGCAAGACAGACGAGCCAGCTATGCGCGAGGTGTTGCCGAACCACTTTGTCACCTGTCATTTAGCAGAAGAACTGACCTTACGCGGGCTAGGGTGAGGTGTGATGATTGACAGATGTACAGTGCAAACAGAAAATATAATCGTTACGGGCGGTGTCTGCGGTGTCTGGATGGATCAGGACGGCGCGCCTGTGCTGGAATTGCAGGCGGAGGAGGTCAACCGCAAGGTAACTGTTGAGCCACCCCGCCCTACCCCTCCATTCCAGGGAGGGAACCGGAGCGACTCCTCCCCCACAGTGGGGGAGGTTGGGAGGGGGTGAGCAGGTACACCGCAAGATACTCCAGGAGTAAGTGGAGAGATACTGGAAAGAAAATGGGACGCGGATGACGCTGAAAGGGCGGATTCACACGGATAAAATCTGCGAAATCTGCGTCCTCGGCGTAATCTGCGTTCCCAGTTTCGTCGTTATTGGTGTTAGCTGGTCGTATTGCCTGAAAAGAAAATGGAACGCAGAAAGACGCTGATTCAGAGAGAAAAATCTGCGTCTTTCCGCGTTCATCCGCCACCGCACCCCTACCCATTGAAAGCCCACCCATGCCCGATACTCTCGATTTTGGAACACTGAACAGCCTGTGGCGAGAATACGCGCTGACACCCCGGCGGCTTGCCTACGCAGCCACAACCCAGGCCGAGTGGACCGCGTGGCATGGGCAACTCGCAGCAAAAGTCTTGGCCCTGCTCGGCGCGATGCCAGCTATACCGATACCCTTGCAACCGCAGCTGCTTGAGACCGCCGATCTGCCCGATTACCGAATGGAAAAGGTAGCCTTGCAGAGCGAAGCGGGCATCCACATCCCCTGCTATGTCCTCACCCCCCATCAGAGCAGCCCACCCTATCGCGCGGTCATCACCCTGCACGGTCACGGCAGCGGCGGCGCTATCCATCTGTTGGGGAAGACACAGCACGCGGCAACGCGTGAGCAAGAAATCGCGCACATCACCGCCCACAACTACGACTATGCCCATCAACTGGCCTGCCGGGGTTTTATGGTCTTTGTTCCCGAACAGCGGGGCTTTGGCGAACGCATGGAAGCAGACTCGGGTATGACATTTGGCGACGGAATGTGGCGCAGTTCGTGCCGTTCCCTGGCCTTCAACGCCCTGCTCATAGGAAGAACGCTTCTGGGGATGCGCGTTTGGGATGTCATGCGTACCCTCGATTATATCCGTATGCGCCCAGAGAATATCGGCCCAGGCGTCGGCTGTGTGGGTCTTTCCGGCGGCGGCACAACCACCCTGTATGCGGCGGCGGTCGATCCGCGGATTACAGTAGCTGTCCTCAGCGGCGCGTTCAGCAGTTTCCGCTCGTCGATTATGTCCACAATCCATTGTGACTGCAATTACGTGCCGGGAATTCTCCAATACGCCGAAATGGCCGATCTGGCGGCCTTGCTTGCCCCCCGCCCCCTGCTGATAGAAGCCGGCAGCCAAGACCCTATCTTTCCCGTTGAGGAGGTCCGGGCGGCCAGCAGCCAAGTAGCCCGCGTCTACGAACTGCTGGGCGTGGCTGACCGTTTTGACCAGGACATCTTTGAAGGCGGCCATCGTTTCAGCGGCAACAAAGCCTTCGATTGGTTTGCCAAGTGGTTGTGATAGGTTGGCAGTCGTACAAAAAGTAAAGAGGAGGTAGACAAATGGCTGAGTTACACAATCATCTGGTGCAACCCTATGCTGGCATCACCGATGTACAGCGGGTAGGTCTTGGGGTTGAAGCGTGCGCAGAACGCGTAGCGCGCTTTGGATACATTTCCAAACAGCTTATGCTGGTCCACGCCGGCAAAATGACATCTGTGGCAAACTGGGAATTCAAGGCCGCAGTCGGTCAACAGCTATGGGAATCTGCCCTGCATTGGGGCATCTGGCGGGAACGTATTGGTCAACTGCGCGCCCACGAACATCTGATCGAAAGCCACGCCGAAGGGCCGCTCTACGATCTTTTTCAAGAGTTGCTGCGCAGCCAAAACGACGCTGAATATGCCGTGGGCCTCTATACTGTGATTCTGCCTGCCTACCAGCAGGCGTTGCAACGCTATCGGGCAGAGACAAATCCACTGGTCGATCAGCCGACCGTGCGCGCTGTCGGCCACGTATTGCTGGACCTGGACGCACATCTCGCCTTTGGACAGAGTGTATTGGCCGCCATTGAACCGGCGGATAGGCCCGAACTGGCAGGGTGGCAAGCGCATCTGGCCGCCTATTTGGAGGCTGCGGGCGGCATTGACGGTACACAGCCGGTGCGCCCTACCTATACCCTGCCAGCGCCCCGCAGCGACGGCGAGTTTCGGATCCCGCCCTCCTTTGCCCGTGACGACCGCTTTATGACCTCTCTGCCCAAAATCAATCCCTGGAATGAAGATGCAATTCCCGACCACCTGCTCTCCAAAATGTGGGTGCGCGCCCAGGAGATGACTGCGGCTGAACTGTGTGCCAGCGTGCTTTTTGAGTGGGAAGGTCTGCCCTACGAGGGCTGTGTAGACCTGGCGCGCCATTGCTGGGATGAAGCCCGCCACAGCCTCTTTGGCCAGGCGGCCCTGGAAGCAGAAGGGATTCCTCTGACAACCTTGCCCAGCTGGGTAGGCTATGCGAAACACACTTTGCCCGCGCCGCCACAGAAACGCTATTCACACCTGGCAATTGCCACCGAAGGGGGCGTGATGGCCTATCCTGGCGGCAAACGGGGGGAATGGGAGTGGTGTAAAGACTTGGCCCAACATCCGCTGATGACGACCTATCAGGACTTCGACTGGGCCGACGAAGTGACCCATGTGCGCTATGGCCGGGAATGGCTGGTCCGCTTCTTCTGCAAGGGGGATCGACAGCGGGCCAATGCCCTGGCAGACGAGACCGTAGCCGAACGCACCGCCTACTATGCGCAATTCAGGGTCTCAGAGCCGAACAACTAACGCGACTGCCGTCGATCTTGCGCTGGTACGCCATAAGGTGGCGCAGCCACGATTTGCGTGCGGAAACGTGAAGACGTGAGATCACGTGACGACACCTCACGTTTCAGTTGGTTAGCCGACCGACTAACGCTTGTGCGTTAGTTCCTCGCCGGTACGGAATACCAAAGTGAGCCAGCCTACGGCTTTGACAGCGCACCAGGCAGAACCGGGCTGTCGCTGACGTCACTCCTCTCTATCGCAGCCTCGCCATAAAACCGAAAATTCACATCCCAACGAGACGTACCCGGATCGTTGAATTATGGATTGTCCGTTGTATACTGTATCAGAGTTATCTACTTTCATCAGAGATGCCCGATTTGCTCTTGCTTTTGTCTGAACAACGGCATCTATGGAACTTTGGAGACCAATTGGCGCCGCCTGCCCAGCTATCCCATTGGGTGGGCTGAGGGAGCAATGTCGAGAGCGGATTGGTGGCCCGTGTGTCTTCGTGGTTCAATTTTTCAGGAGGATACAATGAGTAGTCTTCGATTGGGAACTTCCACCTATTCCTATTGGCATTTCACACCCGAAAAAGTGGCGATTGAGTCTGTAATGGAGAGCGCCGCGGCGTTGGGTCTCTACGGTGTCGAGATTCTGCACCGTCAGATGGAATCGGAAGAGAACGGCTATCTGCAAAAACTTAAACGCCACGCCTTCCATCTCGGCCTGAGCGTCTACAATCTCTCCATCCACCAGGACTTCGTTCACGACGACCCCGCGGTGCGCCAACAGCACATCGACCACACCCTCCACTGCATCGACCTGGCCCACGAAATGGGCATCCCCTCCATACGGGTCAACTCCGGCGGCTTTCGCAAAGGCGGCAGCTTTGACGATCTGATTGCGGCCAAAGGCTGGGTGGATCCCTGGGATGGCTACACGAAACAAGACGCATTCGGTTGGGTTACCGACGCCATCGAAGCCTGTCTGCCCCACGCACAGAAGCGGGGTGTGATGCTCCTGCTGGAAAATCATTGGGGGCTGACCACCTTTGCCGCAGATATGCGCGGTCTGATCGAAACGGTCAACTCCCCCTGGCTGGCTGCCATTCTGGATATGGGCAACTTTATCTTCGAGGAAGATATGTACGCCGCTATGGAAACCGTTGCGCCCCACGTCTGGCTGGCCCACGCCAAGACCTATCCCGGCGGCGGCACCTGGTACACCCTGGACCTGGACTACGCCCGCATCTTCCGCACCCTGCTGGACGCGGGCTGGCAGGGCTATTGCTCCATCGAAATGGAGGGCGGGGAAGACGCCTCCACAGCCATGCCCAAGAGCATAGCCCTTTTGCAGGATGCCTGGGCCAGAGCTACGGCCACGTAAAACCCCAATGACCCAAAGCACCGGCAGCGCGGCTGTCATCGGCGGGGGACCGGCAGGGCTGATGGCCGCCGAAATGATCGCCCAGGCCGGCTTTCCCGTCCATCTCTACGACGCCATGCCTTCCGTGGGCCGCAAGTTCATGTTGGCGGGCAAAGGCGGGCTGAACCTGACCCACTCGGAGCCATACGCCGACTTTCTGACACGCTATGGCCCCACGCGTGACGACCTGACCCCCTTTTTGGACGCCTTTGGCCCCGCTGATCTGCGGGACTGGGCGGCTGGGCTGGGGATCGAAACATTCGTGGGCACCTCGGGCCGGGTCTTCCCCAGCGAGATGAAAGCTGCCCCCCTGCTGCGGGGCTGGCTGCGCCGACTGCGCCAGGCCGGTGTTATCTTTCATACCCGCCATCGCTGGCTGGGCTGGAATGCTGACAACCGCCTTCTTTTCACTACACGAAGCGGGACGGTAGAGACCAGCGCCGGGGCAACCGTTTTGGCCCTGGGCGGGGCAAGCTGGCCGAAGCTGGGGTCCGATGGCGGCTGGGTTTCTATTCTGACTGAAAAGGGCATTCCCATCACCCGGCTGCGCCCGGCCAACTGTGGCTTTGATGTGGGCTGGAGCGAACACTTCCGCAGCCGCTTCGAGGGTCTGCCGGTCAAGCCCGCGGCTATCACTTTCACCGATGCCAGCGGGCAGGAATACGGGCAGCAGGGCGAGTTTATCGTCACCGCTACCGGTGTGGAGGGCAGTCTGATCTACGCGCTCTCTGCGCCCATTCGAGACACAATCGAGCGCGGGGGGGCAGCGACCATCCATCTGGACCTGGCACCGGATTGGAGCGAGGCCCGTCTGACCGAGCGTCTGGGCCAGCCGAAGGGCAAACGTTCCACAGCCGCTCATCTAAAACGCACGGTCAATCTGGACGGGGTAAAGTCCGGTCTGCTGTGGGAGTTTCTGGAGCGGGAGAGTTTCGCTGATCCGGTGGGTTTGGCCCGGTCCATCAAACGCTTGCCCCTCCCACTCATCGCCCCCCGGCCACTGGCCGAAGCCATCAGCACAGCCGGCGGTATCGCCTTTTCCGGGCTGAATGAACAGCTGATGCTGCGCGATCTGCCTGGCCTCTTCTGCGCGGGGGAGATGCTCGATTGGGAAGCGCCAACCGGCGGCTATCTGCTCACGGCCTGCTTTGCCACAGGCCGGGCCGCGGGTCTGGGCGCTGCCGAGTGGCTGCAAAATATACTTGACAAGGCGACAAAATGACCGGGTGACAAGACGACACAATGTCAGTTTATGCCCGTGTCGAGTATAGTTCTGTCCGCACAGACCCCTTCACCCAGGAGGAGTAATCCTATGCCCGCCACCCCCCGCTTTCTCGGCGTGACAACCCTCAGCCCCTTTTTTCAGGTGGAGGGGGTCCAGCCGGTTTTGGATCGGCTGCAAGCGGTCGGCGTCAATGCCGTGGCCGTCAATACTTCAGTCACCGGGCCGGGCAGGGAGGGCGAAGGCAGCTACCAGCCCCCCGCGGATGGCGGCACCAGCCCCCGTCTCTTTGACCGCCCCCTGTGGGGTCAGCGGGGACTCTGGCTGCGCACGGGGCCAGGCCACCACTTCCGTCGAGAGTTTTTTGCCGACAGCCCCTATCAGCCCCGGCCAGCCAACGAACTCACCGCCAGCGCCGGGCCGATTATCGGGGAGTTTATCGGCGCGGCCAAGCGGCGGGGGATGGGGGTCTACATCCAGACCAGCGCGGCCGCACCCGCGGGCCTGCGGGACGAGGACCGCCCCCGGCTGCCCGACGGCTCTCTGCCCCCCTACCGCATGGCCGACACGGCCAGCCTGGCCTCCCCGGCCGTCCGGGCCTGGAATCGGGCCTGGTGTCGGGACATCTTCGCCCAATACCCGGAGATCGACGGCATCCGCCCGGACTGGCCCGAATATCCCTGCTACACTCTCAACGAACTTTTCAGCGATCTTGGCCCCCACGTGGAGGGCTGGGCTGCGGCCCACGGCTTTGATTTCGCCGCCATCCGGGCCGAGACGCTGGCCTTCTGGCGCTATCTTCACGGCAGCCTGCGCAACGACGATCTGGCCGACTTTGCCGAGGCCGACGGCGGACGCTTTGCCCAGGCCAGTCTGCTCACCCGCTTCCCCGGCGTGGCCGAATTCTTCCGGATGAAGGCGGCGCTCTCGGCGGATCTGCTGGCCGACTGGCGCGCCGCCATCACCGACGCCGGGGGGCCGGGGAAAGAGCTATCGGCCAATGCCTTTATGACCCCCTACAGCTATTTCACCGGGCTGGACTTTGCCCGCATCGGCGAAAGCTGCGGCTCGGTTTCGGCCAAACTCTACACAATGCACTGGTGTCAGATGGTGGAGTATTGGGGGCGGGAACTGCTGGAGGCCAATCCGAGGCTGGACGAAGGGCTGCTGGTGGCTGCGCTGGTCGCTCTGATGGACATTGCGGAGCCGGGCGGCGGCGGGCGCGCCCTGGCCGATTACCACTACCCAGAGCCGGATGAGGCCCATCCCATCCCCACGGAAACCCAGGCGCGCAAGCTGCGCCAGGTGGTGCGGGCCGTGGGTGGCCGGGCGCAGGTCCACGGGCTGGTCCACGGCTACGGCCCCCTGGACGATTTTCGCCGCCGCTTTGCCCTGGCGGTGGAGAGTCCGGTGGATGGGGTTTGGATCAACCGCTACGGCTATCTGAGCGATGAGAAGCTGGCCGCGGTGGGGGAAGTGATGGAAGAGGCGTGAAACGTAAAACGTGAGAGTAATCGATC
>JAHDWH010000020.1:0-5392 GCA_023384455.1 Caldilineaceae bacterium | reverse complement strand
GGTGAGCTTATTCTTTCGCTTTCTCGTTTTACGTTTCACGCCTCTTAAGGAATATCAGCAGACTGTGCATTCACATCTATCAGAGAAACATCTCCTATGCCTACACTCAAGGAACACTACCAGCTTGCCCAACAATACCTGCCCGGCGGCGTATCGGCCACGGCCAGAGCCAATGCAGCCATCGGCCACCCGCTTTACGTAAGCAGGGGGGACGGCCCTTTTGTCTATGACATCGAAGGGCGGGAGTATGTGGATATGTGCCTTTCCCACGGCGCGTCCCTGCTGGGCCACAACCACCCGGCGGTGGTGGCCGGCGTGCGCCAGGCCCTGGAGATGGGGATCATCTGCTCCTACGAGACGGTCTATCACACCGCGCTGGCCCGGCGGGTGACGGAGCTGATCCCCTGTGCCGAGATGGTGCGCTATGCGGGATCGGGCACGGAGACTGTGATGCACGGGCTGCGGTTGGCGCGAGCAGCCACGGGGCGGGAGAAGATCATCAAATTCGAGGGCCATTTCCACGGCTACGCCGACGCGCTGAATCTGAGCGTTGCGCCGCCGTTGGATGTGGCGGGGCCGGAAAGCGCGCCCCATCCCTACCCGGAATCGGCGGGCATCCCCTTCAATGTGCGGGAAAATATCGTCATTGTCCCCTTCAACGATCCGGCAGCCCTGGAAGCCGCTTTCGCCGCCCACGGCGACGAGGTCGCGGTGCTGCTGATGGAACCGATCAACTACGACCAGGGCTGCATTCTGCCCAAACCCGGCTTTGTCCAGCTCTGTCGGGATCTGTGCGACCGTTACGGGGTGATTCTCTTCTTCGATGAAGTGCTGACCGCCTTTCGGGTGGGACCGGGGGGCGCGCAGGAATATCTGGGGGTGACGCCGGACCTGTGTGTGCTGGGCAAGGCCTTTGGCGGCGGTATGCCCATCAGCGCGCTGACCGGGCGGCGGCGGGTGATGGAGCATCTGCGGCCCCTGGGCAACGCGGAGATGAGCGGCACCTACCTGGCCCACCCGACGACTGTACTGGGCAGCCTGGCTGCCCTGGGCGAGTACAGCCAGCCCGGCTTCTACCAACGGCTGGACGCGGTGGGCGAGCATTTTTACAGTGGCTTCCAAGCCCTCATCGACCAGCACGGCGTCCCCCTGCGTCTGCAATACGCAGGGCCTCGCTTCGGGATGTACTTCGGCGTGACAGACGAAGTGACGAATTATCGCCAGGCGGCCCGCAAGCGCAAGGATTGGGAGTTTGCCTTTATCGACGGCTGCTATCGCCGGGGTGTCTACTTTGCGGTGTCACCCCATCACGGCTTCTCGGCGGCCCACACCGAAGCCGAAATGGATCGGGTGTTGACGGCAGTGGATGGGGCGCTGGGTGATCTGCGGCGTGAAGCGTAAGGCGTAACACATACGGTGGCGGAGCCACAATTTGCGCGCTGAAACGTGAGAGTACGTGACGACACCTCACGTTTCGCGTTTCAATTGGTTGGCCGACCGACTAACGTTTGTGCGCTAGTTCCTCGCTGCTACGGAATAAGGTAGCGGAGCCACAAGTGTTGCGTTCGGATCGGACTAGCGCAGCGCGGCGGAAATGTTTGTGTGGTTCCTGCTCCCCGCCGGTCCGTGACCGGTGGCGGGTACGACCAAACAGCGCTGGGTCACGGACCCGGCGGGAGCAACCGAATCAGCACAGATACTTCCGCCAGGTTGTACCAGTGAGCGTCGGTTGAGTAGCCGAGTCTTTGAGGCGTATCGAAACCAGCGAACGGGTCTACGAGTTTTCGTGTTTACCCGCTGGGTTTCGATACGGCGGGAAACAGCACCCGCCTACTCAACCGGCGCTAGTCTTCCGTTGTTATCCAGCAACCACTACCGCATATGCGATAGGGCGCGGTGTCCCGATCCTAAGGAGTTTACATCCAATGCTTGCCACCCTTATCGGTCTTCTGATCAGCCTGGCCGCGGCAGTCGTCCCCACTTTTTTCTACGCCCTGGCCTTCTATCTGGCCGACCGCTACGAACGGGAGCCGGTCTGGATGGGGATTGTGGCCTTTCTGTGGGGGGCCATTCCCGCCATTGTGACCAGTCTTATCGGCGAGCTGGTGATCGGCATTCCCTTCGTGGGTGATCCGGGCAGCCTGACCGCGGCGATTGTGGAGTCGGCGCTGGTGGCGCCCTTCGTGGAGGAGATCGCCAAAGGCGCAGCCCTCTACGCCATCTACCGCTTCCTGCGCCACGAATTCGACGGCGTGCTGGATGGGCTGACCTACGGGGCGCTCATCGGCTTTGGCTTTGCTATGACCGAGAACTTTCTCTACTTTATCGGCGCATTCAGCGAAGGCGGCTTTGTGGACCTGACGGTGCTGATCTTTCTGCGGGCCATCGTCTTTGGCCTGAATCACGCGCTCTATACCGGTCTCTTTGGCATTGGGCTGGGAATGGCCCGCCACGCCACCACCCCACAGACGGCGCGCCTCTGGATTGCCGGTGGCTTTGTGGCCGCGGTGGCTGCCCACGCCCTGCACAATCTGGGCGCCAGCATCTCCAGCGTAAACGGCTTTGGCATTGTGCTCAGTCTGGGATTGGCCGTTGGGGGGATCGCGCTGATTTTTGTGGTCGTGCTGCTCACCTGGCAGCAGGAGCGGCGCTGGCTACGGGATGAATTGAAGGAGGAAGTAGGCGTCCTGCTCTCCAGGGCGGAATACGACTCGCTGGTGGGCGGATGGCGACGTTCCCCCCTGCTCAATGCCCGCACAAATCCCCAACGAGCCAAACAGTTGCATTCGGCAGTGGAACTGGCCTTCTGCAAACACCGCCTGCGCAGACTTGGCCCTGGCCGGGAGCCGAAGCTGGCAGGACGAATCGACGATCTGCGCCGGGAGGTAGCAGCCTAGCAGCCTGTCGGAGTAGCACAGAATAGAACGCGGATGTGGCGGAAAGTACGGAAAAAACCGGATTTTTGTACTGATCAAGAAGATTGTGGAATCTGTAGGTGCGGTTTGCAACCGCACTTTCACCCGGAGAAGTGCGGTTACAAACCGCACCTACGTTTTTTTATCCGCGAAAATCAGCCCTTTCCGCGTCATCCGCGTTCTATCTCTTCTCTCTCCGACAGGCTGCTAGAGATTCTCCCGAACAATCCCCCCGATGGCCTGCACCGTAGCTTCCTGATGGGTCAGCCCTGTAGATAGCCGTTGGCTGGTTGTCATATAGCCGGTGTTGCCGCCGTGGGTCATCGGCCCCAGAGAACGAAAGACGATCCGCCCCTGTCTTTTGGCCCGATTCCAGTCCGAATACCACATCAGCGGCCAGCGCCCCGGAAAGAGCAGAGGTGTCAACCGTTGGGAGGTGTCCTGCTCCCCGTAGAGATGATACACCCGGTCCACGGCCAGCAGACCCGGATCGCTGCCGTAGATGCCCCCCAGGAGAATCACATAGACCGCACCGCCGATCAGTTCGCGCAAATAGGGGGCCGCGCCCACTGCAATCTGCCCCGCGCCGCTGTAGCCCACTACAAAAACAGGTAACGCTCTCTCCGGATCGTAGCCATAGCGGGCCAGTCCGTGGGCAATGACCCGGGCCATTGCCTGGTTATAGATGGGGCCGTAGCGGTGATCGATGGAAATACCCACCTGCCAGATATTGCGCAGGTTGATCAGATACCCCCCCAGCCGCTCCAGCCAGTTGTCGCTGAATTTGCGGCGCATGGCCCAGCGCCAGAGTCGGGCAAAGACAGGCTGGCCGGTCAGTGGCAGGTTGTTGACGGAATAGGGGAAGATGTCATCGACGACAATTGTATGCGGGAGGCTTACATCCAACTTTTCCAGAAAGGCCCGTTCCCGACGGCTCAGACTTTCGCCACCCACCTGGGCAATGCCCGAAAGAAAGACCAGAAAGCTGTCGATATCTTCGCCCGTCTTACCTTCCGGCAGTTCCACAGAGAGGCCGTCGTTGTAGACGTGGGAGCCGAACCAGCCCGCCCACCAGCCCAGGGCCTCGAAGGGGGCCAGCGCAGCCCAAGCCAGCAGAGCTACAATCCCGATTCCCAGCAATGCCAGCAGATCGCCCAGCCGCTCAGCCATCGCCATCTCCCTCCGGTCGTTGGCGTCGGAAACGGCTGGACCAATCCGCAGGCAGCCGGATACGGCGCAGATCATCCACTGTCCAGCGCAGAGGCACGCCCGCGGCCCGACTCTCGGCCCAGCGTTCAAAGGCCAGCAGCGGGCGGCCCAGGGTGCGCCGGGCGATCTGTACCAGCAGCCAGCCCACAGCGCTGCACGCGGCCGCCTGCCAGACGGTTAGCCCCAGCCCGGCCTGAATCGCCACAACCGTAGCCAAAAGACTCCAGACGCCGATAATCAGCGCAAAGAGACTGCCCAGATAGGGGGTGAGGACAAAGAAGCCGAGCAGTTGCGGTGCATAGGCCAGCCCCACGGCCCGGGCCACCACAGCGAACTCTTCGCTGCGGCCAAAGAGCCGCATACCCACCAGCCAGATTGTGCCGGCCCAGAAGAGATAGCCCACCGCGTGGGTGGCCGCGGAGAGAAGCAGCGAGAGCAGAAATCGCCGGGGGGTGATGTGATTGATGAAGAGAACAATACTCTGGCCCAGCCCCTCGGAGAGACCGGCCAGGGCAACCACCAGCAGCGCCACACCCAGACCCGTCCCGTCCTCGGCCACCTGTCGATAGACCATCGGGTCCAGGGCCAGGGCGCGGCGAATCAATTCGCCCAGACCAGATACAACCCCATCGCTGTCGATTCGGAAAGCGAACCAGTAGTTATCCACCAGACTTTTCCCCTCTGCTCACTACAGATTGCCCTCAATCTCGGTCACCCGGGCCCGCACCAGATCGGGAAGCGGGGCTTTGCGACCCGCCGTGTAATCGAAGGTGACGATGACGCCGCTGCCGATGGCCGCGATTTTGCGGTGCTGGTGGCTGACGACTATCTGCTCCATCGTCATGCGGTCTTCTTCCAGGGCAACGATGCGGCTGGCGACGGTCACAGTGTCGGGAAAGGTGAGGGGGATGCGGTAGCGGCATTGGGTGGAGGCCAGAATCGGGCCGACACCGGACATATCCTGAAAGCCGGGCACGGCCATTCGGGTAAAATAGGCGATGCGCCCGCTCTCCAGCCAGCGAAAATAGACTGTATTGTTCACGTGCTGGAAGGCGTCCATATCGCCCCAGGCCACGGGAATTTCGAGCAGCACCGGATAGTCGGTGGTGAGTTCAACGAGAGTATTGGGTGGCATAAAGAATCATCTTTCGATCAGAGACGTGAGGCGTGAAACGTGATCTTAGACCTAAGGACTTAATAAAAATAGCGAGACTCAAAAATTCTAATTACAAAAAAGCAGTCAGCATGGATTACAACACCAGCACGTG
>JAHDWH010000348.1 GCA_023384455.1 Caldilineaceae bacterium | reverse complement strand
TCAAGGGGTTATGCTTCGCTTCCCCTCGCTTGTCCATCTATCACGCTATCGTGCAATCCTACCTTCTCCCCATTGGCTGCGCAGAAACTTGCGATCGTCGGCTTGGGTCTGCAACAGTCGAACGTAACGGATAGGCACAATCGTAGCGTCCGCGCCGCTGTCTACGAATGCGGGCAGCGGCCCGACGAGGAAGGACTGTTCGGGTGGCCCCAAATGGATATCGACAAAGGGTGCAGGTGGAAAATAATTGGAATCGTAGGGGAATCTCATAAGGCGATCCTGCCTGTGCTCGGCGTGCGCACCCACAGTTCTTCCACCGCTTCCCGCCGGACCTGTCGAATCAGCACAGCCGTGCGCCCATATTTTTCGCGTATGCGTCGATAGAGCGCTGCCTGTTCCGTATCGGAATCGATCAACTCCTGGTTGTGGAAGGCTACCCATTGCCCTGGCCGGGTACGCCACAATTCCAGGTGCATTTGAGTATAGGCCGTAATCTCGAGGTCGAGTTTCTCCCGCTGCCGCTCCTGCAAAAAGAAGTCGATGGCCTCATTGACCAATTCATCTACACTTTTTTTCTCCTGCGCTGCCCGCTGCGTCAATGTTTGGCGCAGATCAGGCCGCAAAATAACAGTTTCAGAAAGCATATTCACCTCCCAAACAAATAAAAAAGTACACGGATTCCCACGGATAGAACGGATTTTCACGGATCGTTCGGAGAGTTCCTGTCATCCCTTCCTCCCTTCACTTCCCCAATCCCCGCCACACCCGCTCCGGCGTGAATGGCACCCCTCCCCCGCAGACGAACACCTGTAGCCTCGAAAATCGAGCTTTTCGAGATTACCCCTGCGCTCTGCCCGTCAAATAAGCAATAGCCTCCGGTGTCAGAAATCGCTTACTCTCCGCAAGCTCCTGACGCTCAATCAGTCGGTCAATGTGATTTATTTGTAGAAGACGAACGGTTACCCGGCCAATCCCACTCGCAGGGATGATTCTGATCCCGCTCAGTTCAAAATGATCGCGCCAACGGTCGATTCGGGGATTGTAGAAACGCACGAATTCCCCGCTTTCCCAGTCTATCGACCCCACATCGCTGCCTTTGAAACGATTGCAGAAAGCACAGGCGTAGGCCAGATTTTCAGGCTCGGTGAGACCGCCGTGCTTCTCGCTGATAATGTGGTCTATCTGACAGCCGAAATGGGTGTCGTCCGTGTGGATCAGACAATACTCGCAGACAAAATAGGCCCGCTCGGCCACCTGTTGACGCAGTTCAGCAGAAATATAGGCGCTACTCATCGCTCAGAATCCGCCACGCCCGCGCCTTTGCCAACCGCATCAGATGTTCCAACTGCATATAATGCTCCAACTCGACCGTTTCTTCGGCGCTGAGTCCATCAGACTTCTCCCGGCCAATCAACTCCTCTACACGCATTTTGGCTGCTTCGGAAGGGCGATAGGCGACTACGCTGCTGGGCGTTGTGCCCGCTGCGATGAATTCCACGATTTCCTGATAGACCGGCATTGCGACTGCCATTTCTCGCTCTCTTTCTCACAACAATCAGAAGCACAGGGGTTTGTACGGATGGAAAGGATATACACGATTACATACTACTCCGGACCTCGCCAAGACCTATCGGCGGAGTTTTGTGTAGGATGTAATCAGTCCACTTTTTTTGGTATCCACTTGGCGAATCGTCTCCATCCCAGCCAATTGTTTTGTGTATTGACCAATCCAGTTATTCACAACCCAAGGGCGAAGCTCTTCACCAAGCTCATCATAACGCTGTCGTAAAACTGCGTTATGCTCAATTATCAGGCAAACTTCAAGAATTACATCTTCTCCACAGGGCTGTGCAATGTATCTCATCGCAGCTTGAACGAGCTGGTATACACCTTCTGTTCTCTTGCCCATAACATCCTCCTTCGCTATTGGCTTTCAACCTGACCTAATTCTTCAAAGACTGTCCCTTCAACCCCCGCCACACCCGCTCCGGCGTAAACGGAATCTCCCGCAACCGCACCCCCGTCGCGTCGAAAATCGCGCTGGCAATGGCTGGGGCCATCCCGTCCATGGGGATTTCCGCCACCGCCTTCGCCCCGTAGGGACCCGACGGCTCATACGTCTGCACCAGAATCACCCCGAGTTCCGGCACTTCGTCGGCGGAGAAGATGCGGTAGTCGCCGAATCGGTCAATCTCCAATTTCCCGTTTTCGTCATAGGGCATCTCCTCGCTCAGCGCGTAGCCCAGGGCCTGCACCATTCCGCCCTCCACCTGCCCGCTGGCGGTGACCGGGTTGATGGCGACGCCGCAGTCCACGGCCATCACCACCTGCTGGGCGGTGACCTGGCCGGTCTGGATGTCCACCTCCACGCTGGCGTACTGGGCGGCGAAGGGGGGCGGGCTGACGTAGCTCATATGGCTGGCGGTCGCCATAATTTGATGCTGCTCGGCCTGGTGGGTGCTGTGCAGGGCGACGGTTTCCAGGGGGATGGAACGCCCCTGTGGGCCGACGACAGCACCCCTTTCCAAATGCAAGCGCTCCGGATCGATGCCGTCGAAGAAGTGGCGGGCGGCGTGGCGGCAGATCTGCGCGGCCACATCCTCGGCGGCTTTCATCACCGCGCCGCCGGAAATGTAGGTGGTGCTGCTGGCATAGGCGCCCGTGTCGAAGGGGGTGAAGTCGGTGTCGCTGCTGTGTACGACGATTTTGTCCAGTTCCACGCCCAGGGTTTCGGCTGCGATCTGGGCCAGGACGGTGTCCGAGCCGGTCCCCAAGTCGGTGGCCCCCATCAGCAGATTGAAGCTGCCGTCGTCGTTGAGTTTGATGCTGGCCGCGCCCATATCCAGCCCGGCGATGCCTGTGCCGTGCATACAGACGGCCATCCCCATCCCCCGGCGGATGTGGGGCCGGTCAGCGGGTGACTTCCAGGCTGGGTCGTTGCGCCGCTCCCAGCCGATGGCCTCCGCGCCCAGGGTCACGCACTCCTCCAGGCCGCTGCTCTGGACAATCTGGGCGAAGCCTTCCCGCCCTTCCCCCATCGCCTCGGCCATCGGTAGATTCTGGCCGATTTTGACCCAATTTTTGCGCTTGAATTCCACCGGGTCCCAGTCCATCGCCAGGGCGATCTCCTCCATATGCTGCTCCAGGCCAAAGAGGGCCTGGGGCGCGCCGTAGCCCCGGAAGGCGCCGGGCACAGGTTTGTTGGTATAGACCACATCGCAGTCGAAGCGGGCCGCGGGCAGCCAATAGGTGCTGAGGGCGCGGAAGCCGGTGACCATCTGGACAGTCAGCCCGTGGGTTCCGTAGGCCCCGGCTTCGGCCAGGACGTGGAGGTCCATGCCCAGGAGTTTGCCGTTCTCGTCCACGCCGGAGCGGAAGCGCAACGTCTGCGGGTGGCGGGTGCGGGCGCTGCTGAACTCCTGCTGGCGGGTGTACTCGAACTTGACCGGGCGACCGGTGGCGATGGTCAGGTGGGCGCAGAGGTCTTCGATCAGCATCTCCTGCTTGCCGCCAAAGCCGCCACCGATGCGCGGTTTGACGACGCGGATGCGGCGCACAGGCAGGCCGATCAGCGGCGCGATCATCCGGCGCACGTGGAAGGGAACCTGCGTGCTGGTGCGGATGACCAGCCGGTCGTCCTCGTCCCAGTGGGTGATGACGATGTGGGATTCGATGCTGGCCTGCTGCACCTGATGCACCCGGTATTCGCTCTCGTAGACAAAATGGGCGTTGGCAAGCGCGGCGTCCACGTCACTGTGTTCCACGTGCAATTTGACGGCGATATTGCGGGCCGCGTCGTGAATCTTCACCGCGTCCGCTTCGTCGTGGATGACGGGCGCGCCGTCCGCCATCGCCTCCTCCGGGGTGAAGACCGCGGGCAGGATTTCGTACTCCACCCGAATCAGCTCCAACGCCTGCTGCACCGTTTCCGGCGTCTCCGCGGCGACGACGGCCACCCGGTCGCCCACATAACGCACTTTGCTGTCCAGGCTGACCTGATCGTAGGGGGGCGGCTGGGGATAGCTCTGGCCGCCACTGGCATAGATGACCCGGGGCACGTCCAGATGGGTGAGCACAGCGTGGACACCGGGCAGATTCTCTGCCGCGCTTTTGTCAATGCTGACGATGCGGGCGTGGGCGTGGGGGCTGGTGAGCAGACCGCCGTGGAGTATACCCGGCATCTCCACGTCGTCGGCGAAGACGGCCCGCCCCTTCACCAGCTTCACCCCGTCCACCTTCGGCTCCGGTTTGTTGACCACTTGCGTCTGGGGCTGCGCGACGGTCACGGGGACAGTGCGGGTGCGGGTCTGGGTCTCCACGCCGCCGTCTTCGCCTGGGCCAGAGCGGTCGTCGGGGGAGTAATCGCCGCCCGACGCGGGCCACTCGAAGCCGCCGGGCGCGTCCCGCACGTCAATTTCCAGTGGATCGAGTGTCTCTCCCCTTATCTGCGCCGCGGCACGCAGGACCGCCTGCACCGGCTTTGTGTAGCCCGTGCAGCGGCAGAGGACGCCCGCAATCGCCTCCCGCACCTGCCCTTCCGACGGATTCGGGTTCTCGTCCAGGAGCTTCTGGCTGGCCAGCAATTGGGCGGGGGTGCAGTAGCCGCACTGGATGGCCCCGCAGGAGACGAATTGGGATTGG
>JAHDWH010000347.1 GCA_023384455.1 Caldilineaceae bacterium | reverse complement strand
TGAAAATAGGCTTGTATACACGGATGAAAAAGAACACGGATTAATAAAAATCTGTGTTCCTTCCGATCCGTGTATACAAAATTTTCATCCCCCGTGGCGCACGACAGCGCATGGAAAACTGTTCTGTGTTTTCCGTGGTCACAAAGCTGCGCGCTCAGAGCCTGAATTATTGAACAGGCTCTTGAGCTGACCACAGAAAACACGGAATACACAGAAGAAAAGCCGAAAGAGAATTTTCCGTCTGTTCTGTGTTTTCCGTGGTCACAAAGCTGCGCGCTCAGAGCCTGAATTATTGAACAGGCTCTTGATCTGACCACAGAAAAGACGGAATACACAGAAGAAAGCCGAAAGAGAATTTTCCGTCTGTTCTGTGTTTTCCGTGGTTACAAAGCCGCGCGCTCAGAGCTTGAATTATTGAACAGGCTCGTACTAACTCCGGTCCAGAACCGCCAGACAGCGGTCGATCTCCTCTTCTGTGTTGTAATGGGCCAGCCCCAGGCGCAGGAAACCGCCGCTCTGCTCTACGCCCATTCGTTCGCTGACCGACAGGGCATAGAAATTGCCGTGCCAGGCAAAGATATTCTGATCCGCCAGCGCCTTTGCCAAGTGCGCGGGGGTTGTGCCTGTCTTGCGCAGGGCAACGGTCGCCACCCGTCGCTGCCAGTCGTCCCGCTCTGTCAGGCCATAGACCCGCACACCGGGGATTGCCAACAGACCGCCCAGCAGCCGGGCCAACAGCCGCTCCTCATAGGCCTGGATCACAGGCCAGGCAGCGATCAGTTTTGCCCGGCGGCTGTCACCGCTGCGCGCCATCCCATACTCTACGCCCAGCCCGGCCAGATAGTCGATGGCGGCGGTGACGCCAGCCATCCCCTCGTGATTCTGGGTGCCCGTCTCCCATTTGCCGGGCAGCTCCTCGCCGGCCGGACGCACCCGATAGGCCTGCAGACGGCTCAGATGTTCCCGCTTGCCGTAGAGATGGCCGGCGTGAGGACCGAAAAATTTGTAGGCGGAGCAGGCCAGGAAATCGCAGCCCAGTGCCCGCACGTCGATCAGCCCGTGGGGCGCATACTGCACCGCGTCGATAAAGCTGTAGGCCCCCACCTCTTTTGCCCAGGCTACCACCGTCGCCACGTCGTTGATAGTCCCCAGGGCATTGCTGGCATAGCCAACCGCCACCAATTTTGTGCGGGGGGTGATTTTGCGCCGGAAATCTTCCATATCCAGCGTGCCCGTTTCCAGGTCAATATCCACCCACTGGACAGTCGCGCCCCGCTCCTCTGCGGCCAGGGCCCAGGGCATCACATTGGCGTCGTGATCCAGACGGGTGAGCACAAGCTCGTCGCCGGGGCGAAACTCCCGGGCCAGGGAACGGCTCAGATGGAAGGTCAGGCTGGTCATATTATTGCCGAAGACCACTTCATCCCCGTCACAGCCCAGGAGATCGGCCACGGCCTGATGGGCCTCGGCGATCACCGCGTCCGTGCGCAGGCTGGTCTCGAAACCGCCGTGGGTGTTGGAGTTGCGCCGGGTCAGATAATCCACCATTGCCCGGATGACTGTGCCGTGGACCTGTGTGCCGCCGGGGTTGTCGAAGAAAGTGGCCGTCCGACCGTTGTATTCTTCGTGCAGGGCGGGGAATTGCTTGCGAATTGTGTAGACATCCAGCATAGAGTTCTCCTGTAATAGATGATTACCTGCTCAGCCACCCCACCCTACCCCTCCCCATTCCAGGGAGGAAACTGGATCGACCCTTCCCCCGCTGCGGGAGGTTGGGTGGGGGTGACGATTACCTGCGGATTTTGGGCAAACCGTCAGCCAGCAGCCAGAGGCGATCCTGCCCCAGCAGCGCGGACCAATCCCGACCCAATAGGGCAAAGATAAAATCGGTCATCTCCTGGGCAGAGAGCCGTTTTTGGGCGGCCCCCCACTCTTTGGCCGAGAGGGGCATCCGGGGTGTATCGATTTCTACCGGCGAAGTTGCCACACTGCCATCGGCGGGCAGACCGGCCAGATGGCAGGCCCGCTCCACGGCTGTGGCAAAATCGCCCAGCCTATCTACCAGACCGTTCTCCAGAGCCTGTTGGCCGGTCCACACCCGGCCGCCAGCTACTTCTTCCAGCCGGTCGCTGTTCAGTTTGCGGCTTTCCCCCACCCGATCTTTGAAGGTCTGGTAGATGGAGGCGATGGCGTCTTCGATTTTGTCCCGCTGTTCACCCCGCCAGGGGCGGCTGTCCGCGTAAATGTCCGCATTTTTGCCCCGGCGCAGGGAGTAGCGGTTGGCGCCGGCCTTGTGATAAATCTCGCTGGTGAGCAGTTTGGCGGTGATGACACCAATGCTGCCGGTGAGGGTGGCCGGCTGGCAGATGATCTCTTGCCCGGCCAGGGCAATATAATAGCCCCCGCTGGCTGCCACATCCCCCAAATAGGCCACCACCGGCTTTTTGCGGGCCAGCAAAGAAAGCTCCCGCCACATCAGATCGCTGGCCAGGGCCGACCCGCCGCCCGAATCGATGTGCAGAACCACTGCGGCCAGGGAGTCGTCAGTTGCCGCGGTCCGGGCCAATTGCTGCACAGTGGCGCTGCCGATGGTGCTGTCGCCCAGAATGGGCAGACTGGCCGGGAATTGGCGGCTCTTGCCCGTCAGGATTGTCCCTGACAGGCTGATGACGCCAATCGTCTGGGGGCGGGTGGGGCGGTGCTTGCGTTTGAGATAGGGGCGGGCCTGATGGTAGGGACGCAGCCGGGCCTCCCGCTGGCCTATGCTCAACAGGCCCGGCAATTCGTCTTCGTAGGCCAGACCGTCGATGAGTGTCTTGTCCAGGGCGTCGGGCGCGTTCAGGGGTGCCTGATCGATGAGCGAGCGGACCTGATTTTCGCCCAAGACCCGGCCGCGACTGATGGCTGCTACCATCGACTCGAACCAGCCGTCGAGCAATCGATTGGTCTGCTCCCGGTCGGCCTCGCTCATATCGGTCCGGCTGAGCCTGTCATAGGCTGTCTTCCAGGGGGCGATGCGTACGACGTCCGCCTGAACGCCCACTTTGGCCAGGGTATCGGCCAGGAATGTGGGTTCGGTGTGCAGGCCCAACACATTCCACTCAGCCACGGGGGGCATCAGTATGCGGTTGGCGGCCGCGGCCAATACATAAGAAGCGTTGGTGGCGCTTTCCAGATGGACAACCACATCCTTCTCGATGACCCGATTGCTGCCGTTCTCCTGGGCATCCCAGCCGCGGAAGCGCTCGAAGAGGGCGGCCAGGCTCTGGCTTTGGGCCAGGCTGATCTGCGCGCCCCGCACCAGAAAGAGCACGCCGTAGACATCCGGGTCGGCTGCGATGGCTCGCAGGGCGGAAGAGAGCGCTTCCAGCGAGAGGGGCTGCTCTCCAAAAGGAAGCAGCGAATAGTACCAGGGCTGGCTGGGGATACGCTCCAGGATTTCGCCGTCGATCTCAAAGAGTACGTAATCGGCCCATTTGCGCCGGGCCAGCCGCCGCCGTGTGTTGAGTATCCCATAGACGAGCCAGCGCCAGATGCGCCCGATTCCCCGACCCAGCCAGGCCAGACCGTTGGTAAAAACCTTCCATAATTTCATAGTCAACGCTTCTCATCGAATGAATGAAGTACCGTGCGCAGTGCAGCCCGGTGTGATGCTGGTTGTACTCTATTGATACTACTTTCCTGCTGCCCAGATGCCCTAACCGGGTGGCTGGCAGTCGTTCATTTCTTGGCTTCCGTTGATTGGCTTACAGCCCCAGGCACAAAGATATGGGATAATTAGGCCATCCCCCAGCAAGTTGCGCAAGCTCTCCTTACGCAACTTGCCAACGAGATCATCCCGATTTTTCAGCGCTTTGTAACTGCTCACCCCCACCCAACCTCCCCCACTGTGGGGGAGGAGTCGATTCAGTTTCCTCCCTGGAATGGGGCGGGGTAGGGTGGCTGAACAGTTTCAGCGCTTTTTGTAACGCGATTTTTTTGAACCCACAGGTTAAATGCGGTATATTAACGGTATCCCGCCATCGCGGTTGGGATCATCCGCCTGGTATGTCCAGGCCGGTATGCAAGGAGTGGCCCCTATGATTCGCAAAACAGTTTCACCCAAAGCTGGTTGTGTCCGGGTATTCTTTGAACTGCCTGCCTGCGTCTGGGCAGACCGTATTTTTTTGGTTGGGGATTTTAACGATTGGAGCCGTTCCGTTATGCCCTTTGCCCAGAGCAGAGACGGGGTATGGCAGGCGATAGTCGATCTGGCCGCGGGCGGTCACTACGAGTTCCGCTATCTAGTAGACGGGCACTGGCAAACTGACTTTCACGCTGACGGCTGGGCAACCAACGAATTTGGCAGCCAGAATAGTATCGTCCATGCGGTTTTGCCACCCGAAACTTTCCCTGCCATTGGCGAGACCAGTCTGCTGCACGAAGCGCTGCGGGAAATGGGACAGAGCCGGCTCTTTCTCCATTCCTCCCATCCCGGCAACACCGGTCAATCCCGAAAGTTATCTGCGTGAGGTCCCTGGCATTTGGCAAATGTAACTGCTCACCCCCTCCCAACCTCCCCCACGATGGGGGAGGAGTCGATCCGGTTCCCTCCCTAGCAGCCTGTCGGAGTAGCACAGAATAGAACGCGGATTGAGCAGAAAGTACGGAAA
>JAHDWH010000346.1 GCA_023384455.1 Caldilineaceae bacterium | reverse complement strand
TTGTGGGGGGTTTGGGGTCCGGTGTTGTGGGTATGGTATGCCTAATCCCCAATCCCCAATCCCCAGTCCCCAATCCCTACTCCCCACCCCCTGAATGAATTGGGTCGATCCAATAGACTGCTTCGGGTTCTTCGACGGTGGGAATGTCCAGGTTGACGACGACTGGCGTCTGATCGCTGCGCACAAGCACACAGGAGAGGGGTTCGTGGGCCAGGGCGTTGATCTCCTGATGGGGCACAAAAGGGGGCACGAAAATAAAGTCACCGGGAGCGGCCTCGGCCACGTACTCCAGCCGCTCACCCCAGCGCATCCGTGCCCGCCCACTCACCACATAAATCACGCTTTCCAGGCTGCCGTGATGGTGCGCGCCCGTCTTGGCGTCGGGATGGATCACAACTGTCCCGGCCCAGAGCTTCTGTGCCCCGGCAGTGGCGTGGGTGATGGCCGCGGCCCGGTTCATCCCCGGTGTCTGGGGGGTGTTCGTGTCCAACTGATCCCCACGCACCACCCGCACCCCATTGGCGCGCCAGTCGATGGGATTGGTAGGTTCTGTCATTGGCTGCCTCCCGGCGGGTGAGTATTCACTGGCCTATATCATACCGCCAGAGGGCCGGGATGTCCATCGCGGGAAAAGGCCGGGCGCGTTCCAGAAATCAGATCGTATTGACATTCCACCGGGGCAATGCTACTGTGTATACAGGGCTTGTCCCCGGTTGTTCTGCCTGTCAACGCTCTCGGCAAGAGCGCTGACAACCGACAAGCAACGACTGTTTCTATGATTCCCAGGAGGAGCTATGCTTACCGATCTGGCTATTCGTCAAGCAGTTGAGTTCGAGAGTCGTCACCATCCCGTCCTGAGTATCTACCTCAATGTCGATCCCCATCGCCGCGCCTCAGAAAAGTACAAACTGGCCCTGCGTGCCCTTTTGGACAAGGCCCAGGGCGCAGAGCCGGAAGACCTGCGCAGAATCCAGAATTATGTCGAGTTGGGCTACAACTGGCAGGGCCGGGGGCTGATTCTCTTCAGTTGCGCAGCCCAGGATTTCTGGTGGGTCGAAAGCCTGCCGGTTCCCGTGGAGGACAGCGTATTTGTCAGCTTTCGGCCCTACGTCCACCAACTCGCCACCCTATTGGACAGCTACGCCCGGCTGGGTGTCGTACACGCTGACCAAATGGGGGCCCGGCTCTATCTCTTTCATATGGGTTATCTGGCGGCGGCCGAAGGCTTTCTGGGCGAAGAAGTGCATATGCACCGCGCCGGCGGCTGGGCCGCGCAGCGCTACCAGCGCCACGAAACCGAGACCGCCCGGCAGAATCTGCAAGACGCCGCGGAACTGGCCGAGGCGTTTTATCGTCGATCCGATATCCGGCGGCTGATTCTGGCCGGAACCGAGAAGAACGTGGCCCGCTTTCGGGAGCTTCTCAGCCACCGGCTGAAGGCAATGGTCATCGGAGAGATCAGCGCGGACGCCAACGCCAGCCCTGGCGAACTTCAGCAGCGGGCGTCGGACCTGGCCCGACAGGAGGCAGAAAAGGCTGGGGACGATCTGGCCGATGCCATTGTAACAGCCGCGCACAAAGAGGGAAACGGGGTTTTGGGATTGGCCGGAACACTGAACGCCGTACAGACAGGCCGGGCACAGGCCGTAGTCGTGCTGACGGGATTTTCCCAGCCAGCCTTTCGTTTCAAAGAGAGCGGCTTCGTCGTGCTTTCCGAGGAAGAAGCCCAGGCCACGGGCAGCAACGAAGAGTTAGAGCGCCTGCCCGATGCCGTAGACAGCGTGCTGCGCCGCTCCCTTCTCAACGGCGTCGATGTCACTGTTCTTGCCGATCATCCGGCTCTGGCGAAAAACGGAAAGATCGGTGCGTTGACCCGGTATTGAACAGTCATTTCTGGACACCCGTAACCTGCAATTTTGCAACTTGCAACAATTCTCTAACATTTTGCCTGTGTGAATCTAATGGAAATAGGGCATACTAAATTAGCTGTCCTTGCGTTCTTACACAGATAATAGACGATCCAGGGCTTTTCACACCGACTCGGAGTTCCGACCCCGGTATTTTGCAGAGGAGTAAAGTCGCCCCTTATGATGCGCTTTGACCGATTTACCCAGAAAGCCCAGGAAGCCGCCATGCGCTCCCTGGAAATCCTTCAGCATTACAAACATTCCCAAGTGGACACCGAACATATCTTCCTGGCACTGGTCCAGCAGAAGGGGGGCACTGTGCCCCAACTGCTGGAAAAGCTGGGCGCAACCGTCGAAGTGGTGGCCCGCAAGCTGGAAGCCACCCTGGAAGCCGCGCCCAAATCCAGCAATGCCCCCTATGGCGGAATGGCAACGGCCCAGGTCTTTATCACGCCCCGGCTCAAACGGGTGATGGATGTGGCCAACGAA
The DNA here is from genome assembly GCA_023384455.1 of Caldilineaceae bacterium. Classification (GTDB taxonomy): domain Bacteria; phylum Chloroflexota; class Anaerolineae; order Caldilineales; family Caldilineaceae; genus JACQGT01. Next base: position 2,283 of record JAHDWH010000346.1, on the reverse strand, counting down.
GAGGCCAACAAACTTCAGGACGAATACATCAGCACCGAGCATATCTTCCTGGCTATCGCCAGCGAACGCAATACCCCGGCGGCCAACATTCTGCGCGACGCAGGCGTGAGCAAAGATCGGCTCTACGCGGCTGTGGAGGAGTTGCGCGGCGGGCAAAAGGTGACGGAACCCAACGCCGAAAGCAAATACCAGGTGCTGGAGAAATATGGCCGGGACCTGACCGCCGTGGCTCTGGAGGGCAAACTGGACCCGGTGATAGGCCGGGAACAGGAGATACTGCGTCTGATGCAGGTGCTCTGTCGGCGCACAAAGAACAACCCAGTGCTGATCGGCGAGGCTGGCGTGGGCAAGACGGCTATCATCGAAGGGCTGGCCCAGCGCATCGCCGACGACGACGTGCCGGAAATTCTATCGGGCAAACGGGTCATCTCCCTGGACCTGGCCGCAATGTTGGCGGGGACCCGCTTCCGGGGAGAGTTTGAGGAGCGGCTGAAAGCCTGTCTCGACGAAATCCGTAAAAGTGACGGCGAGATTCTGCTCTTTATCGACGAACTGCATACGGTTGTGGGTGCGGGCAACGCGGCCGGCGCCCTGGACGCCAGCAATATGCTCAAGCCAGCCCTGGCCCGGGGAGAGCTTCACTGCATCGGCGCGACGACTCTGGACGAATACCGCAAGAGTATCGAAAAGGACGCGGCGTTGGAGCGGCGCTTTGCCCCGGTCTATGTGGATGAGCCGAGCATCGCCGACAGCATCGAAATCCTGCGCGGCCTGCGCACCCGCTACGAGGATCATCACGGCATTACCTATACCGACGAAGCGTTGGAGCAGGCTGTGCGGCTGGGCGAACGCTATGTAACGGAGCGTAAATTGCCCGACAAAGCCGTCGATCTGATCGACGAAGCCGCGGCCAAACTGCGGGTGGCTATGTATTCTATGCCTGCCAATCTGAAAGAGCAGAAGGCGCGCATTAATGATTTGGCCTCCGAAGAAGAGGTGGCCTGGGCTGACAGAGATTATGAGAAAGCCGCCCAGGTGAAGACCGAACTGGTGCGCTTCAAAGAAGAATTCAAGGCCGGGTTGAAAAGCTGGAAAGCTGAATCCAACCTGGACGATGTGGTGGATGCCACAGATGTGGCCCAGGTTGTGCAGAGCTGGACAGGCATCCCGGCCATGAATCTGCTGGAAGAAGAGACCGAAAAGCTCTTGCGTATGGAAGATCATCTGCACCGGCGGGTGGTCGGTCAAAATGCGGCCATCGAAGTGGTGAGCGATGCCATTCGCCGGGCGCGCAGCGGGCTGAAAGACCCCAAACGGCCCATCGGCACATTCCTCTTTCTGGGGCCGACGGGTGTGGGCAAGACCGAACTGGCAAAAACATTGGCAGCCTTCCTCTTTGACGACGAGGACGCGCTCTTGCGGGTGGATATGAGCGAATATCGGGAAGGGCATACGGTCAGCCGTCTCTTCGGTGCGCCTCCCGGCTATGTGGGTTACGATCAGGGCGGCCAGCTCACCGAAGCAGTGCGTCGCCGCCCCTATCGGGTGATTCTCTTTGACGAAATCGAGAAGGCCCACCCGGAGGTCTGGAACGCGCTGCTGCAAGTGATGGACGACGGGCGCATGACCGACGGCCAGGGACGCACAGTCGATTTTCGCAATACAGTGATTATTATGACCAGCAATGTGGGGGCCGAGGCCATCAAACGCAGCCCGCTGGGTTTCTCCACGCCTGAACTGGACGAAAACGCCATCGCTTCCCACGAGTACAGCAAGCAACTCAAACGGTTGTTCCGCCCCGAATTTCTCAACCGCATCGACGAAACGGTTGTCTTTGACGCGCTGAGTAAATCAAATGTGCCGGAGATTGTGCGGATTCTGATGCAGGAGATTGTGACCCGTATGGACGAGATGGGCGTCGGCGTGGAGCTGACCGATGGGGCCGCGGCCCACCTGGCCGAGATCGGTTTCAACCCGGAATATGGGGCGCGGCCGCTGCGCCGCCTGCTTCAGCGCCGGGTGGAGACTGAACTGAGCAAACGAATGTTGCGGGGAGATTATCAGACCGGGGATCTGGTGGTGATCGACTTCGGCCCGGACGCCGAGGGCAAGGACGATCTGCTCTTTATCCGCCAGGAGCCGGAACCCATCCCTGTCGAGTGGTCCACCAGCGAAGCAGCCCCGGCCAGCGCCGAGGAATAGAGCGGGGCCGTCGTATCTGTTCAGCTACCCCACCCTACCCCTCCCCATTCCAGGGAGGGAAGTGGAGCGACTCCTCCCCCA
>JAHDWH010000345.1 GCA_023384455.1 Caldilineaceae bacterium | reverse complement strand
CAAACCGCACCTACATTTTATCATCTCGTTGATCAGTACACTTTTTCCGTACTTTCCGCTCCATCCGCGTTCTATACTGTGCTACTCCGGCAAGCGGCTAACGCAGGAAGGCTTCGTGCAGGCCGCCGTCCACGCTGAGAATCTGGCCGCTGGTCTTGCTCAAAGCTCTGCTGGTGAGCAGCCAAGCCGCTTCCGCCTGGTCCTCCGGGGTGATGGGGGCACGGGTCAGGGTGCGCTGGGCGTAGAACTCGGCCAGCCGGTTGCGCAGGGCTTCGGTCTCTTCGGACGTGTCATAGGGCAGATTGTATTTTGCCAGGGAGCTGATCACCCGATCCCGGGGGAACATTGCGCTGCCTTTGACGACGGTGGCCGGGGCCAGCCCGTTGACCCGCACCAGCGGTGACAGTTCAATCGCCAACTCCCGCACCAGATGATTGGCTGCGGCTTTGCTGGTGTCGTAGGCCAGAGACCCCTTCTTGGCCACCACGCCGTTGACGCTGGTCGTCAGCACCAGCGTGCCGGGCAGCCCTTGCGCCTCCCAGATTTTGCGGGCTTCGTCGGCCACAATATAGCCGCCGGTCACATTGACGGCGAAGGTCAGCCCCCATTTGTCGTCGGGGATGTGGCCGGTCGTGTCGGGCGGGAAGAAGATGCCGGCGGTGACCACCAGATTGTCGATGCCGCCGTAGGCCAGCACCACCTGATCCAGCATCGCCCGTACGCTGGCCCGGTCGGTGATGTTGACGCCCAGACCGATGGCAGGGCCGCAGGCGGCGATACCCGTGCCGGCCACGCCGATACCCAGACCGTAAATGGCGGTCAGTTCATCGGCGGTGGTCTGAGCGGCGTCGGTGCTCAAATCCGCACAGACGACGTGCGCGCCCTCCTTTGCCAGGCGGTGGGCCACCTCCTTGCCGATGCCGCTGCCCGCGCCCACTACCAGGGCGACGTTGCGGGCCAGCTCCTGCTCCGGGGGCATACGACGCAGTTTCGCCTCTTCCAGCAGCCAGTATTCGATGTCGAAGGCTTCCTGGGCGGGGAGGGCGGTGTACTCGTCCATAGCCTCCGCACCCCGCATCACTTCCACCGCGCAGTTGTAGAATTCGGCGGTGACCCGGCTCTCGCTTTTGTTCTTGCCCCAGGCCACCATCCCCACGCCGGGGATGAGGATGACCGTCGGGTTGGGGTCGCGCATAGCCGGGGAATTGGGGTGCTTGCAGGCCGCGTAATAGGCGGTGTAGTCCAGCCGGTATTGGGCCAGCCCGCTTTCCAGCTTTGCCAACAATCCGGCCAAATCTTCGCTCTGGGGATTCCAATCCACGTAGAGCGGCTTGATTTTTGTGCGCAGAAAGTGGTCTGGGCAGGAGGTGCCTAACTCGGCCAGACGGGCCGCGTCGTGGCTGTTGACAAATTCGAGAATCGTCGGGTCGCTCTGTACAGTGGCAATGAAGCGATGTCCTGAGCCTGTCGAAGGGCGGTTCTGCTGGCTGACCAGCCCGCGCAGCCGGGGCAGGAGTGCCACCAACAGGCTGTCCCGCTCCGCGTCGGCCAAAGCCGCGTATTTTTGCCCTCCAAAAGTCTGAACGCCCTTGTCCCGACTGGCGATGTATTGGGCGGCCTTTTCGATGATTTCCAGGGAGAGTTCGTAGCACTGCTTGTCGTCGTCGGCCCAGTTGATCAGCCCGTGGCCGCCCATCACCAGTCCCCGATAGGTAGGGTTCTGTCGGGCCAGATCGCCCATCACCAGCCCCAAATCGTAGCCGGGGCGCTGCCAGCCCACCCAGCCGATCTCGTCGCCGAAAATTTCCGCGGTCAGTGCCTCGGAATTCCTGGCCGCGGCAATGGCGATAACCGCGTTGGGATGGGTGTGGTCCACGTGGGCGGCAGGAATAAAAGAGTGGAGGGGGGTGTCGATGGAAGTGGCCCGGGGGTTGAGGTTATAGACGCAGTGGGTGTAGAGGGCCACCATCTCATCTTCGATGGCGGTCTTAACCCCCTTCTCTGCGGCCCGGTCGTAGATGGCCTGGAGGCTGCGTAATTTGTCCATATAGAGGCTGGCAAAGTTGGCCCGTTTGGAGGTGCGCAGGTCGCCACCGGAGCCTTTGACCCACATCACTTCGACTTCTTCGCCGGTCAGGGGATCGGCCATCCTCACTTTGCTGGATGTATTGCCGCCGCCGGTGTTGGTGATGCGCTGGTCCGCGCCCAGGATATTGGAACGGTAGACGAGACGATCCACCGGGTCGAGTTTGTCCGCGGTGGCGTCGTCCCAGAGATAGTTGACGTGTTGGAAATTGGATTTCATATGTATACACTCCTTCTTGCAGAGGATCGAGAGATGCAAGAAGGAGTGTAGCAGAAAGCGGGGGGTTGTGCGAGTTTGGCCGGGTACCGGAGACAGGAGCAGCTTTCGGCAGGCTTTTCCTGCTCTGTCCGCCCGTTCAACGCCCTGGCTACGCGGGCTGGGCAGCCAGGGGATCCACCAGTTCGTCCACAGCAAGCGTACCCTCAAAGATAGCCACAAATTCTTCTGCCAGGAGTGTCTCCTGGATCAGCAGGGCCTGGGCCACTGCTTGTAGCTGGGCGCGGTGGGTGCGCAACATTGCCCGCACCCGCTGATAGGCTTCATCGACGATCCGGCGCACTTCCGAATCCACCTGTTCGGCGACTTCTTCGCTGTAATCCCGTTGCTCAGAGATTTCCCGGCCCAGAAAGAGATTCTCGTTCTGACGGCCAAATTGCAGGGGGCCCAGCTTTTCGCTCATCCCAAAGCGGGTTACCATCGAGCGGGCAGTCTTGGTGATCCGCTGGATATCGCCGCCAGCACCGTTGGTAATATCGCCAAAAACCAATTCTTCAGCCACCCGCCCCCCCAACGCGCAGGCGATGCGGTCGATGAAATAGGAGCGGGAGTAGAGCATTCGATCTGCCTCGGGCGCGTAGAGGGTAAGCCCCAAAGTATCGCCCCGGGGCACAATTGTTATTTTACGCAGAGGGTCCGCATTTTTGACAAGATGGATCACAATCGCATGGCCCGCCTCGTGAAAGGCTACGATCTCCCGCTCTTTGCTATTCATCAGACGGCTACGCCGTTCGGGGCCACCCATCGCGATACGCTCGATAGATTCCTGCATATCGGCCATTGTGATGGAGCGCCGGTTGCGCCGGGCGGCCAGAATGGCGGCTTCGTTGACCAGATTTTCGATATCCGCGCCCACAAAACCCGGAGTCTGGCGGGCGATCAGGTCCAATTCCACATCCGGAGCCAGGGGCTTGCCTTTGACGTGGACATCGAGAATAGCCCTACGTCCGCTCAAATCAGGGCGATCCATTGTCACCCGGCGGTCGAAGCGGCCAGGGCGCAGAAGGGCCGGGTCGAGAATATCCGGGCGATTGGTGGCGGCGATGAGGATGACATTTGTGTCCGTACCGAAGCCGTCCATCTCCACCAGAATCTGGTTGAGGGTCTGCTCCCGCTCGTCGTGGGAGCCGCCGAGACCCGTGCCCCGGTAGCGGCCCACCGCGTCGATCTCGTCCACAAAGATAATGCAGGGGCTATTGCGCCGGGCCTGCTCGAAGAGGTCGCGCACCCGGCCGGCCCCCACGCCCACAAACATCTCGACAAATTCGGAGCCGGAGATGCTGAAGAAGGGGACGCCCGCCTCGCCAGAGACGGCCTTGGCCATCAATGTTTTGCCGGTTCCGGGCGGGCCCACCAGCAACACACCTTTGGGAATGCGCGCGCCCAGGGCCACAAATTTCTGGGGTTCTTTGAGAAACTCCACCACTTCCTGAAGTTCCTGCTTGGCCTCGTCGCTCCCAGCCACATCATCAAAAGTGATAGTCGGTCGATCACCGGTGAACATACGGGCTTTGCTCTTGCCAAAAGAGAGGGCCTGGTTGTTGCCCGTCTGGCTCTGGCGGAAGAGAAAGAGAAAGAGACCGGCAATCAGCAGCAGGGGCAGCAGATTGAGGACCAGAGCCAGCCAATTGCCCGAAGATGAGGGCGGCACTACATTAATTCGTACATTGGCAAGTTTTACCTGATCAACGCCCAGCCCCTGCAACGTGCGCGTCAGAGGGATGCCATCTTCCTTGCGGCTGACAAAGGGCTGATCCGAGCCGCGAATGAGGACTTTCAGTTCTTCTTCCTGAACGTCAATACGCTCGACCTCGCCCTTGCCAATCAGCACCGCGATCTCGCTCAGGCTTTTGTTCTGGGGCTGTTCTGTCGGGCCATAGACATTCAGAAAGAGGGCAGCCGCGGCCACCAGTATCAGCAGATAGACAAATGCGTTCCGACTCCAACTTCCGTTCACAACGAACCTCCCCTATTTGACAGGTCGATAAGATGACAGGGTGACCGGGTGACCGGATGAAAGTGTCTCGTCGCGTCCGTGTCGGGTGCAAATACAAAAGGCCAACGTCAACCCAGTATAGCAGAAGACGCTGGCCTTTGCCTAGTGACGAGCAATACTTTCAGGGGGCTGGGGATTGGGGATTGGGGATCGGGGATCGGGGATCGGAGATCGGAGATCGGGTTGGAGCGACGCCAGTCCCCAGTCCCCAGTCCCCAGTCCCCCGTCCCCCGGCCCCCGGCCCCCCCCCCCCGCCCCCCCAAACCCCCCCCCCAAACAAAACCCCCGGGGGTTTGCGGTAACAACAAATTTGTCAAAAGCCAAACG
>JAHDWH010000344.1 GCA_023384455.1 Caldilineaceae bacterium | reverse complement strand
CATCGCTCCATTCGGACACCAGCCGCAGACCGGCCTTTTCCATCACCCGCGCCGAGGCGGGGTTGATTTTGTCACATTCGCCAAAGACGCTGCCGGCCTTCAGTACCCGAAACATAAAATCGAGTGCTGCCCGCAACGCTTCGCTCATATAGCCCTGTCCCCAGAAGGCAGGCAGCAGCGCGTAGCCAAAATCCATATCTCCCCGATCTGGTCGGCTCGGCTTGCCCCAGCCCAGCCAGCCGATGACCTGGCCGGATTCTTTCAGCGCTACGGCCAGATTGTAGCTGTGCCGGGGCCGCAATCCATTGTGGAAAATCGCCTCGGCCACCCAGCGCCGGGCCCCGTTCTCGTCGTTCAGACGCAGCCAGCTTTGGAATGCGACGACCGTCGGTTCCTGGCTCATCGCTAAGATGGCGGTCCAGTCGTCCGACACAAAATCACGCAATAGAAGCCGGGGTGTAGGCAGAGAAAAGGGGATGTGGTTGGTCATTTCAGCCCGGCTGCGCTTCAATCCGTAGCGGCGGCCCCAACAGTTCCATGCCGTGGGCGCGCCAGAGTGCCGGGTCCTGGGGTGGCATGGCGTTGGCCTCTGTCACTTCCCGGAAGAAGGCTTCCATCTGACCGGCGGGGGCAAAGGTGATGAGCATCCGCCCGCCTGCCGGGCTGGTGCAAGCCCAGACGTGGGGCACATTGCGCGGGGCAAAGAGCGAATCCCCCGCTTTGAGCGAAAACCGTTCGCCGCCCACTTCCGCCACAAACTCGCCCTCCACCGCATAGAACCACTCGTCCTGGCTGTGGTGAAGATGGCGGGCCGGGCCACCCGGACTGTGAAATTCATTCTGCACAACAAAAAGATCGCTGGTCTCTGTGCTACTCATTTTGAAGCGCAGACTGCTCACACCCAGCCCGCGCTGTTCACCGAAGCGGTCTTGGCCTGCTGTCACCAATACCGGGGCGTGCGTCGAATTTTCCATTGGGTCCTGTCTCCGTTGCAAAGTGTGCGTTCAAAGGTAATTGTTTAGCCACCCCACCCTAGCCCTCCCCATTCTGGGCAGGAAGGTGGAGCGACTCCTCCCCCACAGCGGGGGAGGTTGGGTGGGGGTGAGCAGTTACGTTCAAATCGAGCGGGTGGCGTTTCCCAGCCAGACCCGTTCTGAAGGGTTGAGAAATTGCGCCAGACTATCATACACCCGGCGATGATAATTGTTCAACCAGCCGATTTCCCCCGGGTCCAATCGGCTGCTCTCCACCAATTGGGGATCGAAAGGGCAGAGGCCGAGGGTTTCGAAGCGGTAGAATTCGCCAAATTCTGTGCTGCTGTCGGCCACGCAGAGCAGCAGATTCTCCAGCCGCACGCCAAACTTCCCGGCGAAGTAGACCCCCGGCTCGTTGGATGTGACCATTCCCGGCACAAATGCCACCCGATTGTCGGTACTGAACCGTTGCGGCCCCTCGTGGACATTCAGAAAATGGCCCACCCCGTGGCCGATGCCGTGGCGGCAGTTCCAGCCTTCCCGCCAGAGGAATTCACGGGCCAGCGCATCCAACTGGCTGCCGGTTGTGCCCTGGGGGAAGCGGGCTGTGGCCAGGTGGATGTGACATTTGAGGACGGTTGTGTAGACCTGGCGCGCCTCGTCACTGGGCGGGCCGAGGGCAAGCGTGCGGGTGATGTCGGTGGTGCCGTCCTCGTACTGGCTCCCCGAATCGCAGAGGAGCAGACCCGCGGGGCGCACAGTCGGCGTCGTCTCTGGCCGGGGACTGTAGTGGCCCACGGCGGAGTTCGGCCCGTAGCCGGTGATCGTCCCGAAGCTCTCGCCCCGGTAGCGTTCGCCCTGGCTGCGCAGTTCGGTCAGCTTTTCGCCCAGGCTGATTTCCGTGTGGCTTTCCGAACGCACAGCCTCTTCCAGCCAGATCAGCCAGCGAACCAGCGCCACCCCATCCCGCAGGTGGGCGCGGCGAAAACCCTCCACTTCTGCCGGATTCTTCACAGCCTTCAGCCGGGCCGCGATGCTCTGCGCCCGCTGCAGGTGACAGCCCTCCGGCGCGCTTGCCAGAAAGTGATAGCTGGTTTTTTCCGGGTCGATGAGTACCCGGCTGTCGGGTGGGAGAGTGTTCCAGAAGGGGGCAATCGCTGAATAGTCCAATAGGGAAATGCCGTCGGCGGTCAGCGCGGCGCGGCTGGCTGGGTCCACTTTGTCGGGGTGGACGAAGATGTGTGTTTCGTGTAGCGAAATATAGGCGTAGGCGATGACGACCGGATTGTAGGCCACGTCCCTGCCCCGGATATTGAATGTCCAGGCGATCTCGTCCAGGGCGGTGAGCAGGTAGCCGTCCACGCCCGCCTGCGCCATTTCGCCGCGGATGCGGGCCAGCTTCTGCTTGCGGCCTTCCCCGGCAGAGCTTTCGGCGTAGAGGCGCAGGGGGACAGCCGGCAGGGGCGGGCGCTCGCTCCACAGGCTGCCCGCCAGGTCGGAACAGGTGTAAAGTTCGACTTTTTGCGAGCCAAAGGCCCGCTTCACCCGCTCCACTTCGCGGATGGACAGCCGCTCGGCGTTGAAGCCCAGCCGGTCGCCGTCATTCAGATTCGCCGCCAGCCACTCCGCGTAGGAGGGCACACCGGACAGCCCGGCCCGGTGCAGCACAATCCCAGAACCGGCCAGTTCGCTCTCCCCGCGCAGGTGATAGCGGGGATCGGTCCACAGCCCCGCTTCGGTCTGGGTGACGACGAGGGTTCCTGCCGAGCCGCTGAAACCGGAGAGCCAGGCCCGCTCCTGCCAGTGTTCGGCCACATATTCGCTCTGGTGGGGGTCGGCGCTGGGGATGATCCAGGCGGCGACTTCTGCCTGGCGCAGCTGTGCTTGCAGGGCGGCGATGCGGGTTGCGGGGGTGGGCAGGTTCATTGGGGGCGGATGAGGAATGCGGGCGTGTAGTAGCCGATCAGCGTACCGGCCAGGGGATAGAGCATCTGCCCAAAGCCCGTGGCCGGTGTGATCAGAATGGCGACGACGCCCAGCGCGCTGCCGACAGCCGTGCCCAACAGGCGGATCTGGAATAGGTAGGCGCTGAATGTGCCCTGCAACCGGGCGGCCAGCGCGCCCATAGTCCACACGCCGATAGTGTCGCCCAGGGCAAAGAGAAGCAGCTCCCAGCCGTTGCCCGCGCCTGTCGCCATTGCGCCACCCAAGCCGAGAATCTGCCCGGCCACAATCTGCAAGGCCAAGACCAGCGCGGCGATAATAATTGTCAGAATGGGTTTCATTGGATGGGCCCCAGAACGGAAATTCTTCGATTACGCAAATGCGTAAACGGGTGTTTCCAAAACTTTGAGCGGTTTTGTTTGATCCCAAACCATTTCTTGCAGGCGCTCGACGGTTTTGATCGAAAACAATTCTTCGCCCGTCTCCTGATTAACCCGTGCGGGAACGTTTTCAATGATGTAGAATTTTCCATCTTTCAGTAAGGTGAAAGTGATCGTCGTTTCAACCAGTGGTTCGTCCCATTTCTTATTCGTCATCTTTGGATTTCCTTTGCCTGAATTCAATCCATTCGTTTGGATCAGGTTCGTAGACAGTGATGATTTTGAGAATATCACGAGCTGGGTCACTGCACTGAACGTGCAGGGGTCTTTTTGAGGCTGTACGCCCAAAAATGAGGCAACTTGGACTGTATTTGTCTTCGGGATAATCCTCAATCACTTCGCCAACTGTGATTGCTTCTCGAATTTCAGAAATGGCAATCTGCCTGGTCAACGAACGAACGGCGGCATGTTTTGTAAACTCGACTTCATTTAAGGTGAATTTTCGCTGTATCTCATCGATAAGTGCCATGCGCTGATTATCCTTAAAATCAGAAAGATGTCGGTGTGTCCTCGTTATTTTGCAAACAATTCGGCAAGTGCAGCAAGAATTTTCCCTTGGGTTGAACTGTCAATCTGGCCGAGCCTGCGTACCAGTCGGGCTTTGTCCACAGTGCGAATCTGATCCAAAATGACTTGACCTGCCTTGCCCTCAAATGTGCAGGCCACCCGCGTGGGATAGGTTTGTCCGCCTGTGGTCATCGGCGCTACGATGACGGTTTTGATCCAGCGGTTCATCTCATCGGGTGAGACGACCAAACACGGACGCGTCCTTTGGGTTTCGCTGCCGTTCGTTGGGTCCAGACTGACCAGATAGACCTCAAACCGGCTGACTACCACGCCCATTCCTCCTCATCCCAGGCGGTGGGGAGTTGGGCTTCACCGTCCAACAGGCCGTCGTCTCCCCTCACACCCATCGACTGGAAGGCGTCCTCCCAGCCCTGGCGCACGCTGTGGGCGGGACGGATGACGATCTGCTCGGCTTCCAGGATCAACTCGACCTCCTCGCCGAGCGCGCTCTGTTCCAGCAGAATCTTCGGGATCCGGATTCCCTGGGAGTTGCCGATCTTGACGATACGGGTTTTGACGACGGTGGGCATGGCGGAAACTCCGTTGGCGAAGATAATTCAATGTGGGCACATTGTAGATACGCGGGGGCTTTTTGTCAAGGGGCTGAATTGGCAATTGGCATCCCGGTAGAAAAGTACAACCCGCCGAAATGGAGCGACGGGTTGGCAACGACGAAAGTTCAGAGGTCGGTGATTTTCATTGGAGATGTAGTATAGTTGACCCCAATGTCAAGACCACGAGATGCTCAAAATAAGAGAGAGTCTGG
>JAHDWH010000343.1 GCA_023384455.1 Caldilineaceae bacterium | reverse complement strand
GCTCGAATGAATCAAAACCTTACCAACATATGAAATAAATCTGTCAGTCAATCAGCAGAAACTACACAGGTTTGCACTTGGAGATACGGCCTATTTGTATTCCGTTTGCCCGGTCATCTTTCCTGGCGTATAATCCAGACAGTCATTTGCGTTCCTATAGTCCGCAATCGCCAGCCCGCAGTCCAGGCCAAGTCGGAGCGTATTGCGGGCTACTGATAGTAGCGGGAGGCTATCCCCAATGCCCACACCCTTTCCCGGTATGGACCCCTATCTCGAACAGCCCGGTATCTGGGGAGAAGTGCATACGCGCCTGCTCGTTGCGATTGCCGATGCCCTGGCCCCCCGCCTGCGCCCCAATTATTTTGTCGGTGTGGAACGGCGCACCTATCTCTCTCTCCGGACACCAGACGAATTTGCGGGCATCCCCGATGTGCTGGTCTTCCAGCCCGCGGGGATGGCCCAGACCGGCGCTACCCCGGCCTATGCCAACGACGGAACGCCCATTCTGGCCGAAATTCCCATGCCGGAGGAGGTGGTCGAACGTTTTTTGGAGATTCGCAGCGTGCAGACAGCCGAAGTGGTCACAGTCATCGAACTCCTGTCGCCCGCCAACAAAAGCAACCCCACCGGTCGCCAGGAATACAACGACAAACGGCAGAAAGTACTGTCCAGCAAGACCAATCTGATCGAAATCGATCTCCTGCGCGGCGGTGAATCGCTCCCCCTCTATTGGCGGCAGGAACAGCGCTGCGACTACCGGATTGTCGTCAGCCGGGCTTGGCAGCGTCCCCAGGTGGAGGTCTATTGTGTCGGGCTGCGCCAGCCGCTCCCTAGCCTCCCTGTGCCCCTGCGCCAGGGCGAAGATGAACCCCGGCTGGAACTCAACCAGCTTCTCCACGAACTCTACGACCGGGCCGGCTACGATTTGGCCGTTAACTACAAACGCCCCCCCACACCGCCCCTGTCACAACCGGATTCCCAATGGGCCGACGAACTGCTCCATTCGGTTGGCCTGCGTTAATTGATGGCTGGTATGACTTCCCCCTCGCCCATAAACTTTGGCCCACTTCTACGCCAGATGCGCAAGCGCGCCGGGATGACCCAAAGCGATCTGGCCGCGGCGATTGGCTACAGCGTCTCTTTCATCTCCAACCTGGAGAACGAGAGCCGTCAGCCGGATGTCTCCACTGTGGCCCAGATGCTTGTCCCTGCCCTGGGCTTGCAGGACGAACCCCACCTGGCCGCCCGTCTGGTCGAAATGGCCGCGGCGACCCGGGGCGAGCGCCCCCCCGCCGCTGTCACCTCGGCCCGGCGCAGCCACATCACCCACAGCGACGAGGAACGCGCCCCCCTGCCCAGCCCGCCCACCCCGCTGCTGGGGCGGCAAGACGAAGTGCGTACCCTCTGCAACCGGCTTCTCGGCCACGGCGGGCGGCTGATGACCCTCCTCGGCCCGCCGGGGATCGGCAAGAGCCGACTGGCTCTGGAGATCGCCACCCGGCTGCAAAGCGCGTGGCGGGATGGCGCGATCTTTGTGGCCCTGGCCCCCCTGGACGATCCGGCCCTTTTCCCCGCCACTCTGGCCCGGGCCCTGCACCTGACTGTGGAAGCCAACCAGTCGCCCACCGCCCGGCTGGTCGGCCATCTGCGTCGCAAAGAGATGCTGCTGGTGCTGGACAATTTCGAGCAGATTATCCCCGCCGCGCCGCTGGTGGCGGAACTGCTGGCCGAGTGCGCCGGGCTGCGGGTGCTGGTGACCAGCCGGGAGCGGCTGCATCTGCGGGCCGAGCAGCGGGTGCGGGTGACGCCCCTGACCGTCGAGGCCGGGTCCGCGCTCTTTCGCCTCCACGCCCAGGCCGCCCACGACGCATTTGCCCCGGCAGAGAGCGAACAGGCCACCATCGCCGCCATCTGCCGTCGACTGGACTGCCTGCCCCTGGCCATCGAACTAAGCGCGGCGCGTATGGACCTGCTCTCGCCGGATCAGCTGCTGGCCCGGCTGACCGAAAGAGGGCCAGACCTGCTCAGCAGCGGACCCCAGGACCTGCCGCCCCACCAGCGCACCCTGGCCGGGGCCATCCAGCGCAGCTACCGGCTGCTCTCTGCCCCAGAGCAGCGGCTTTTTCGGGGGCTGGCCGTCTTTGCGGGCAGCTTTGACGCCGAGGCTGTGACCGGGCTGGGTCTCGACCCGGCGGGGCTGGAACGGCTGGCCGCCCACAGTCTGATCCAACCGGAGCGCCAGGCTGGGGCTGAATCCTACCGGCTGCTGGAAACCCTGCGCGCCTATGCCGGCGAACAGTTGGCCGCGGCGGGGGAGGAGAACGCCATCCGCAGCCGCCACGCCGCCTGGCTGCTGGGGTTGGCCCGGCAGGCGGACGGAGCTATGCGCACGGCTGCCCGCCCGGTCTGGCTGGCCCGGCTGGAGAATCAGATCGACAATCTGCGCGGCGGGCTGGGCTGGGCCGTGGCGTCGGAGCCGGAGACGGCCCTGGCCCTGGCCGGGACATTGCAGGAATTTTGGTATAGCCGAGGCTATCACAACGAGGGGCGGGAATGGCTGTTGCGCGCCCTGGCCGCCGGGCCGGGCGCAGCGCCGGAACGGGTGCGGGTTCACAACGCCCTGGCCCAACTCCTGGGCCAGCAGAGCGAGTATGCCGAAGCCCAAGTCCATTTGGCGCAAGCCCAGAGCCTGGCCCGCAGCCACGGCGATCAGGCCGGGCTGGGCGAGGCCCTGCGCCTGGCCGCGTGGGCGGCCAACGACCGCCACGATCTCCCTGCCGCCACTGCCCTCTTCGATGAAGCGCTCGCCATTTTCCAGGCCCTGGGCGACAGGGTACACGCGGCGGATGTTTTGACATCCCTGGCCCATTTTGCGGTCTTTACCCCAGAGGCGGACCGCGCCCAAACCCATCGCTGGCTGGAAGATAGTCTGCGGGTCTTTCGAGAGGTGGGGGATCTGCCGGGGCGTATCTTTGCCCTGCACCAGCAGGGGCTGCTGGCTGTTTTTGAAGAAGCCTATGGGGATGCGGCTCGCCATTACAGCGAAGCTTTGGACCTCTCACGCGCTTTGGGCCAGAGACCAGAGATTGGCTGGGGGCTGGCGCTGCTGGGGGAAGCCTATTGGCTGATGGGGGATGTGGGGCAGGCGGACGGTTGCTGGCAAGAGGCGCACCAACAATTTGTGGCCCTGGGCAGCCGGGAGGCCATCGCCATCACCCAGCACCACCTGGGGCAGGTGGCCCGCCGTCAGGGGCGCTGGGAGAAAGCCGTCAGCTTCTACAGCGAGAGTCTGGCCTTCCATCAGGCCGCCGAGGACAGGGGGATGATGGCCCGCTGTCTGGCCGGGCTGGGGGGCGTGGCCCTGGCGCGAGGGGAAGGGGAGCAGGCGGGCCGTCTGCTGGACGCGGCCAAAGCGATCTTCGACAGCCTGCCCCCCTTCCTCGCCCCGGCAGACGCCGCCGAGTTTGCAGAGATGTGCCGGGCGTTGTAGGACAGAGTGGCATTCCGTCCTATCCATACAGAGGGACGCTTACCCCCAGCCGCGTCGCCTCGGCCACCATCTGCGCCCACGTCCCCTCGTCCAGGGGGACGCCGTTGGCACGGCGCTGGGCCGCGGTCTGCTGCTCTGGCTCGCCGGGGAGCAGGACTGCGCCAAAACCGGGCGCGGGGGGCGCAGATTTGATGCGATCTGCCATTGCTTCGGCTTCGGCGTTGAACTCCTCCGGGCTGCGAAAGGCAGAGACGGCCAGCACAATAAAGAGAACGCCGTTGCTCTGCATTGTGCCTGCCTGGGGCGCAGAGCCACCGCCGGTGAGCATCCCCCCCAGCAGGTCCACCAGCACAGCCAGGGCATAGCCTTTGTGCCCCGCCGCGGGCACGAGCATTCCGCCTTCGTAGAGATCCGCGGGGTTGGTGGTGGGGTTGCCCTCTTTGTCCAGCACCCAGCCTGTGGGAATCTCTTTGCCGCTGTTGCGAGCCACCCGTACTTTGCCCTCGGCCACGGCGCTGGTGGCAAAGTCCAGCACAAAGGGCGGGCGATTTCCCAATGGCACGGCCGCGGCCAGGGGGTTTGTGCCCAGTCGACGGGCCGCACCGCCAAAGGGGGCCACAATCCCGCCGGAGCGCCCGCCGTTGCAGAAAGCCAGCCCGATCATTCCTTCGGCCGCGGCCATCTCCACCCATTCGCCCAGCCGCCCCACGTGGGAGCTGTTGTGCAGGGCCACGGCGGATATCCCCGCGTGGCGAGCTTTGTCGATTGCCATCTGCATAGCAAAGGCCCCGGCCACCTGCCCAAAGGCGCGCCGGGCGTCCACCGTCGCCATTACGGCTGTCTCGTGGGTGACGGCGGGTGTGGCGTCACCCACCGTCTCGCCCCGCTCCACCGCGCCCACATACTGCATCACCCGCACAACCCCGTGGGAATCGTGACCGGCCAGGTTGGAGGCCACCAGCGAAAGGGCTACCTTCTCGGCTACGCTGGCCGAGACGCCCGCGGCTTGAAAGATGCGGCTAACAAAATCAGTGAGAACAGAAACGGGGATCGTTTTCATTGTGTACGGCTCCTGGGCTGGGGTGATGAAAAGGCTGGATGGATTCTCTGAAAGACCGCAATGCTCTGGGCGTAGTCTGTGACCAGCCCACCGGCCACGGACCGGCAGGGAGCAATCGTTAGTGGTCTATTGATTAGGGTGTGTTCAAAATGAGTTGGAGACCTGGAGATACCCGGATAAACTGAAGGCAA
>JAHDWH010000342.1 GCA_023384455.1 Caldilineaceae bacterium | reverse complement strand
CTCCTGGCGAGTGCGTCGCACCTGAGCAGTAACAAATTGAAAAAATGGACACCAATCCGACGAACCGCGGTCTGTCGTCCACGGTCTGCTGTCCCAGAGCTATATAGCTGCGCGTTACATCCAGCCGCACGCATATCCCGTCTCGTACATCGCCACCACATTCTCCGCAGGGCTGACAGCCTGGATGTTGTGGCAGGGGGCCAGGATGTAGCCGCCACCCGCGCCCAGCACCGCCAGATTCTCCTCCACTTCGGCCCGCACTTCTTCCACCGTGCCAAAGGGAAGGGTCTGCTGGTTGTCCATCCCGCCGTGGAAGACGACCTGACTGCCAAAATCCCGCTTGAGCGCCTCCCGCTCCATCCCTGGCGAGCGCCACTGGATAGGGTTGAGGATGTCAATACCCGCGGCCAGCATATCCGGGATAATCGAACGGATGGCACCGTCGCTGTGAAAGAAGACCTTTGCCCCGTTCTGGTGGGCCAGGTCCATCATCCGTTGCATACGCGGGATGAAGAAGGTGCGGATGGTGGCTGGGGAAAAGAGGAGAGAACTCTGGCCGCCAAAATCCTCGGCCACGTAAGACAAATCCACCCGGCCCGGTATCTGCTCGTAGATGCGGCAGGTATTCTCGTAGGCCAGGGCAAAGAGCTTGTCCAGGCAGTAGTGGACGATCTCCGGGTTGAGCGCCAGGTCCACGTAGGCCTGCTCCCGCCCGCGCAGGTTGGCGTAGATGAGGAACGGCTCGGAGCCGCCGCCCCGCACAGGATAGGCGTCTTTGCCCTTCACCTGATCGGCAATCTCGGAATAGTCAAACCAGTCCGGGCTGGGCCAGGTGTACTGGGCCTCAATCTCTTCGGCTGTTGCGTATTCCGCCAGAGGCGCGGAGACCACTTCCCGGTATGCGCCCGTGCCGTAATCCACCATCTGCAACCGGCAGCCATACATATCGTAGCCCCGCCGCCGGGGGCCGACATACTTGGGCGCAACACCGATTACTTTGTCGACGCGCAGCTTGCGAAACATCTGCCAATTGGTCTGACAGCCCAGATGCTTGCGCACTTTGGCATTGGCCTCCTTCGTGCCCCAATAGTCCATAGGCACCCGATCTGGCTTTTTCCCCGCCAACACAGCCAGCCAGCGTTCGCGTGGGGTCATACTCTCTTTGGACATAGCACAAACCTTTCAATGGATGTACGATTATCGACGGGGATGATGGGATGATGACGAACACGCCCCTATCACCTCATTATCCCACTATTTTATCCAAGTATCTGCATCTCCGCCTCGCTCAGCACAATCCCGGCCGCGGCCAGATTGTCTGCCTGGTGCTTGGGATTGCCCGACATGGGAATTGTAATCACCCGCTTCTGCTGCACCAGCCAGGCCAGGGCGATCTGCTGAACCGTAGCGCCGTGGGCGTCGGCGATGGAGCCCAGCGCGGGGTTGATTTTCATCCCGCTCTGCGCCACCGGGGAATAGGCGGTGAGCAGAATGTCGTTCTCCTGGCAATAGGCCAGCATCCCATTCTTCACATACGACCGATCTCCCAGGCTGTAGGGGACCTGATTGGTGACAATCGGCGTGGCGCACAGGGCTTGGGAGCGCTGCAACTGCTCGACGCTAAAGTTGCTGACGCCGATGTGACGCACCTTTTCCTCCTCCACCAGTTGGTTGAAGGCGCGGAAGGTATCTTCCAGGGGCATATTAGGGGCGGGCCAGTGGATCAGATAGATGTCCAGATAGTCCATCTGCAACCGGCGCAGGCTGCCCGCGCAGGCGTCCAACACGCTCTGATAGCCCAGGTGGGCCGGTGTCACTTTGGAGGTGATTAGCAGACTTTCCCGATCAATCCCGGATTCACGCACGGCCTGACCGGTCAGTTCTTCCGAATGGCCTTTGGCGTAGGTTTCTGCCGTGTCGAAATGGGTGTAGCCCAATTCCAGGGCCGAGCGCAGGGCCGCCAGGGACCAGCCGTCCAGGGAGGGGTCCGCGCTGTGTTCGCCGCCGATCTTCCAGCAGCCAAAGCCAATTTTCGGGACCGACAGGCCATTGGGTAGGATTTCGTAGTTCATTCGCTGCTTCCTTTCAATCGCAAGCTAACAGCTTGCGCTACAAGGGTGTAGTTTTATTGCCCAGTGCGGGGGCTGTAGATGCGCAGGGCATTGTCGTGCATCACCGCGTCCCGGTTGGCCTCTCCCTTGCCCGCCAGATAGCTTTCCAGAATGTCGATCTGCACGTTTACGCTGTCCACACCCAGCCCGGCCACATTGCTCACCGGCCAGTTGCTGCCAAAAATCAGCCGTTCCGGGCCGAAAAGATCGTAGAGAGTATCCAGCACAGAGACGTAGCGGGCTGGTTCGCTTAGAGGGGTGAACTGCGTCGGCCATTGCCCGCCCTGTTCTGTGCTGCTCAGCCGGTGAATATCGCTGACTTTAATGCACACCGCCGGCGCGCCAGCCACCGCCTGCATTGCGGATCGCCAGCCATCCTCCACATTCAGGGAAGGGGGCTTCTGGGCAAAGTGATTCATCACAATTGTCAGCCCCGGCACGGCCCGGGCGATGGCAGCAACCGCGTGGCCGTCCAACCCCAGGGTGTCCAGCATCAACCCCCGGTCAGCCAGCGCGGCCAGGTTTTCCAGCACATTCGGCTGAAGCCTCTCCCCGCTTTTCTCCCCCTCCTGCAGAAAAACCCCGCTGCCAATGCGCAGCCCGACCCACCTTTTATCGGCAGCCAGGGCAGCAAGCCCACGGCTAAACTCACGGACGGGTTGGGACGGATTGAGTTTGCCCACCACCGAAAGAATCTTCGGGTCAGCCGCGGCCGCGTCCAACATCCAGCGGTTGGAGTGGATGATCTTCTCCGGGGGCGTGGAGCCGCTTGACTCTACCACCACAATTTTATCCACCCGCTGGCCGCCAATTGTGCGGTTATAATCAGCCATCAGCGCGTCGACTTCCAGCCAGGGGATTTCGCCGCAGCAGCCGGTGGGAAAGTTCGAGTCGTCGCTCATTGGCGGCGCTGTGCGGGGCAATTTCCAGAGATGAATATGGGTATCAACAATCGGTCTGGGCATAGGATTTCCTCGGTTTTGAAGATAGTCGTCGTAGGTCGGACTGTTAGTCCGACCGTCCGTTGTGTCACCGGTCGGACTGACAGTCCGACCTACGGGTGCGCCGTTAGGAGAGATGGCGATTCGCAGTTTAGCTGCTCCGTATATCCAATCGGGCCCGGGTAAACCAGGCCGGTTTGATGGCAGCGTCCACACCAGCCGGGTGGGGCGCGTCCGGGGGATCGGCGAAGGGGTGGCCCGGCTCGGCCACCGGCCCCAGCAGCAGCGGATCGTGCGTGCGCTGCATCCAATTATCCAGCCGCGCCCGCATATCGGTCAGGACATCGGCATAGGCAGGGTCGTTGACCAGATTGGCCGCCTCGTTGGGGTCGTAGATCAGATCGTAGAGCGTTTCGGGATGGACCGGGCGCTGGGCCAGGCCGTGGCGCATCAGATACTGCTTGCTGGCCCCGTCGTCGATATTGGGCATTGTCGTAATCGCCCGGTCGTCGTAGCGGCGGATGTATTTCCAGCGCGGGGTGCGCACGGCCCGCTTGGGTTCATAAGCGGCGTGATAGGTGACTTCGCCGTAGATTTCCTCGTTCACTTCGGCCACCTCCCCATCCACCAGCGGCAGGAAGGAACGCCCCTCCAGCCAGTCCGGCTTGGCCGCGCCGATCAGATCGCAGAGGGTGGGGAAGATGTCGATCTGGGAGATCATCCCGTCCACCACTTTACCGCCGGAGAAGCCCGATGGCCCGCGCACGATCAGCGCCACGCCCATCCCGTGATCGGTGAGGGTACACTTCATTCCGGGGAAGGCCAGGCCGTGATCTGTCGTGTAAACGAAAAGGGTATTGTCGGCCAGCCCGGCCTCGTCCAGGGCCACCAGCACCCGCCCGATGTGCTCGTCCAGCATCTTTGCCATCCGTTTGAAGGCGGCCATATCGTAGCGGGTCTCCGGCGTGTCGGGCAGGGGTGCGGGGGGCAGGGTGTAGCGGGGGTCTTCGTCCGGGCCGGGTTCGGGGAAGACCCGGTGGGTCTCGAAGTAGCCGATGTCGAGAAAGAAGGGGCGGTCGTGCTGGCTGTGGATGAACTCGACCGCGGCGTCGGTGATGCCCACACCGTCGGTGGCCGTGGGGCTGCCCGCTTCCACAATCCACTGGTAGCCCAGTTCTCGTGGGTCCAGCACCAGATGTTGGATGCCGCAGAGGGCTGTGTGATAGCCGTGCCCGGCCAGAAAATTCGCCAGGTGATGTGCCGGGTGGGCCAGATAGATGCCCCGGTTGGCAAGCCCCAGTTGGCCGTTGGAATGGGCACTCTCGCCGGTGAGCAGACAGGCCCGGCTGGGGGAACAGGTGGGCGCGGCGTTGAAGACTTTGCGAAAGAGGACGCCCTCCTCGGCCAACGCCTGCAAATTGGGGGTGGGCACGGCGTGGCCGTAGGGCTGCAAATAACGCCCGGTGTCGTGGGAGTGGAGGTAGATGATATTCATTGGCTGGGGTCCTGTGGGGTGGTGGGTAGGAAGCCGTTGTATGGGTATTGTAACGCACCCCGCGCAGAGACGCCAGCCGACTGGATTTCAGGCTGCGCTGCTGAGAAAAGTGCTGGCGTGATTGATGGAGAGGACCTCACACAGGACGATACGGGAATTTCGGCATGGTTCAAATTAGGCACTTGGCATCTTTACAATTGAATGAGGAATTTC
>JAHDWH010000019.1 GCA_023384455.1 Caldilineaceae bacterium | reverse complement strand
CCACCCCCAATTCCCCCCCAACACGTGCGGTTCCAAACCGCACCTACGTTTTACCTCGTTGACCAGTACAGAAAAAAAGCCGGATTTTTCTCGATTTTATCCGCGAAAATCAGCCCTTTCCGTGCCATCCGCGTTCTATTTCTTCTCTCTCCGACAGGCTGCTGGAATGGAAAGGGGTAGGGTGGCGGCTGAACAGTTAGCCAGAGGGTTGCACAGGCTTGCCAGTGGCAGGGAAAGCAGCTATAACCAATGACAATGAACGAACGTATTTTGGTAGTAGACGACGACAAAGAGATTGCCCGGCTTCTGCGCAGCTATCTGGAGCAGGCGGGTTTTTCTGTGCTGGTGGCCCACGACGGCGGCACAGCCCTGCACGCCCTGCGCCGGGAACGGCCCGATCTGCTCCTGCTCGATCTGATGCTGCCCGACACAGACGGCTGGACCGTCACCCGCACCATCCGCACAGACCAGCAGTTGGCCGACACGCTGATTATTATGATTACGGCCCGGGTGGAAGATACGGACAAGATTCTGGGGCTGGAGCTGGGCGCGGATGACTATATCACCAAACCCTTCAACCCCCGGGAGGTGATCGCCCGGGTGCGCGCCCTCCTGCGCCGCACCCGCAAGAGCGCAATCCCGGCCCGTTCTCTCAGCGTGGGCGGTCTGCGCCTGGACGCGGACCGGCGGCTGGTGACTGTGCGCGATGTACCGGTGGAGCTGACTCCCACCGAATTCAGCCTGCTGCAAACGCTGATGGACAGCCCCGGCTACGTCTTCACTCGGGGCGAACTGATGGAGCGCGCCCTGGGCTACAGCTACGACGGGATGGACCGCACCCTGGACAGCCACATCAAAAACCTGCGCCGCAAAGTCGAGGACGATCCCCACACCCCCCTCTATATCCAGACAGTCTACGGTATTGGCTACCGGCTGACGGAGGACGGGCAATGAATCGGCTGTGGGTGCGGCTGAGTCTGGCCTTTACGGCGGTGGTGTTGCTGGGCTTTGGCGCGGTCGTCTTTGGCACTTTCAGCCTGACCAGCGACCAGCGCATGCAATCCCTGCTGCTCAATCAGTTCGAGCGACCCCACGGGTTGGTGGATTCTGCGGCCAAGTATTACAAAGCACACGGCGGTTGGGCCGGGGTGGATACGCTGATGGACGGCGCACGCTCCACCCTCTTGCCCGGCAGCGGCGGACGGGGCGCGCTGCTTCTGTTG
Source organism: Caldilineaceae bacterium (assembly GCA_023384455.1). Taxonomy (GTDB): domain Bacteria; phylum Chloroflexota; class Anaerolineae; order Caldilineales; family Caldilineaceae; genus JACQGT01. Next base: position 44,237 of record JAHDWH010000019.1, on the reverse strand, counting down.
GACGCGGCGGGCCAGGTCGTCTACTCCTCCCTGCCCCCAGAGCGGCTACCCGCCACCCCTTCCCGGCAAGGGCGACCGATTATGCTCGACGGAAAGCTGGTCGGCCGCATCGATTTCGTCGCTTCGCCAGACACCACCCCCAACGCATATGCGGCCTGGAGCCGAACCTCCCCTTCCGATTTTATCCAGGAAGTCACTTTTTTCCTGCTTCAAATTGCGCTGATTGTGGGTGTGCTGGGGCTGATTTTCGGTGTGCTGGCCAGCCGCGGTTTGGCCGCGCCGCTCAACCGGCTGGCTGTGGCGGCCCAGGCCATCGGTGCGCGCAATCTGGACTACCGGGTGCCTGTGCAGGGCAGCACAGAAGTGCGGGAAGTGGCCGAATCCTTCAACAAAATGGCCGCGGACCTGCAAAGCGCTGAGAGTCTGCGCCGCAATCTGCTGGCCGATGTGGCCCACGAACTGCGCACCCCCCTGACTGTCCTACAGGGCAATTTGCAGGCGATTCTGGAGGATGTCTATCCCCTGGACAAGAGCGAGATGGTGCGTCTGCACGACCAGACCCGCCATCTGCACCGGCTGGTCAACGACCTGCACGAGCTGGCTCAGGCCGAAGCCCACCAGCTCCCCCTGCTGAAACAGCCATTGAATGCGGTTGGATTGGCCCAGGAAGCGGTCGAACTCTTTGCGCCGGTGGCGGAAGAAAAGGGTGTGGCCCTGGGCCTGGCGGCTGACACCAGCGCGGCGGCCATTCAGGGCGACCGGGCCAGGCTGATGCAGGTGTTGCAAAATCTGCTCCACAACGCCCTGCGCCACACCCCGGAGAACGGGGAGATTGAGGTGGCAGTGGTCTCCCGCGGGGGCGGGGTGGAGATTGCCGTGACCGACTCAGGGGAAGGCATCACCGCCGAGGACCTGCCCCACATCTTCGAGCGCTTCTACCGTTCCGGCAAAGCCCGGGACAGGGACAGCGGCGGCACCGGGCTGGGACTGGCGATTGTGCGGGCGCTGGTAGAGGCCCACGACGGGCAGGTCCAGGTCACAAGTGGCGGAAAGGGAATGGGAAGCCGCTTCGTTATACACCTGCCCTGAGAAGCTGTAGGTCGGACTGTTAGTCCGACCTGCGACGGTGACTTACACATCCACGCCCCATAAATACGTTGTGCCCAATCCGAACTTCATTCGGCGCTGGTATCTCGCCCCAATTCTGGTATCCCCTCTCCTGTGGTGCTCCTGCGCGGCATATTGACATATACCGACGGGAATGCTACCATTGCCCTACGTTTTTTATTGGCACAACTTTTATTGACACAGCCATAGCTCCAACGACTGCTATGCGTTCTATGAGGCAGCAGCACACCCCCTTTGTTGTCTCCTACTGGTCAATCGTCTCCCCTACTATTTGCGCCCATTGCGCAAACATTCACAATTCAATGGAGGAACCCAATGGCACAAAGACGATTTTCACTCCTGGCGATGCTGTTGATTGCTGCCCTGGTGTTGGCAGCCTGTCCACAGCCAACGCCAATCGTGCAGACTGTGCAGGAAACAGTCGTCGTTACCCAGGTGGTGACGGAGACTCAAGTGCAGGAAGTGGTGGTCACCGCCACCCCCGAACCACCCCAGCAGGGCGGTGTTTTCGTGTCGGCCAGCAGCGCTGACGCTACGATTCTAAACCCGATTCTGAGTTCGGACAGCGCCAGCTCCGGCGTTCATCAATTTCTCTTCCCCAATCTGATTGGACAGGATGCCTTTTCTGGCGAGATTGTACCCACCGAACTGGCAGAGAGTTGGAGTGTCTCGGACGACGGTCTGATCTGGACCTTTGTTCTGCGTCAGGATATGGTCTGGAGCGATGGCGAACAGGTGGATGCCAACGATTTCAAATTTACTTATGACGCCATTGCCGCCGAGACCGTGGAGACCCCCCGCAAGTCAAATGTGGAACTGATCGAGAGCATCGAAGTGGTTGACGACTTTACGCTGGTTGTCACCTTCAGCGAAGTCAAATGCGACGGCCTGGGTGATCTGGGCCTGGGGCTTCTGCCCAGCCATCTCTACGCCGAGGATTTCAGCGATATTATGACCAGCGCGCTGAACGAAGAACCGGCGGTCAGCGCGGGTCCGTTCACATTCAACCAATGGGTGCGGGATGACAACGTATCCCTGCTGGGCAATGACGGCTATTTCAAGGGCGCGCCCAATATGGACGGCCTGATCATCAAGACCGTGCCCGATGCTGGCGCACGTCTGGCCCAGTTGCAGACCGGCGAGATCGACACATTGGGTCTTCAGCCCGAGCAGTTGACCACCGCCCAGTTGAACCCGGACCTGAACGTCTACAAATTCAAGGACGATGGGTATTCTTATATTGCCCTGAATCAGGCCAATCCGGAGAATCCCCAGCCCGGTCTGGACGAGGATGGCAACAAAATTGAGCAGGAACCCCATCCGATTCTGGGCGATCTGGCCGTGCGCCAAGCCATTGCCCACGCCCTGGACTACAACACAATCATCAACAAAGTCTACCTGGGCCAGGGCTATCTGATGGCCGCCAATGTGGTGCCTGCGGTGGAATGGGCCTACAACGCTGACATCCTGCCCTATGAGTACAACACCGAAATGGCTGCCCAGATTCTGGAAGATGCCGGCTGGGTGGACAGCGACGGTGACGGCGTGCGCGAGAAGGACGGCAAGACGCTGACCCTGAATCTGAAGACGAATGCGGGCAACACCACCCGGGAGGACTTGGGCGCGCTGGCCCAGGATCAACTGAACAGCATCGGTTTCGATATTCAGTTCGAGGCCATCGAATTCGGCACAATGGTTGGTGAAATGCTGGGCCAAACCTTTGATATGGTGATCATTGGCTGGACCGGTCTGGGCACCGACCCCAACGACGATTCCTTCTGGGCGCTGCGCTTCGACACACCGGGCAGCGGCTTCAACTTTGTCAGCTACTCCAATGACCGGGTGGACGAGCTGCTGAAGGCCGGCCTGAGCGTGCCTGGCTGTGACCCGGCAGAACGCGCTCCCTACTACAAAGAAATCCAGCAGATCATCCACGACGAGATTCCCTACGTCTTCGTCAGCGGAACTATTGGCAACACTGGTTATACCAAACGCTGGCAGGGTGTGGACCCGGGTCCCTGGGCCTTCTACTGGAACGTAGAGAAGTGGACGCTCCAGGAATAGTTTGAGCCGAGCAATCGAACGGGGCAACCTGTCCGGTTGACCGAAAAGAGGCGGGGGATGGGTCGTAGAACAGACGGTCCATCCCCCGCCTTGTCGCCATCTGTGATCTGTGCTGGATTGAGGTGAGTCTATGTTCCGCTACGTTCTGCGCCGCCTGCTCCAGGCCGTCCCCACGCTGATCGGCGTCAGTCTCATCAGCTTTTTCCTGGTCAACTCTGCGCCGGGCGATCCGATTCTGATCCGCACCTTTGACCCCAACATCACCAACGAAACCCGGGAGATATTGCGTCGTCAATTGGGCCTGGATCAGCCCCTGCCTGTCCAGTATATGAGTTGGTTTACGGGATTTTCCGTGCGGAGCGGCAACGTTGCAGAAGAATTCCAAAGCGCTAAGGTATCGTGTAGATTTGTAGGCGTGTTCGACACGACCTTTTGTGATACGGGCGGCGGCATTCTGCGCGGCAATCTGGGCACATCCATTTCAACCAATCAGCCGGTCTGGACACGGCTGGTGGAGCGTATGCCCGCCACCTTTGAATTGGGTGTGGCCGCACTCCTCGTCTCTCTGCTGCTGGGCGTGCCCCTGGGCGTGCTGAGTGCGGTCTATCAGGGGTCAATTTTCGACAACATCACCCGCTTTATGGCGGTGATTTTCAATGCCTTGCCCGCCTTCTGGTTTGGGCTGATGCTGATTTTTCTCTTTGGGGTAGTCCTGGGCTGGCTGCCCACGGGTGGACGTCAGACGGTCTCGCTGACCAATGAGTTTGATCTGGTGGATCGCCTCCGCCATCTGATTCTGCCCACCTCCATTTTGGCTTTTGGCGGCATTGCGGGCATCAGCCGTTTTATGCGCACAGAGACGCTGGAAGTGATTCGCACGGACTATATCCGCACAGCCAAAGCCAAAGGGCTGGCCGCCACGAGTGTCTGGTTTATTCACGCCCTGCGCAACGCGCTCATCCCGCTGATGACGATTCTCGGCCCGTCGATTGCCGGCGTCCTCACCGGCGCGGTCATCACCGAGACGATCTTCTCCTGGCCGGGGATGGGCCGCCTCACCTTTAGCGCGGCTGTGGGGCGGGACTATCCGATGGTGCTGGGTGCGGTGATGTTCTTTTCGATGCTGACAATTCTGGGCAATCTGCTCTCCGATATTCTCTACGGCGTCGTCGATCCCCGGGTGCGGCTCTCCTAACTTGGCAAAACCAAAGAAAGCTTTGTAAACACGGATAAAAGAGAACACCGATTTCAATTTCTATCCGTGTTTACAAAAAATTATTTTGCAGGAAGATGGAGCAGGTAGATGGCACTTAATCAGGCACAGCTGGACAGCGCGGAACTGGCAGCAGCCCTGGCAGCAAACCCGCAGTTGCAGCGCAAGCCCCAGACCTTTTGGGGAATGGCCGGGCAAAGCATCCGCCGGGACAAACTCACCCTTATCTCCATCGGGTTTATTCTGTTGATGGCGGTTCTGGCGATTCTGGCCCCGATCTTTGAAGGAGCGATTGGTATCGGCCCCAACAACACCAACCCGCAGAATGCCTTTGCACCGCCCTATGTGGGTCCCTATATCCAGTGGCGCACAGGCAGCGATCCCATCACCGCGCCCACAATGCTGGGCAAATCCGACGGCGTGCCCCACTGGATGGGGACGGACCAGTTGGGGCGGGATCAGTTGGTCCGCCTGCTCTATGGCGGGCGGGTGAGCCTGGGCATTGCCTTTATCGCCGCCGCGATTACCCTCCTCATCGGCGTGAGCGTGGGCACAATCGCCGGTTTCTCCGGCGGCATTGTAGATGATGTCATCATCTGGTTTATCAATACAATCGTCTCCATCCCCGGCATCTATCTGCTAATTATCGTCACGGCCATTTTCAAACCCAACCCATTGACATTGACGCTCTATCTGGGTCTGCTCGGCTGGTTTGGCACGGCCCGGCTGATCCGGGGCAATGTCTTCAAAGTGCGTGAGTTGGACTTTGTGCTGGCGGCCCGCTCCATCGGCGCGACCAGAGTGCGGATAATGCTCCAGCACGTCATCCCCAACTCCCTGCCCATCATTATCGTCAACGCGGCCATCGATATTGGCGGATTGATTCTGGTAGAGTCGGCTCTCAGTTTTTTGGGATTGGGCGTGCAGCCGCCCACGGCCACCTGGGGCAGTATGCTCAACCGGGCCAACAATTTCCTCTTTCTGCGCGATCCGGTGACAGGCAGCTACGTGGCCCTGCACCTGCTGGTGGCCCCCGGTCTGCTCATCACCCTTACCGTCCTCGCCCTCTACCTCATCGGCGACGGTCTGCGCGACGCGCTGGACCCGATGATGAAAAATACCCGCTAACTTCCCTGGGCCATTGCATCCCCCAGCGCGGCCACGGCCGCGGCTTCGATGTCGTGAATGCGTAACACCTGCTCGGCAATCCCCGCGTGCAGACGGGTTACCTCGGCTTCGTTCAGCGGAAAATCTGCCGCCATCTGCTTGCGGATCAGGTTGAGTTGATCCCCCAGGGCTTGCCGTTCATCCAGGCTGGCCGCGCCTCTGTCCAGAAAGAGCCGATGCTGACGCAGCATCAGTTCGCGGGTTTCGGCCAGGGGCCGAGACCAGTCGGGCAAAAGCGCCCGGCTCAGATCGTCCCAGGCGGTCGCGCTGGTTCGGAATTGGCGGGCCACGCTGACCAGCGCCGGTCTCTCCAGAATCCGGCTGGCCTCATCCAGAAAATCTGCGTAGAGATTGCGTTCGGCCTGCCCCTCTTTGCCAAAAATGTTGATATCCCAGAAAGCGCTGGTCAGCCCGGCATAGAGCGCAGAACCGGGGGGAAACTCTTTGGCCCAACTGCCTTTCTTCTTGGGGCTGGTCAACATCTCCGCCCACTTCTGATAGGCTGCCAGGCCAAAGTTGTGGCGCGCGCCCTTGGGTGGCTTCTCAGTATACAGTTTGATGCAATCCTCAATCCCCGCCTGCACCGCGCTCGGCAATTTCTCCGGATCGGGCAAGTCCATTGTCAACACCCGATGCTTCACACTCTTCACCCGCCCCCGCAGTTCAGCCAGCTGCCCAGTGGTCATTGTCAACCCTACTCTGGCCCGATCCGCCAAATAGACCCGATCCGCTGCTTCGTCGTAGCCATAGACCAGCACAGGATACATATGCCAGATGCCCTCGTCCCGATTCTGGTGCGCGTAGGGCAGACCAAACATATCCACCCAGACCAGCGCGGGCGTGCCGTTCGCCAGTGCTTCCAGCAGATTCTTCACTCCCTTCGCCGGATTGGCGGTCTGTTGTCGCTCTTGCACCACACCCAGCCGTTGCAGCATTGTTTCGAAAGGGTCGAAGGTATTGCGGGTCAGGATACGCACCTGGGGAGCGTAGCCTTTGTAGGCAAAGACGAAATAGCCCATCACCGCGCCGCCGCTGACCCCCATCAGCAGAGCTTCGGAATAGGGCTGGCCTGTGTGGGGGGTCTTCACGCCCCGGTAGTCAAAATAGTTGCGGACAGTGCCGGTCTCCCAGTGCAGACCGTCAAACTGGCGATAGTTGGAGAGTACGGTCATCTCTCGCTCCTTTCCCAGAACGCGTGTAGATTCAACAGATGTATTCGATGGCTCTATTGTAGCGGATGCGGGGCCATCTGTGGCAAAGGAGAGAGATACTTGTTCAGCTACCCCACCCTACCCCTCCCCATTCTAGGGAGGGAACTGGATCGACTCCTCCCCTACAGTGGGGGAGATTGGGTAGGGGTGAGCAGTTATGGAGAGAGGTAGTCGACCGCATCAGAAGGGAAAGAGCAGGGGCAAGAGCGCCACGCTCAACCCCAACGTCAGAAGCACCAGAGGCACACCAATCTTTACAAAATCGAAGAAACGGTAGCCGCCGGGAGCCAGCACAAGCGTATTGACCGGAGAGGCGATGGGGGTGGCAAAAGCGCTGGATGCAGCCACAGCCACGGCCATCAGAAAAGCCTGGGGCGCAACCCCCATACGCAGGGCCGCGGTGTAGGCAATCGGCGCAACCAAAACAGTCGTAGCCGTATTCGAGATGAACTGGCTGAACAGGCTGGTGATCACAAAAACCCCGGCCAGCACGGCCAGGGGCCCCATCTGGCCCACCACAGAAATCAGACCGTCGGCAATAAACTCCACACCCCCCACCTTTTGCAGCGCGGTGGACATGGGCAGCATCCCGGCGATCAGCACCAGACTCTCCCAGCTGATCGTGCGATAGACCTCCTGGGGGCGCAGACAGCCGCACAGAACCATTCCCACCGCGGCCAGCAGCACCGCTGTCACCGTAGGCAGCAGGCCAAAAGCCATCAACACCAGCATTCCCGCCAGAATCAATCCGGCCAGGGGGGCCTTGGATGTATCCAGCAGGGCATCCGCCATCTCTTTGGGCTGACCGATGACCACCAGATTGCGCCGCTCCTTTTGCAGCCGAATAATATCAGCCCAGACACCAGTGACCAAAAGGGTATCGCCGAACTCCAGTTTTACGGTAGCCGGGTCTCCGCTGAGAGCCTTCCCCATCCGTTTGATGCCCAGCACACTGACCCCATAGACCGAGCGGAAACGGAGCTCCTGCAAAGTCTGCCCCAACAGTTGAGAGCCAGGCGTGGGCATAATCTCCGCCAATCCCAGCTCCGCCGAGACCGGGCGTCCCGGCTCCTCCTCGGCTGGGCGCACCCCCAATTCCTGCTCCCGTGCCAGACGCATCACATCCGCGGCCCGGCCCTGCACATGCAGCACATCGTGGGCCTGGATGCGGTAGCGATCGTGGGCGGGGCAGGGTGGCTGGATCTGTCGCAGGTCATCGAGCCAGGACTGTATCTCCAGCACCTGCACATGATAGTTGGCGCCCAGGCTTGTCTCTTCCAGACAATACCCAACCATCGGCGAATTGCGCCGCACCCGCAGCCGGAAAAGACTTTCCCCCAGGTCATAGGCAGCGGCCATCTCGTCGCTGTCCACGGCCAGGTCATTCAGCACCCCATAGCTCTCCTCCCCGTCGGGCTGGCGATCCGGCAGCAACACCCGCCCGATCAACAGCATAAAGCCGATAAGCAGCCCCAGAACAGCCAGACCAACCGGTGTGAAGGTGAAGAATCCAAAGGGCGCAAGCCCCTGGGCGCGCAGCACATTGCTGACGACGATATTGGGGGGTGTGCCGATGAGGGTGAGCAGGCCACCCGCCAGCGCGCCAAAGGCCAGGGGCATCAACAGTTTGGAAGGGCTGGTGTGGGCGTCCCGGGCCAGCATCACCACGACGGGCAGCAGAACGGCCGTTGCGCCTGTGGAACTCAGAAAGCCGGAAAGCAGGCCCACCGCCAGCACAGTAAGAATCATCAGCCGGGTCACATTCCCCCCCGCGGCCCGATAGAGCCAGCGCCCTACCAATCCCGCCACGCCGGTCTGATAGAGCGCGCCACCCACCACAAAGAGGCCGGCAATGATCAACACAATCGGATCAGAAAAGCCAGCCAGGGCCTCGTCGGTTGTGATGATACCAGAGAGCAGAAGGGTCAGCAGAGCCAGCATTGCCACCAGGTCCAGCCGTAGTTTGTCCGAGAGAAAGAGGAGAATTGTCACGCCAAGCACAGAAAACACAAAGAGCATTTCGGGAGTCATAGAGTCCTCGCAAAGGTTGTCAAAATGACACGATCCACAGATCAGTCTACGCCTGCCCAATCATAAAAGGACTGGCCTTTGGGCCAGTCCTTTGCCTATGCGATCAGTCTGTAAGTCGGACTGACAGTCCGACCTGCAAAAATCACTCCAGCGAAAAGAGCCGGGCCCCCGCACTGGCCGGGGAGGTATAGACCTCCGGCCAGATATTCATCGATTTGGAATAGTTTTCAAAAATTGCATCGCGCACGGCCCGCTCCTGGCCCTTGCGCACCAGAGCCACCGCGCAGCCGCCAAAGCCAGCGCCGGTCAGCCGCGCGCCCAGACAGCCAAGCGCGCTGCGCATGGCCGCCACCATTGCATCCAACGCCTCGCTGCTCACTTCGTAGTCATCGCGCAGACTCTCGTGGCTGGCGTTCATCAGCCGCCCCACCTCTTCCAGATCGCCCGCGGCCAGCGCGGCCACCGTCCCCATCACCCGCTCATTCTCGCCCACCACATGGCGACAACGCCGATAGACAATTGGCGATAGCAGCCCTTTGTGCGCCTCCAATTGGGCGCTGGTTACATCACGCAGGGCTGTAATCTCGGGCAAGGCGCTCTGCAACCGGGCCACGCCCTCCTCGCACTGGGCCCGGCGCTCGTTGTAGGCGCTGTTGGCCAGAGAGCGGCTGGCCTTTGTATTGCCAATCACCAGAGATGCGCCGTCAGGAAAAGGCACCCGCTGGTAGTCCAGAGAGCGGCAGTCGATAAGCAGTGCGTAGCCTTCCTCGCCCAGTGTGCTGATGAACTGGTCCATAATGCCACAGTTGACGCCCACGAAATGGTTCTCGGCGCGCTGGGCGGCCTGGGCAATCTGTGGCCCGGTCAGGGCTTCGCTCTTGCCCGCGGCGGCCAGCAAAGCCAGGGCATTGGAAATCTCCAGCCCTGCCGAGCTGCTCAACCCGCTGCCCCGGGGGATGTTGCCGCTGACGACCCCTTCCAGTCCGCGCAGCTTGACGCCCGCTTCCTCCAGCGCCCAGGCAACACCCATCGTATAGTTGGCCCAGAAGACCTCCTCATCAAAGGCCAGTGCGTCCAGGTCAAAGTCGGCCCAGGTGTCAAACTCCAGCGCATAGAGACGCACCCGCCGGTCGTTGCGCGGGCGGAAGATCACCCGCACATCCCTGTCCAGGGCCACGGGCAAGACAAAGCCGTCGTTGTAATCCGTATGTTCGCCGATAAGATTCACCCGACCCGGCGCAATCGCGACGTGGGTGGGGCTGCCATCAAACACTTTGGCAAATTCAGCCTGAATTTCTTCCGTGCGCTTATCTATAGGTTGCATTGGGTGTACCAGTTGTGAGTGTCAGTAGTCCGCAGTCGCCGGTCCAGAGTCTCACTGTAACTGCTCACCCCCACCCAACCTCCCCCACAGTGGGGGAGGAGTCGAGCCGGTTCCCTCCCTAGAATGGGGAAGGGTAGGGTGGGGTGGCTGAACAGGTACGTCTCACTATAAGGGCTTGTCAAAGAATAACTTTCCGTTTTGGTGCGTCGCACTGTCCAGATGAGGTTGCGGACCAGAGTCATTTCGTGGACAGTGCGACGCACCGGATGGAACTTATTTCTTGACGAGTCCTAAGTAACTGTCAAGAAATAAGTCGCGGGTATGATTCCGGGAATCGGCCAGACGATAGGGGGAAAGCCGAAAGATGTTGTGGCCGATTCCCGGAATCCTATCTGCGAAACCCCTACGTTATTTCTTGACGCTTACTTAGCCCGACGGGATTGCGGTCTACCGAATGTGAATGAAGTTATTCAACCGCTTGGCTGGGTGGCTGTGTAGTTGGGTGGTTGCAGCACCGCGTACAGATTCAGATCGCCCTCTTTGCCATCGGCACGAAAGGTATGCAAAAGGTCCAGACCGGCATCCACGGCCAGACGGCGCAACTCATCCTCGTCCACCTGATGCACATAGCGGGTGGCCTGCACCCCCTGTTTCCAGGGCAAAAGAGCGTCGCCTGCTTCCACTTCTGAAGCCAACAGCCCTACGCTGGACCAGTCGATCAGCCGGACACGAAACCGTTCACTGGTCAAAAATTGCCAAAAGGAGAGGATAATTGTCCCAGTACAAAGTCGGGCAAACTCCCGCACCACCGCCAGACGCAGATCGTAGCCGGGCAGGTGCTGGAGGGTGGCGGTGCAGAGCAGGCGGTCAAAAGGGCCAGCGCCCAGGCGCTCCGACCAGCGGGGGTCGGCGAGATCGGCCTGGACAAAACGGCACTGCACGTCTGCCAGCTCCCCTGTGGCGGCTGCGGCCAGGGCGAGCAAATCTGCGCTGCCATCCACGCCCGTATAGTCGCAGACAATACCCGCATCGTCCAGCAGACGGGCAAAGCGTCCGTTGCCGCAGCCCACATCCAAAAGAGTCAGCGGCTCTTTCCCCGCCCCCCGAAAATAGGGTAAAATAGCAGCCAGCCCCGGCGTCGCCTGTTGCCGGGTTGCGTCGAAGGGTTGCGCTATCTGGGCGTAAAAGTGCCGATTCACTTCGAGCAGCCGCTGGCGGACCGATTCACGCATAGGAAGATAAGGAGGCTTTCAATGGCAATTGCAGTGCGTACACTATTTGAAACGCCGGGTAAGGCGCGTATGAGTGCTGATGAGTATATCGACTTTCCGTTGAGCGCACATAAATCCGATCTCATTGAAGGAGTCTTTGTGATGGCTTCTCCCGCATCCTACCGCCACGAAACAGTGCAGAGTTTTGTCCATACGCTTCTGCGAATGTTTGTTGACAGTCGTCAGTTAGGAGAGGTGCTTGGGTCGAACGCCGCGTTTCGCCTGTCCGCAGAAAATGCCTTTCAACCCGACATCTCATTCATCCGGGCCGCCCGGCTGTATTTGGCCGAAGAGGTCTACTTCCCTGGCCCACCTGATCTGGCCGTGGAGATCATCTCCCCCAGCAGCCGCCAATACGACGAAGTGGAAAAGCGCATCAACTACGGACGCTATGGGGTGGGGGAATATTGGCTCATCGACCCCATCTACGAGACGATTCACTTCTTCGGCCAGGCCGAAGGTGAATTTTTGCCCATCCCTGCCGAACGGGGAGTCTATCATTCCCGGCTGCTCAAAGGCTTCTATCTGCGTCCGCAATGGCTATTCCCCGGCGAGGAGACCCCTCGCCCTTCTGTGCTGGATGTGGCGCGGGAGATGGGCATTCTCCGATGAAACGCATTCTCTCGCCCGAAGATGTGCCCGCCGAAGTTCACGAAATCGCCGAAGCCTGGCAGAAACGCGCCCGTTTCCATCCAGCCCGTCACGCGGCCACACTCCACGCCATCTTTCAGGAGATTCCCCAGGTCTCTGCCACAGAATGGCACCCGGAACGATCTCTGCGTTCTATTTTAGCGCGCTATCCCAAAGAGGGCAAAGGTTTCTACTCGAAAGCAAATCTTGTAGCGGGCTATCGTCATCTGATCGACGAGGGCGATCTGGAGCCGGACCCGCTGGTGATGGAGCGCATCCGTATGAAGCCCATGCGCACGGCCAGCGGTGTGGCCCCGGTGACAGTGCTCACCGCGCCCGCCGGCTGCCCGGCCCGTTGCATCTTCTGCCCGGATGATTGGCGTATGCCCAAAAGCTACCTCTACGACGAACCGGGGGCTATGCGGGCCGAGCGGGATGGCTTCGACCCCTTTCGCCAGACCTATGGCCGCATCCAATCCTTCGAGAACATCGGCCACGACGCCAGCAAAGTGGAGTTGCTCATCCTGGGCGGCACCTGGAGCGCCTATAGCCGGGATTACCGGGAGTGGTTTGTGCGCCGTTGCTACGACGCAATGAACGCCGTGGGCGATCCCGACTATACCGACGCCCCCTCTCTGGAGGCAGCCCAACAGCACAATGTGACAGCCGCCCATCGCAATGTGGGGCTGGTCATCGAAACCCGGCCCGATTGGGTGACGCCCGAAGAGATCCGCCATCTGCGCCGCCTGGGGGTGACAAAAGTGCAGATCGGCGTGCAGAGTCTGGATGACGACATTCTGGCCCTGAACAACCGGGGGCACGGCGTGGACGCGGTGCGCCAGGCCCTGGGGCTGTTGCGTACCGCGGGCTTCAAACTTCATCTCCACTGGATGCCCAACCTGCACGGGGCGACCGCAGAGAGCGACCGGATCGACTTTGCCCGCTTCTTCAGGGATCCGGCCATCTGCCCGGACGAGTTGAAGATCTACCCCTGCTCGCTGATTGCGAAGACGGAACTCTACAATTTGTGGAAAGCAGGCCAATACCACCCCTATAGCGAAGCGGAACTGGTCGAACTGTTGGCCGACATCAAACCGACGATCCCGCCCTATACCCGGGTCAATCGCCTCTTTCGGGATATTCCTGCCCACCACATCCAGGCTGGGGTCACAGCCAGCAACCTGCGCGAGATTGTCCACGCCGAGTTGGCGAAGCGGGGACACCAGTGCGGCTGCATCCGCTGTCGCGAGGTGCGTCGTCAGGCCGTGCGGGAAGAAGAGTTGCGTTTGCAGGATTATGTCTACGAGACAGACCTGACGACGGAGCATTTTCTGCATTTTATCGTGGAGAAAAGGAGTGGGGAGTGGGGATCGGGGATTAGCGATACCTCCGAATTCCCAGTCCCCGATCCCCGATCCCCACTCCCCACTCGCCACGCCCCAATCGCTGCTTTTCTGCGTCTGAGCCTGCCCAAATCTTCCAATGGGGGTAGCCGGGCCTTTCTGGACGAGATTCGAGAAAACGCAATGATCCGGGAGGTACACGTATACGGACCGGCATTGGGTATCGGACGGGAGGAGAGCGGCGCGGCCCAGCACGTGGGATTGGGCACTCGTCTGCTCAACGAAGCGCGGCGCATCAGCCGGGAGGCGGGCTTTGCGCAGATCAGCGTCATCGCGGCCACGGGCACCCGGGACTATTACAGCCGGCGGGGTTTTTCCCTGGGGGAACTCTATATGACCGGGAAGACGTAGGGGCAAAGAAGAAACGTGACTATTCAGGTGCGACGCACTCGCCAGGAGAGCATTCCTGTGTAAAAATTGAGTGGCGAGTGCGTCGCACCCGAAGCCTGAGTAGCGGAGAAACAATCAAAATGGCGCACCCCAGTTGGGGTGCGCCATTTTGATTGTTATTCGTGTACAGCCACAGCAGGTCAGCCTAGCGGCTGGCAACACCGCTGCCGGGCAGGTGAACGGTCAGATCGAAGTCGGCAACCTGGATAACGGGCAGCAGGCTGTCAACAGTCGCCAGAACCTCGCCGATGTTCATGCCGGGGGCCAACATATCCCACAGACCCAACTGGTCGGCCAGGTTGAGCAGGTGGGTGGCCTTGCCGCCGGACCAGTCCAGGGTGGGCAGGGCGTTGTCGTTGATCATAATGTGGATACCCGCGGCATCGGTGCCAAGACCGAGTTTGCTGATGCCAGAGGCGGCCAGGCCATCCAGAACACTGGTGTTCAGGCGCAGGGCAGCCAAAGAAGCACCGGTCAGGGCGGACCATTCTTCGTCGCTCAGGTCACCGATGGAGAAGCTGCCATCGGCTTCGTAGAAGATGGGCAGGTTGATACGGGGGGGAGCACCGACAGCGGCCAGGAATTCTTCCTGGGCAGCTTTGGCTTCGGCAGCAGAGCCACCGTCACCCTCGACGTACAAGGGAATCTGGGCAGCCCCGGCAGCAACCGGGAAGCGCATAATCACGCCAATACCGATCTGGTCCACCAGGCTCAGAGCCTCGTCCAGCATGGGGATAGCCATACCGAAAGCATTCAGGGCATCCGCCGTGGCTTGCAGAGATTCGCCATCATAGGAAATGGAGGGGATGGCTTCCCCGTTCACCAGCAGAAGCAGGCCATGCGAGCTGTTGTTGACCTGGATGTGCTGAATATCCCCACCGGTCAAGAATTCAACCATCGAGGGGTCCACAGCAACTGTGGAGAGATCGGCTCCGGCCATTGCGCCCAATTGGGCAAGCGGCACGTTGCCAACAGAGACAGAACCATCACTCTGGACATCCAGAACGATGGCAGGCAAATCGACCACCAACTCCATTGGGTCGCTGGTCATAGCGGCTGCATCGCCCGCGCCGGAGCGGGGGGCACAGCCAGCCAGGACAACCATTGCTACAAGCAGCATTGTTGCCCAAAACGTCACACGTCGGTTCTGCATTTGGTTACCTCCTGAGGCGAATGAGAAAGATCGATACCGAGGATTGAAAAACGAATTCAGCCATACCATTTTATGCGCAAACAGCAAGGAGAGCAAATCGCAAAAATTAGCTCTGTGGTTTGTGCGGAAACACGTTGGGGAAAGTTCCTGTCTGTGCCAACAGCCTTCTGATGCCGTGCAAATGCTATCAGAGTCCGATGTGGGGGAGTTGCACATACGCAATGATAACGCGAAATCGCAAACTATGCAAATTCACTTTGACGTATACGGCTTCTGGCTTTGCAGGCACACAGATTCAGGACAAATCCAGTGGCAGAACATCTGTATACTATACTAACACGAAAACCCATCCAAAGTTTTCTTCGATCATAAGAATCTTTGTCAAATCCATGCGGATTGTAATCTTTTGGCTCGAAGTCAATCCGTCCTTTCACTCCCACATCTCCCTGGTACTTGGGTACGGTCCAAACCGAGCATCTTATAGTGGCTGTGCTGTAACCATCCGGTCAGCAAATTCCGGCCATTTCTGATATACACTCAAGCCACAGAGGAAATACGCAACGGGTCACACCAAACCAAACCAAACCAACATTTTTTTAGAGGAGCACACAATGAAGAACCACAAAAAGACCAGCCATCTCGTCGCCGCCCTTTTGATTGCCTTTGTCTTTGCGCTGATTGTCAGTTTTGCGCCCAATGCCGCCTCCGCCAATGCAGACCTGGCCAATGGGTTTGTCACCGGCACTGTCTGGAACGATACCAACCGCAACGGGGTGATGGAGCCAAACGAGCTGCCCCTGGCCAATCACGAAGTCTATCTGCAGCGGACAGACGGCGAGGTCAACGGCGCAATGGTCGCTGTCGTCGTCACAGACAGGGACGGCACCTTCAAATTTGAGAATCTGGAATTTGGCGCTTATCAGGTCTTCCCCGATGGCGGTGACTACGTTCTGGTCGAAGTCCACGGCATCAGCGCAACCGCCACTGTAGACCTGCCCGTCATCATCAAAACCCATCACTTCGTATTCATTCCGACAATCGTGCGCTGAAGATTGCTTCCCGGCAAAGTCGTACTGGACCCGTGACCTCCGGATACGCACAAGACGCCGCTCTCCTTTCTGCTCCTCTGGTTTGGTTGACGCCCTTCGGGGCAAGGGAATAGCCTCCCGACTGACTGTCGGGGGGCTATTTCTTTTATTCCCAGGTCCGCTCCGTGCGGGAGCGCAGATAGAAGACGCTGCCCAGCAGGGTGAGTACGCCCAATACACCCAGGCCAACCGCACCCAGACAGAGCAATAAGACCAGCAGATCGCTTACTGAAGTCAGGCCAAAAGGGGGACGACCGCTGCTACCGATCAGCCCGAAGGCCCTGACCGGTGTTGCGGTGGGCAAAGGCGTGGCCGTGGGCGGAATCTGCACGAAGGTCGCTGTCGCTGTCGCGGTGAGAACTTCAAAGGTCGGCTCGGCAGTAGCGGTAGAGAGCTGAATGGTAAGACCGCCGGTCTGGGTTCCTTCCGGCGTGGGTGTGGCGGTCTCGGTGGGCGGAGGGGGGGTGGGCGTCTCGGTGGCGGTAGGCGTTTCGGTGGGCGTAATCGTGGGCGTGGGTGTTTCCGTGTCGGTAGCAGTGGCTGTCACCGTAAGTGTGGGCGTAACCCGCAGGCCATACCCACAAACTTCAAAGACTTCGCCGGGCACGTCGTCGCTGGTGATCTCCTGCAGGCGAAAGCAGTAGCTGACGCCCGGCTGCAAATCGCGCAATTCTGTAAAGTAGGCAGCGCCCTTCTCCAGATCGCCCCGGCCCGGAATCGGAAAGCCTATGGGGTGATATTCGGCATCGGCATCGGCTTCCTCTTTGCAATAGACCTGAAAGCCAATCAGATTGTACTCCTTGGCGGTCTCCCACTCCAACCGCACCCGATCCGAAAGAGAAAAGAGCCGAAACTCCACCATCTCCACCGCGGCCAAACCGGGCAGGCTGTGCAGAACCGCACCCAACAGCAGGCCCAGAAAGACAATAATCAGTAGTATTCGTCGGAATTTGCTGGTTTGCATCAACGCCCGATCAATGCTTTCATATCCGCGGCCATCACATCGGCCGGTGTGTCGTTGGAAAAGAGAGCGGCCAGGTTGCCCTCCCGGTCAATTACATAAATCGCCGCGGTGTGATCCATCAGATAACCCGCCGCGCTGGTCTGGCTGACATCACTTTTTGCAGCGTAGACCCCATAGCTGCTCTTGACAGCTTCCAGTTGGGAGGGATCGACAACCACACCAATAATCCCGGGGTGAAAGGCCCCAATATACTGGGCCATTCGGTCCGGTGTATCCCGTTCCGGGTCCACTGTCACAAAGACGGCGCTCACCGATTCGGCCACCGGGACGCCGCCCTGCTCTAACGCGCCCAGTGCGCCGCCCACCTCCAGCAGAGTGGTTGGGCATACATCGGGGCAGAAGGTATAGCCAAAGAAAATCAGAACGTACCTGCCACGCAAATCCGCCAGGTCAAAGGGTTCGTCTGTATGGCTGACCCCGCGTATCTCGCCGACTGGCTCTTTTTTATCAAATACCAGGGCGGTAAAGGTATGTCGCGCCGTACAGCCCGCCACAATCAAGAGCAAAAATAGCAGGGAAAATAGTCTCAGCCCCCGGTTTTTATTCATCAATCAGAGTCCAGTTGCTGGAGAACCGTTCGTATTTCGCCAATCGTCGCCCCGGTCAGGTCGTCGTGATACCAGAGCCGCATCTGATGGATCAGTTGCTCGATCCATTGTTCCAACACAGCCGGGTCTCCATTCTCGTCATCCTCCAGCAGTGCGCCATATTCAGGATGGACAGTCAGCCATTCGTCCAGCCGCTTCTCCGCCGCGACCGGGCGGGGACCCCAGCGAGCCTGCTGATTCCATTCGTCGTCAAAGAAGAAGAGCAATGGCAGATCGATCTCATCCAACTCCTCTTCCAGGTCCAGATCGTCATCTACCAGTTCGTTGAGCGCTGCCAGATCATTGGAATCGGAGACAATCCGCAGATCCAGCCGGGGGCAACACTCGGCCAGACGCACAACAATCGGCACAATCAGCGCCGTATCCGGTGTCTCATCTCCGACCAGCAGACAACAGGTAAGCCAGGTGGAGTAGGTTGCCAAATAGCATTGGGTATCCGGGTCTATGCGCATACCGGCCAGTATACGCCGTAACAGATTTGCCTGTTGCGGTGATTGGGCATCGCAATACTCTTCAAAGGTCTCGCCAGAGGTGAAAGCAAAAATGGGTTCCTGCACGGAAATCTGAGTAGACATCGGATTATGGCGTCCTGAAGAGGGTGAACAACAGTTTCTGTCAACGATTGTATCACGAAGGCGATGGAATCATACAAAGTATAGAAATCGCATTGTCCCGACCTTCCATCTGTGCTATGATTTCTATAGCTGGTTCGAAACTCCATCCACCCACAGAAGGAACTATCCCTGCCATGCGTATAACCGAAATGCACATTACCCCCATTGCCGTCGGCGATCCCCCCCTGCTCAACGCGGCGGGGCTGCATGCGCCCTATGCCCTGCGCATAATCGTCGAGCTTGTGGCCGACGACGCAACCTACGGACTGGGCGAAGTACCGGGCAGCGAGTCTACCCTCGCCGCGCTGGAAGCAGCCCAGGAGGTCGTCATCGGCAAAGACCCCTTCCAACTCAACGCCATTCGCCAGGACATCGACAAGCGCTTTGGCAAAGAGGAGATCGCGGCCCGGGGCGAGGCCCATCTGGCCTTCGGGCGGGTGACCCAGGTCCACAGCGCCGTCGAAGTGGCCTGCTTCGATCTGATGGGCAAAGCGACCGGACGACCCGTCGTCGATCTGCTGGGCGGACGGGTGCGGGACCGGGTCGATTTCTCGGCCTATCTTTTCTACAAATACGAAGGGGCCGGCGGCGCGCTGGGATTGGGCACAGACCCCAACGCCACAGGCTGGGCCGCGGCCCGACAGAAAGCGGCCCTGGACCCGGCGGGTGTGGTGGCCGAGGCCCAGGCGATGTACGACGCCTTCGGCTTCAAATCCATCAAACTGAAGGGGGGCGCTTTCCCGCCCGACGAGGAGGCCGACGCCATTCTGGCGATGTACGAACACTTCGGCCCCGGCACACCCCTGCGCCTGGACCCCAACGCCATCTGGTCGGTGGAGACATCCGTGCGCATCGGCGAGCGACTGAAGGGCATCCTCGAATACTACGAAGATCCCTGCCGGGGCCAGGCGGAGATGGGCGAAGTGGGGCGGCGCACAGGGATTCCGATGGCGACGAATATGTGTACCACATCCTTTGACCACATCCCCGGCAGTGTGGAACACCACTCGGAGGATATTATCCTCAGCGACCACCACTTCTGGGGCGGTCTGCGCAGCACAGTCGAGCTTTCCCGCATCTGTCAGGTCTTTGGCCGGGGGCTGTCTATGCACTCCAACAGCCACGTAGGGATTTCTCTGGCGGCGATGGTACACCTGGCCGGGGCCATCCCCAACCTGACCTACGCCTGCGACACCCACTACCCCTGGCAGAGCGACGAAGTGATCGTCGGCGGCAAACTCCAATTCAACGACGGCGCGCTGGTCGTCTCCAACGAGCCGGGGCTGGGCGTGGAGTTGGACCGGGTCGCGCTGGCAAAGCTGCACCAACAGTACATCGACTGCGGCCTGACCAGCCGCAACGACGAAATCGAAATGCAGAAAGTGCAGCCGGGCTGGAAGTTCCAAGCCCAGCGTTGGTAAGGAGAATTTTATGGAGACAACTTTAGTAGAGCCGCGGCTTCTGCTGTGGACAAAAGACGAATACTACAAAATGGCTGAAATCGGCTTTTTCGACGGCAAGCGGGTCGAGCTAATCGGAGGACAGGTGCTGGAAATGAGTCCGATGCTGAGCGGTCACGCCACGGCGACGATGCTTGTCGCTGAGGCATTGCGGAAGGCGTTTGCTTCGCGTCACTTTCTGCGTGTCCAACTGCCACTGAGCGTGAGCGAAATATCTGATCCGGAACCCGATGTGGCAGTGATCGAAGGCACAATCCGGGACTATCGGGACGCCCACCCGACGACTGCCGCGCTGGTAGTCGAAGTGGCCGATTCTTCTGTGGATTACGACCGCACGGATAAGGCCAGCCTGTATGCCAGTGCCGGCGTCGGCGACTATTGGGTCGTCAATCTGCCCCAACGACGGCTGGAAGTCTTCCGCAGCCCCATCCCAGACACAAGCCAGCCCTTTGGTTACAGCCATGCGTCCAGAACAATTTTCGCAGAAACCGAGCAGGTCCAGCCGTTGGCCGCAGCAGGCGTAGTCCAAATAGCTGATCTGCTGCCCTAATCCACTCACCCAACTCCAATCACCCAACCACCGGATCACCCAATCCCATGCGCATCACCAAAATTGAAAGCCTCTTTTGCGAAAAACTGCCCCGGCTGCTGCTTGTGCGTGTCCACACAGACACGGGCATCATCGGTCTGGGCGAGACCTACGACAAAGTGCCCGGTTCCCTGGGCGCGCTCCACGGCACACTCGCGCCGATTCTGCTGGGCAACGACCCGAGGGAGATCGACCGGCTCTGGAACTTCTGCTTCGACACAATCCTCTATCACGGCTTCGCCGGGGCTGAACTGCGCGCCCTCTCCGCCGTGGAGATCGCGCTCTGGGACATCCTGGGCAAGAGCCTGAACACGCCGGTCTACAAACTCCTGGGCGGCGCGGTGCGGGATCGGATCAGCACCTACAACACCTGCATCGGCCACCCGCCCTACGACGATTTTCACCGCTTTCACCACAACGCCGGCGAATTGGCGCTGGAAATGCAGGCCGAGGGCATTCAGGGCGTGAAAATCTGGCCCTTCGACAAATACAGCGAGCGCAATCTGGGCCACTCCATCTTCAGCCAGGAGATCGAAGCCGGGCTGGAACCCGTGCGCAGCATCCGCAAGGCCGTGGGCGAGCATTTCCGCATCGGCATCGAGTGTCACTTCCGCTTCAGCCGGGCCGCGATGGAGCAGATCTGCTACGCCCTGGAACCCTACAACATCTACTTTATCGAAGAAGTCCTGCGCGCCCCCAACCACCAGGAGATTGGCCGCCTGAGCGCCAAGACCCGCATCCCGATTGTGGGCAGCGAGACCCTCCTCAGCCGCTGGCAGATGCGGGATTGGATCGCCTCCGGGGCCAGCCAGATCGCCATGACCGACGTGGCCTGGACCGGTGGCATCGGCGAAACCCGCCGCCTGGCCTCCTTTGCCGAAGCCTTTGGCGTTCCCCTCGTCCTGCACAACGCCGGCGGGCCCATCTCCCACGCGGCCAATCTGCACGTGGCGGCCAATATCCCCAATCTCTTTGAAATGGAGACTGTGCGCGCCTTCTACCGCACCTATTTCAAGGAACTGACCGACATCGAAACCCAAGTGGTGGACGGCCATCTGCCCCTGCCCAGCGACCGCCCCGGCCTGGGCATCGAACTCAACCCGGCCATTTGGGAACGACCCGACCTGCGGGTGCAGGTGAGCGAAGGCGAAGGCAAAGCCACGGGCGTCAAAGCAATGGGCGACCCGTGGAGCAGGCCGGATGTGCGGTTGTAGGGAGACGGCAGACGACGGACGGCGGACCGCACAGCCGAACACGAAATACCTGTGCATGAAAAAGGCGAGACTTTCCTTTACCTCCAAAACTGGGTACAATACTGGTCAGTGTTGTTCCCCCTACCATCCAACCACATTGGAACAGAAAACCTCATGACCGAAGAACTGCTCAACAAAGTCAACACCCATTCCAGCCCCACGGACCTGCGCATCACCGACATCCGGGTTGCCAACCTGTCCGGGCTGCCTATGCGCCTGGCGCTGATCCGTATCGACACCAACCAGGGCATCTCCGGCTACGGCGAAGTGCGAGACGGGGCCAGTATGAACTACGCGCTGACCCTCAAACGCCAGCTTATCGGCGAGAATCCCTGCAACATCGACCTGATTTTCCGCAAAATCAAACAGTTCGGCCATCACGGACGGCAGGCCGGCGGCGTCTGCGCCGTGGATATGGCGCTCTTTGACCTGACCGGGCGTGTCTACGGCGTGCCAGCCTATCAACTGGTGGGCGGCAAATTCCGGGACAAAGTGCTCTGCTACTCCGACACCCCCAGCGTGGCCGACGGCAAAGAGATGGGCGAGCGGCTGAAGGGCCGGATGGAGATGGGCTTCAAATTCCTGAAGATGGATGTGGGCATTGGCCTGCTGCGGGATGTGCCCGGCGCGCTGATTGCCCCGCCGGAGATGCTGCAAACCAATCGGGTGATGCACCAGTTCACAGGCATTCAGATCACCGACATCGGCATCGACCACCTCTGCCAGTATGTGGAAGACGTGCGCAGTATCATCGGCTACGAGATCCCCCTGGCCGTGGATCACTTCGGCCACATCGGGCTGAAATCCTGCATCCGTCTGGGCAAAGCGCTGGACAAATTCACCCTGGCCTGGTACGAGGATATGATTCCCTGGCAATTCGCCGAGCAGTGGGCCGAGCTGACCCAGGCCGTGGACACCCCCACCTGCACCGGCGAAGACATCTACTTGAAAGAGGGTTTCCTGCCTTTGCTGCAAAATCGGGCGGTCAATATCATCCACCCGGACCTGGCCTCCTCCGGCGGTATTCTGGAGACGAAGAAAATTGGGGACATCGCCCAGGACTACGGCATTGCGATGGCGATGCACATGGCCGGTTCGCCCATCAGCGCCCTGGCCAATATGCACTGCGCGGCGGCGACTGAAAATTTCCTCGTCCTGGAAAACCATTCGGTGGACCACCCGGAGTGGAACCAACTGGTGACGGGTCTGCCCGAAACGCTGATCCAGGATGGCTATATGCACGTAACCGAAAAGCCGGGGCTGGGCTTCGACGACATCAACGAGGAGATGGTGCGGGCGCACCTGAACCCCCGCAACCCGGTCTACTTCGACCAGCCCACAGACGAGTGGGACAAGGACTGGTCCTGGGATCGGTTGTGGAGTTAGTCGGTTGGGATGACGGGATAATGAGATGACGGGATGATGAGGAAAGGGTGATGGTCAGTGGTTGATCATCACCCTTTTTGATAGTCAGTTCCGCTTATACTGCCGAGAACGAGGGGGAATAGAACGCAGATGACGCAGAAACCACAGATTTACGCAGATTTTTAGCCCGCGTCAATCCGCTTTTTCCGCGTCCTCCGGGTTCTATCCTCGAATTGAAAGGCCGCAATCTTCGCAGAGGTATTGGGTACTGACCACCGACGGTTCTGCTACCGGTTCAAAGTCGTATCGTTTGGAGCCGGTGGTATCGTAACATTCGGGACAATACCGATCCCCCAATTCATCGCGCTTGATTGTCAGGTGGCAGTGGCGGCAACGAATCCGATCTTTCGGTTCGGAGACCAGAACCAGGTTTTTGTGTCTACAGGGGGCTGTGTTCATAGGAGAGATAAGTCCACTAAAAAGGGGCATAAAACGAGTTTTTTTCACTCAACCATTGCTTGGTCGGAGTGTCCACGCGTGTTATACTTTTTCGGGACAGAATATCCCGTCAACGCGCAAAAGTATAACTGCAAGGAGAGACGATGACCACAGCCACAATTTCTGCCAAAGGATGGATTGTTATTCCTGTGGATATGCGCCGTAAATACAGCCTGAATCCAGGAGATAGCGTCGTGTTGATCGATTACGGCGGTGTATTGTCGATTGTCCCCCAACTGTCGGATCCGATTGGCGAGGCGGCAGGGCGTTTCAAAGGGAAAAACTCTCTGGTAGGCGCGCTGTTGGCTGAGCGGACACGGGAGCGGGCCCGTGAGTAGCGAACCGCTTGCCCAAGTCTATATTTTGGATAGCTTTGCCCTGATGGCCTATTTGGAGGGCGAAGTAGCAGGCGTGCAGGTGACTGGCATTCTCAGGCAAGCCGCTGCTGGAGAAGCCCACATTTACTTTTCATTGATCAACTACGGCGAGTGCCTGTATATCATCGAGCGTGAGCAGGGGTTGACAAAAGCGCAAGAAATGATTGCCGTTGTCGATCAGTTACCTATTGAGATTGCCAGTGTAGATCGTCTGCGCATTTTTGCCGCTGCCCACATAAAAGCCCACTATTCGCTCTCCTACGCCGATGCTTTTGTCGTCGGCTTGGCGCAAGAGTTCAATGCAACCGTTTTGACAGGCGATCCAGAGTTTCGGCTTGTGGAAAATATCATCTCTGTTCGTTGGCTACCCCAATCCTGAATCCATTCAAGAGGAGAAGCAAATGACGATTCTCAACGCTACTGACCGGGCCTTCTGGGACGAGCAGGGCTATATCGTCGTCCCCAACGCTGTGCCCCAGGAAAATCTGGAGCGGGTGATCGACACCCTTTGGGACTTTCTGGGGATGGATCGCAACAATCCGGCGGAGTGGTACGCCCGCCCGGAGTGGCACAGGTCCACGGGAATGGTAGAACTCTACCACCACCAGGCCCTGTGGGACAATCGCCAACACCCGCGCATTCATCAGATTTTCGCCGAACTCTTTGGGGATGAGAAACTGTGGGTCAGTCTGGATCGGGTGAATATGAATCCGCCTGCCCGACCCGATTGGGACTATCAGGGCTTTATCCACTGGGACTTTGACCCCACCACCTGGCCGATTGGGCTGCGGGTGCAGGGGGTGCTCAACCTGACCGACACGGACGAGGCCCAGGGCGGCTTTCAGTGCGTGCCCGGCTCCCACCGGCAGGTGGAGGAGATTGTGGCCCGGCAAGCCCCCGGTGCCAATCTGCGCAACCCGGACATCACCGGCCTGACTGTCAAACCGATTGCGGCCAAAGCGGGCGATTTGGTCATCTGGCACACGGGGCTGCTCCACGGCAACGGGCGCAACCGCACGGATCGCCCGAGGCTGGCCCAGTATATTTCGATGTACCCCGCCCAGCCCCAGAACGAAGAAGCCCGCCAACAGCGTATTGCCCAGTGGCAGGAGCGTCGCCCCCCGGCCAACAGCCGCGCCTTCCCCGGCGATCCGCGCAAACTGGAAGAACTGCACGGGCAATCCGCGCAATTAACCGAATTGGGCAAGAAGCTGCTCGGACTCGAACTTTGGTAGCCAACCCAAGACCTGCCGGGTTTTCTGAAACCCGGCAGGTCTTTTCAGATGAAGGAGAACCCCAATGACAAGCATTCAATACGGCATCCGCGTCCCGGCATTTCCCGTCAACGGCAGCCAGGGACAGACTTTCACAAACGAAATCGAAGCCACTCTCGCTGCGGTGTCGGGCAAATTTCATTCAGCCTGGGTGGCCGATCACTTCATCCCCTGGGCAGGCTGGCAGGCCGCCGAGACCGACACTCTGGAATGTCTGGCCTCCATCTGCTACCTGGCCGGGGCCTTTCCCCAACTCCACTTCGGCACAATCGTCCTCTGCCAGTCCTACCGCAACCCGGCTCTGCTGGCGAAAATGGGGGCCACCCTGCAACTGCTCAGTCGGGGACGCTTTATTTTCGGCATCGGCGCGGGCTGGAAGGCAGACGAATACCGGGCCTACGGCTACGCTTTCCCCAAGCCCGCCGTGCGCATCCGTCAGTTGGAAGAGACCGTCGAGATCGTCAAACGGCTGTGGACGGAGACGCCCGCTACCTTCGAGGGCAAATACTACCGCATCGAAAATGCCCTCTGCGAACCCAAGCCCAACCCCCGCCCGCCCATTCTCATCGGCGGCGGCGGTGAACAGCTGACCCTGCGGGTGGTGGCAAAACACGCGGACTGGTGGAATATCCCCGGCGGGGACCCGGCCCGTTATGCCCAAAAGCTGGATGTGCTGCGCGGTCACTGCGACGCGGTAGGGCGGGACTTCGACAGCATCCGCAAGACCTGGGCCGGGGAGACAATTTCGGTGGCGCGCAGCCGTGAACAGGCCCAGCGTTACGCCGACGCCTCGCCCTTTGCCAAAGGCGGCGGCATTGTGGGCACGCCGGAGGAGGTGGCGGAGCAGTTGCGCGCCTTCACCGCACTGGGCGTGGACTATTTCATCCTGCGCTTCACCGACTTCCCCGGCATCGACGGCCCCCTGCGCTTTGCCCAGGAAGTGATGCCACTGCTGGCGGGGTAGGGAACGGATTGGGGCTACCAAAGCCAAGCGTGTTGCCGAAACGTGAAGCGTGAAACGTGAGTTTCTGTCACGTACACTCACGTTTCACTTTCAGGTCGCAGAACGAATTCATTCGCGGCGGGCATCGTCTGCCGCTCCAGCAGAATTTGGAGAGAAAAATGCAATACACAAACTTGGGCCGCACTGGCCTTTCTGTTAGCCGCCTCTGCCTGGGCACAATGAACTTTGGCGCGCGCACCCCCGAGGCCGACAGCCACGCCATTATGGACCGGGCCCTGGAACTGGGCATCAATTTTTTCGACACCGCCAATCGCTACGGGCGGGATGTCAGCAACGGCTTCACCGAAGAGGTGATTGGACGCTGGCTGGCCCAGGGCGGACGCCGGGAACAGATCGTCCTGGCGACGAAAGTCTACGGGCCGATGGGTGAGGGGGTCAACGACCGGGGACTCTCCGCCTATCACATCCGCCAGGCCTGCGAGGAGAGCCTGCGCCGTCTGCAAACCGACCACATCGACCTCTACCAGATGCACCACGTCCAGCGCAGCACCCCCTGGGAAGAGATTTGGCAGGCGATGGAGGTGCTGGTGCAGCAGGGCAAAGTGCTCTACGTGGGCAGCAGCAACTTCGCCGGGCTGCACATCGGCCAGGCCCAGCACGCCGCGGAGAAACGCAACTTTATGGGGCTGGTCTCGGAGCAGAGTAAATACAGCCTGAATATGCGGATGATCGAATTGGAGGTCATCCCCACCTGCCGGGAGTACGGTCTGGGGCTGATTCCCTACAGCCCCCTGGGGGGCGGACTGCTGGCGGGCAGCGAATTCGCCAGCGGCGACCGGGCCAAAGGCCGTCTGGCCGCGGCCTCCGAGCAGGTGCGGGCACAGTTGGCCGAATACGAAGCCTTCTGCGCCGAGTTGGGCGAGAAGCCCGCCGACGTGGCCCTGGCCTGGATGCTGGCGAATCCGGTGATCACCGGGCCGATTATTGGCCCCCGCACAATGGCCCAACTGGAAGAGAGCCTGCGCGCCGTGGAGATTTCCCTGGACGCCGACGCACTGAAGCGGCTGGACGCCATCTGGCCCGGCCCCGGCGGCGAAGCGCCCGAAGCCTACGCCTGGTAAGCAGCCAGGCGTGGACGACCCATTGGGCGGTCTGTCCGTCAGCCCAGCAGTTGGGCAATCGCCTGATGAACCCGAGGACGCAGGGCGATGATACGCCTTGCGTCCCGCCCGTGATAGACCCGGTTGGTGAGCAGCGCCACGCACAACGCCCGGGCCGGATCGCACCAGAGGGATGTGCCGGTAAAACCCGTATGGCCGAAACTGCTCCCACTGAAAGCTGTGCTGCACGTGGGGTTGGGATCGCTGCGCAGTTGCCAGCCCAGACCCCGGCGGATACCCTCGGCGCTGGCGTGCTGCTCCCGGATACCCTGCGCGACCAGCCCCGGCGACAGTAACCCTTCGCCCCCATTCAGAAAGAGCCGCCCCAAGCGGCAGACATCCGCGGCCGTGGCAAAGAGACCCGCGTGGCCCGCCACGCCTCCCAGCCCAGCCGCGTTTTCGTCGTGAACCTCCCCTACCAGCCGTCGTTCCCGCCAGGCGCACGCTTCGGTTGGGACGATTCGTTCCCATTCATCCGGCACAGGACAAAAGCGGGCCGACAGCCCCAGGGGTTGGCAGACGAGCGCGCCGAGCGCTCTGTCCAGCCGCCCATACCCGCTGAGACGGGCCACGGCAAAGCCCAGCAGCAGCAGTCCGGTATCGCTGTAGAGATAGCTTTCCCCCGGCTGGGCCACAAAGGGGTAGCTGACCAGCGCGGCCAGAGCCAGGCCCTGGCGTTGATCCAACTCGTTTTCGTTCAGAGGCAAATGGGGCGGCGGGCCACACTGGGCATAGACACTGCGCCAGGCGGGCAGACCGCTGGTGTGGGTGAGCAGATGGCGAAAGGTCACCCGACCGGCGTCCACCCATTCGCCTGCCCGCCGGGGATCGCCGGCCAGGGGTGTCTTGGCCAGAGGGTCTTCCGCGCCACCGATGGGACGCATACCGCCAAATTCTGGCAGCACAGCGGCCAGAGGCTGATCGAGCGCGGCCAGCCCCCTATCCACCAGGCGCAGAAAAGCAGTGGCTGTGAAAAGTTTTGTCACCGATGCCAGGTCAAAGGGGCTGTCCACTTGCACCGGTCGGCTGTGCTTCTCCGGATCCAGCCAGCCAAAGGCACCCTCGTAGAGGCAGACCCCGGCCTGTTCCACCCGGCAGACCAGCGCGGGCGCGCACGCCGGCACAGCCTCTTGCAGCACTCCCTCGAACCCAGTCCATTTCCCCATCATCCCATCTTCTTCCATAACACCGCCCATTTGTGATAGGGCACAAAGCCCGCTTTGCCGTAAAAGTCCAGCAGGTCGGTCCAGTCGATCACACAGCCTTTGACGCCGTTATTCTGCAAACGGCGCAGCCCCGCGTCCAGCAGAGCCAACCCCATCCCCTGGCCGCGCCGCTTCTCGGCCACGCCGATAAAGCCGAGCTGACCCCAGGGACGGGGCAGGCCATAGGGGTAGTAGCGGCCCATAGGCCAATGGGAATCCTCAAAGGTCAGTTTGCACGCTCCCTCCACGCCGCTCTCCGTCCACAGGAGCATAAAGTCGGAGATGCGCCCCCCCTCGCGCAGAAACTCTGCGGTTTCGAAAGACCAAACGCCGGGAAACTCCTGGCGTAGAAAGCCCAACAGCAGCTCTTCCTGGCCGGGTTGGGCGGGGTAGGCCGCGGCCGGGACTTCGCGCAGACTGGGGGGCGGTGTATAGTCGGCCAGGTTGCGGGCCACGTCCCAATTGGTCCAATCGCACAGTTCATAGCCACAGGCGGCGAAGAAGGGGATGGCTGACGCCGGCACGCCGGGGGAGAGGTGGCGGGTAGCACAGCCGGTTAAGATCGAAGCGGCGCCCTGGCTGACCAGCCAGGTTTCAGCCCAGGCCAGCAATCCCCGGCCAATCCCCCTCTGCTGATGGGCAGGGCTGACGGCGATGGCGTCGATCCAGCCCACGTTGCAGGGCATAGACGGGGGCGCGTGGGGATGGGCGCTGGCAAGAACCACGCCTACGGGCTGATCTTCCAGAAACCCAATGCTTCCCGCCTGCACGCCGCCGGTGGTGGGCCGGGTGACCGAGTGGACGAATTCGGGCGAGAGCGCCAGGTCGGCGGGCAGGCCGCTGTTCCAAAGGGTGACCAGCAGCGCGTGGTGTTCGGGATTGTTGAGATCGAAGGGGGCAAAGGTGCGCATCGGTGGCCTGTCGTGGAGATGAGTGATTGGATGGGTGTAATGGAAAGGGGGTATGAGGTAAACCATCTGAAACGTGAAATGTGAGGTGTCGTCACATACTCCCACGATTCACGTCTTCACGTTTCGCCCCATAATTTTGTGGCTCCGCCACCTTACGAAATATGCAATACGCAATAAATTTTCACTCCCCCAGCACCGTCCCCACACCCGCGGCCATTGCTTTCTTCACCACCAGCGCGGCCACAGCCACATCCTGCACTGCCAGCCCCACCGATTTGAAAAAGGTAATCTCCTGGGAGGAGGTGCGGCCCGGCTTTTTGCCAGCCACAATCTCGCCCATCTCCGCCCGGATGTGTTCCGGCTGGATCTCCCCGGCGGCCAGAGGAATCACCAGATCACCCGCTTCGGCCAGACAGGCGCTGGTCTGATCGGTGACGACGGTGGCGCGCTGGATGGTGACGCTGTCCACCTCTCTGGCGTTGGGCAGATGTGCGCCGATGGCGGTGATGTGGCTGCCCGGTCGCAGCCAATGGCCGTCAAAGAGCGGTTCGTGGGCGCTGGTGGCGGTGATGACAATATCTGCCTGCTGCACAGCCTTCTGCACATCCTGGGCGACCTGCACAGAAATTCCAAAGCGCCGGCACATCTCCCCCGCAAACGTCGCCGCCCTGTGCGAGCTGCGGGAGATCACCCACACCTGCTGGATAGGGCGTTCGCAGAGGACCGCTTCCAACTGGTGGGGGGCCTGGACGCCACAGCCAAAAATTGTGACTACCCCGGCCTCGGGCCGGGCCAGATAGCGGGCAGCCACCCCGCCGGATGCGCCTGTGCGCACAGCGGTCATATAGCCCGCTTCCATCACGGCGGCCAGGCGGCCATCCCGGGGGTCGAAGATGAGAAAGTTGCCCTGAATGGCGGGCCGGCTGTGCTGGGCGGGGTTATCGCCGTAGAAGGTGATAAGTTTGACGCCCAATGCGTCGATGCCGCCGCCAGTGTAGGCGGGCATAGCCAGCAGGCTGCCCCCATGTGGCGTAACGGACATATTCGTGCGCAGGGGCAGAACCGTCTCACCCGCGCTGAGCAGACGGAATGCCTCGGCCACAGCGTCGATAGCTTCGGGCATTGTAAGGAGGGAGCGAACGTCGGCACGGGTTAACCAAAGAGCCACGGCAATTCTCCTGGCGTGGGGTGAGCGGGTGAAAACCTGCTCTATGGGGAAGAGACCGATTCTGTCTCAACCGCTGTGGATTCCTCCGGCTGAAAGACAGGCACGGAAAAAGAGACTGTAGTTCCTTCCTCAGCCAGGCTATCGATCCAGACCTCGCCGCCGTGGGCTTCGATGGTCTCTTTGACCAGCGCCAGACCCAAACCGGCCCCGCCAAAACGACGGGTGGTGGCGTGGTCCACCTGGAAAAAACGATCCCAAATGTGGGGCAGGTCATCCTGGGCAATACCGACTCCCGAATCGGATATGGAAACGACCTGCCAATCCATTATTCCCCCATCGGTATACGATTTTTGCACACGACGAATCTGCACATGCACCAGGCCGCCAGCCGGGCTGAATTTGACCGCGTTATCCAGCAGATTGTCTACCACTCGGGTCATTTGACCGGGATGCGCCATCACTTCGATCTGGTCATTGGCGCAGTCAATGCCAAAGGAATGGATACCCTTTCCATTGCGGGCGCCATATTCGTTCTGCTGGCGGCAGGCATCCAGGCTGGCCCGGACGATCTCTACCAGACGCAGGGGGCGGCGTTCGTGATTGACCGCGTGTACTTCGTGTAGAGCGACCACATCGTTCACCAGCCGGGTGATATGCACAGTCTGACTGGCAATCGTATCCAGCATCTCCTGCTGTTCAGCGCCGAATTCGTCTATATCATCCATCAGCAGTTCGGTAAAACCGGAGAGGGTTGTTAAGGGCGTGCGCAGTTCGTGGGTGATATTGCGAATAAACGCATCTTTCAACTGGTCTGTCCGTCGCAGATCGCCGTAAGCCGATTCCAATTCGTCGGCTCGGCGGCGCAGTATATCGGTCAGACGCTGGGTCTCCCTGCGTCGCTCGGCCAGGATTTCCACCATCTGTTGAAAGGAGGAGGAGAGTGCGCCCAGTTCGTCGTCTCGGTTGGAGTGGAGTGAGACGCCCAGGTTGCCGTCAGCAATGGACTGGGTGGCCTGGGCCAGAGCGCTGATGGGGCGAATAAGGGTGCGGGCCAGAAAGAAGGCCAGGATGGCCGTACCAATCAGAACGAGAAACGTAAGCAGCACAATACGGCGGGCCAGTTCGTAGATGGGTGCAAAGGCTTCGGCTTCGGCCTGTTTCACCATCAGCCCCCACCCAACCGGTTCGATCTGTCGATAGACGGCAATGACCGTTTCCCCGGTATAATCGACAGAATGGAAAGCATTGACACTGATCCGGCGCATTGCTTCGGCAATCGGCGAAGAGGGGCTGGCCCGCAGGTTCAACGGAGCATTTGCCAGGTAGAGCAGTTTGCTTAGAAAGAGAATACCGTCTATCTCTGGGCGAATCAGAAGAGCTTCGGCACTGCTGCCCAATTCGGAAATCGGGCCGAGAAACTCATAGACTGTGCTCTCCATCTCGACTACTGTAATGACTTCGCCGATAACCTCTTTGGTCTCCTGATGGGTATTCGGGTCTACGGCCCGGATCACATTTCCAAAGATCATCACAGGATGTCCACTGGCAGAGTGGGGGTGAATATCGCAAAAAAAGCTGCCGTCAATGGCGGAAAAGCGCAGTTTTTCTGAACCCACAGGCAGGGCGAGCTGCCCTTCCCGTTCCCGTTCGGTGCTGATCACCACCACCCCAGCACGATTCGTCATAGAGACTTCCAGATACCCGGCGCGGGAGCGGCGCATCCCGACCAGATTGTCGCGCAGAAATGCAGCAAACTCATTTTTGCGCGCCTGGGGGACAGTATCGTCGAAGAGTTCGGCGAAGTGCTCCTGATTGAGCCGATTGACCGCGATCATCCGCGCGTCTGCCTGGCGCTCGATCAGCCAACTGTTAAGTCTCTCCTGCTTGAGATTAGCTACGGCCACCAGTTTTCCGGTCACCTGGACTTCGAGGGCCTGGCGCTCGGCCTGCCAGGCAGCAAGACTTACGCCTACATTGCTGGTCAGGGCAACGAGAATAAAAACAACCAGCAATTGACGGGTCAAGCCTTTGGGGAGAAGAAATGAAGCCATAGAACCGCGAGGCATCCAGCCGATAGTATCGTAGATGGGACAACGCCCGGCAACGCTTCCGATTCAACGTGAGACAAGCGTTGCCGGTGTGGTACCTGTTGAGCCACCCCATCCTATCCCACCCCATTCCAGGGAGAGAACTGGAGCGACTCCTCCTCCACAGTGGGGGAGATTGGGTGGGGGTGAGCAGTTATCTGGTGTGTAGCCTCAAACGCACTACAATTTGGTTTGTCATAGGAACTTCAGTAGGAACTTCAGTAGTATTATAACAGAATTCCGAGAAGTGCGGGTGACGGTTCTTACGCCAAACGCTGGATAATCGTCAGGGAATACCGATGCGTTTTACAATCATCCATTGATCTCACGTTTCACGTCTTCACGTTTCCGCACACAAATCGTGGCTGCGCTATCTTATGGCGTACCAGCGCAAGATCGACCCTTCGACAGGCTCAGGCGATGTCCTGAGTTCATCGAAGGGACACCGCCCTTCGACAGGCTCAGGCGATGTCCTGAGTTCATCGAAGGGAGACCGCGTCGCGTGCGTTAGTTGTGGGCTTTGCTCTGGCCTGTGACCGCGAATGAGAGGATTACGCGAATAGATGACCTGTAGGGAATGTGGCCGGGTATCCCTGTGCGTCACCTGCGAACCAACCATTCGCGTCATCCTCTCATTCGCGGTCAGCCGTCCATTGGCTACGCTACCTTATGCAGTACGCAGTACCCATTTCACACGGCCGCGATACGCGGATCGTCCAAGCGCACCCGGCATCCTTCCTGGGAAGAAAGATAACAGGCCAGGGTCATACGCAGGCTGGTACGCGCTTCCTCGGCGGTGGAAATCGGGGGCCGCCGCCCGTGAAAGAAGTCGGCCAGGGGGCCAGCCAGCCCGGCAATGCGCACGCCGTGACCGGCGGGGCTGGGGATGTCGCTGATTGTCCATTCCTTCTGCTCCCCGGTGTACCATTTCAGGCCCGGCGCATCAGCCGGACGGGGCACATTGCAACTGGGCACATCCCCATAATTCTGCACAAGCGAACCGTTCAGACCGATGATTTCGGTGGTATTTTCGGCAGCCAGACAAGTAAACGAGCAGCTCACCTCGGCCATTACGCCACTGGCATAGCGGAAGAGGGCCACGCCGTGATCGTTCGGCAATTGATGGCTCCAGAGTTCGGCGGTCACACTTTCGGGCACGCCCAGCAACCACTGGATGAAGTCGATGGGGTGGGCGGAATCATCGGCCCAGATGTCCCGATTGAGTACCGGGTCAAAGTGCCACATTGTGGCGGTGTCCCAAAGCTGGGCGGGCAGACCGTGCCGCCGCCGCATCATTGAGATTTTGCCCAACACGCCGCTCTCCAGCACCTGTTTAATCTGAAGATTTTGGGGGTCCACCCGCATCTGCCAGGCCATTGTAAAGGGAACAGCGTAGCGTTCCACCGCAGCCACTATGCGGTCCGCTTCGGCCAGGGTAAGTGAGATCGGTTTTTGCAGGGCAATGGCTTTGCCCGCGGCCGCGGCCTGCTCTACCAGAGCCGCGTGCAAAGAAGTCTCACCGCCGATAACCACCGCCTGCATCCCTGAATGAGCCAGGAAGTCTGCCAGGAGCGCATAGCCAGGAATGGCGTAGCGTCCGGTTTGCTGGGCCAGGCGCGCTGGGTCGTGATCCCAACCGGCTACAATCTCGATTTCATCTTCCGGGTGCTGTTGCCAGTGGGCACAATACGCGTTGACGTGTCCGTGGGCAAAGCCCAAAATTCCAACCTTCACGGCCATAGGATGTCTGCCTCTCCTGGGGATATTTCAACCCGCAACAGATGTTCCGGGCGTAGGTCAATAATTATAGACAGAGAGGAGAGGACCGTCAACCGTCGTCTCTGGCGATAGCTGATTCACTTCGTTGTAATTTTTATCTGTGTACGCTATAGTAGCCAAAGTGATTCTCCTTATGAACGGCGATTAAATAACGCATGACAGCCTTATCGGGAAGCGACCACAAAATCAGGGAGTGCGCAAGAAGGTTTGGCCGCTTCCCGGAAGGCCGCAATCGTCATTGAAAAATCAGATAGAGTTTGTATAATCGAAGGAGGGCTGCTTACTGCCCCCTACAGCGATTGTATGACTTTCCAAGCAATCTGGAGCCAATATGCCTTCTCGACCTACCGTTTTGTTGGCCTGCAACCCCAACGTGCGTAACATCTATCTGGCCCCGGCGGATGTGGCGCGGCTGGAATCCTTCGCCGAGTGGGATTGGTTTTCCTGCGAAGGGGGAGGCATCTACTCCTCCAACACCGACACGGAGACAGTCCGGCGGCTGGGTGAGATGCTGGGCGAAATCGACGCGCTGATCGTCTGTCACGGCGCGCCGACGATTACAGAAGCGGTGCTGGCCGGCGCGCCCCGGCTGGGGTTCATCGGCGAGCTGGAAGGGGATCGCTTCGCCAGCCGCATGGATTTGGACGCGGCCTGGGCGCGGGGCATCCGCACGGTGGACACGACCAACGCCTCCTCCTACCCCGTCTCCGAGTGGGCACTGGCGCTGATTCTCGTCTCCCTGCGCAACGGCGGCGCGCATTTTCGCCGATTGATCGATGGCGAAACGGGGATGAAGCGGGATCTTTTCTCCACAATGCAGGGGGAACTGTGGGGCAAGCGGGTGGGGCTGATCGGCTGCGGCCATATGGGGCGGCGGCTGATGGAATTCCTGCGCCCCTTCCAGACGGAGATTTTCGTACACGACCCCTACCTGCCAAGAGAACTGCCTGAAGCTCTCGGCTTCACCCAAACCTCTCTGGAAAATGTACTCTCCGGCTCAGATGTAGTCGTCTGTCTGGCCCCCCACACGCCCAAAACCGAAAAGATGCTGGGGGCGGCGGAGTTTGCTCTGCTCCGTCCCGGCGCGGTCTTTGTCAATGTCTCCCGGGGCAAAGTCGTCGATTCGGATGCGCTCATCGCCCGCCTACGCCAGGGGGATATCTGCGCCGGGCTGGACGTTTTCGACCCGGAACCCATTCCCCCGGAGAGCGAACTCCTGCGCCTGCCCAACGTCTTTCTCAGCCCCCACATCGGCTGGTATGCGGGGGGCAGCCAGACCGGTTTCTTCGGCCTGATGGTGGATGAACTGGAACGCTTCTTCAACGGCCACGAAACCTATTTCGATCTCACCCCCCGCTCCCAGGCCAATCGCAGCGGAAAATAAACGGTTGACAGCACGCAGGAAAGGCGATATAGTATTTGCATCACCAATGGTCTAGCAAATAGACCATTGCCCCTGCTGATCTGTTGCACTCTCTGACCATCGACTGTATAATAAGTCTATACAAGTACAAGCCCACTCTTTTTGACCGCACACAAATTTCTACCCATAGGAACTCTCTCCAGTGGTCAACTACATCATCCGCCGTTTTCTGGCGGGCATCCTGACAATCTGGGCGGCGTCGATCATCTCCTTTGTGGTGATCCAACTGCCGCCAGGCGACTACGTGACCGCCTACATCGCCAACCTGCAAGCCACGGGCACAGTCCTCTCGACGGAGGAGGCCCAGGCCCTGCGCATTCAGTACGGGCTGGACCAGCCGATCTACGTCCAATACCTTAAATGGTCGCGACTGATGCTGCAGGGCAATTACGGGATGGCGATGGAGTATAACCGGCCCGTACGGGAGGTGATCGGCGACCGCATGACGACGACGATTATCGTCTCGGTGGCCGCGATCCTTCTCATCTGGGCCCTGGCCCTGCCCATCGGCATCTATTCTGCGGTGCGTCAATACTCGTGGGGTGACTATTTCTTCACATTTTTGGGTTTTATCGGCATTGCCGTGCCCAACTTTATGCTGGCGCTGATTGTGCTCTACGCCAGCTTTAAGTACTTTAATGTGCAGAATATCGGCGGTCTCTTTTCGCCGGAATATCTGCAACAGGGCTGGAGCGCGGCCAAAATCTGGGATATGGCAAAGCACCTGCCCCTGCCCGCCTTTATTCTGGGGCTGGCGGGTATGGCGGAGGTGGTGCGCATTATGCGGGCCAATCTGCTGGATGAACTGCGCAAACCCTATGTGGTCACTGCCCAGGCCAAAGGGCTTTCCCGCAACCGGGTCATTATGAAGTATCCCGTGCGCGCGGCGATGAACCCCTTCGCCAGCACCATCGGCTATCTTTTCCCCTTCGTCGTCTCCGGCAGTATTATCGTTTCCCTGGTACTCAGCCTGCCCACTGTCGGGCCCCTGCTTTTCAAGGCACTGATCGCCCAGGACCTCTTTCTGGCAGGCACAATTCTCTTGCTTCTTTCCATTCTGACGGTTATCGGCACATTCGTTTCTGACCTGATTCTGATGTGGATTGACCCCCGCATTCGCCACGGGATGGAAGGGCAGAGTTGATTCGCATCACAATACAATCACCCAAGCAGAGTTCTCCCGCAGAGACGCAGGGACGCAGAGAAGGGGGGCAAAGTTGATGAGTGTCGCCATCGAACCCCAGGAGCAGGAGACCGTCGCTGCCCAGCGCATCTTCGTCGCCACCCAGTGGCAGTTGATGTGGTGGCGTTTCCGCAAGCACAAACTGGCGATGATTGCTGCCATTATTATTATCCTCTTTTATGTGGGCGTCGTCTTTGCCGACTTTCTGGCCTACGCCGACCCCCACAAATCCGAGGCCCAACGCTCTCTATTGTCACCCCAGCCCATCCACTGGTACGACGGCGACAGCTTCCGCCCCCACGTCTTCGGGCTGTCGGGCAAGCGGGATCCAGTGACGTTCAAACGGGTCTATCAGCCTGACCCAACGCTCAAAGTGCCGCTTAAATTGTGGGCAGAAGGCTATGAATACAAATTTCTGGGGCTGTTCAAAACCAACCGCCACTTGCTGGGTGTGGAAGGGGCCAGAGCGGAGGATAGTATTTTCCTACTCGGTACCGATTTGCAGGGGCGCGACCTCTTCTCCAGGCTGATGATAGCGACCCGGCTGTCGATGGTGATCGGGCTGGCCGGTGTGGCAATGAGCCTCTTTTTGGGCATTCTGCTGGGCGGGCTGTCCGGTCTTTACGGCGGCGCGGTGGACAATATCATCCAGCGCATCATCGAAATCGTGCGCTCCATCCCGACGATTCCCCTGTGGATGGCCCTGGCCGCGGCTGTTCCCTCCGAGTGGCCCATCACCCGTGTCTACTTTGTGATTACGTTGATTCTGGGCATTATTGGCTGGACGACCCTGGCCCGTGTGGTGCGGGGGCGCTTCCTCTCCCTACGCACAGAAGATTTTGTGACAGCAGCGGAGCTGGCCGGCGCGGGGCAGATGCGCATTATTTTCCGCCATATGGTGCCCTCCTTTCTCAGCCATATCATCGCCGCCACCACCCTGGCCCTGCCCACAATGATTATTGCAGAGACGTCCCTCAGCTTTCTCGGCCTGGGGTTGCGCGCCCCGGCTATCAGTTGGGGTGTACTGCTGCAACAGGCCCAGAACATTCAGGCCATCGCCATTTCGCCCTGGCTGCTCTACCCCGCCGTCCCGGTGATTGTCGCGGTTCTCGCCTTCAACTTCCTGGGCGACGGTCTGCGCGACGCGGCGGATCCGTATGGATAGATATTGGGAAAGAGGTTTGTATACACGGATAGAAGAAAACACGGATAGACTTCTCTGCGAAGGTGAATGATGGTTGCTTTGCGGCACGGAGAATTGACGCATCGACTGCGGGGATTGATCTTTCAGATACGCAATGAACTCCAGACCGGTTGGTCTGAGGAGATTTATCATCAGGCCCTGGCGGAATTGTTGAGAAGCAATGGCATACCGTTTCTATCCAAGCCTCACCGGGCATTGGTTCATCGCCAAGCTCACATTCAAGTTTTTGAACCTGATCTGATAGTGTGGGACACCATCATTCTGGAATTAAAGGCGCTGCCCTATCAAACCCAGTTTCTCGGCGAACAATACGCGCAGATCATCCACTATTTGAAATATTTGAGAAGGATTTGGGATTACTGGTCAACTTTGCTCCACAAAATATCCAGATAAAACGAGTTCTCTGGGATGAGCCAGAATTTGATATTCTAGAGGAGTATAGCCATTTCAAGCCTCATCTCTCCCAGATGGACCGGGAAATTCTGCGCCAACTCCGTCATCACACCCTAACTATCGCCCAACAATATGGCCTGGGATATCCCGAAACGGTCTATCGCCAATTGGTGGCTCTGGAAATTACAGGGAATCAACTCTCTTGTGTGACAGAGATTGAGATTCCTGCTCGATGGGACAATTCCGTCCTGGCTCATCACCAAACACAGCTATTATTAGCAGCGGACAATTATCTGATTCACATTCGCTCGCTATTGGACTTCCCGACTCAGTACGATTTTTCCAGAATGAATACCTATCTGAAGAGCCTGGAACTCCAATTCGGTCTCATCGTCAACTTTGGCAAGAAGCAACTGCAAATCTACGGCGTCAGATCCATCTGATCAAATCCGTGTTCCTTCCAATCCGTGTATACAAAGATTTCCTACTATGAACCCTGCGCAACCGCCCATTCTCTCCGTCGAAAATCTCCACACCTACTTCCGCCAGGACGAGGGCGTTGTGCGCGCCGTGGAAGGGGCCAGCTTTGACCTCTACCCCGGCCAGACGCTGGGCATTGTGGGCGAAAGCGGCTGCGGCAAGAGTGTGACAGCCCGCTCCATTTTGCGTATTGTGGAGGAGCCGGGACGCATTGAGCAGGGCAACATTTGGCTGCAACAACCCGGCAACAGCCAGCGGGTGGACCTGACGACCCTCGGCGCAGACAGCCAGGAGATACGGAATATCCGGGGCGGCGAGATTGCCCTGATCTTCCAGGAGCCGATGACCTCCTTCAGCGCCTTCCACACCGTCGGCAATCAGATTATCGAGGCCATCCGCCTGCACCAAAAGCTCAGCCCGAAGGAGGCCCGGGAGAGGGCCATCGACCTGCTCGGTCAGGTGGGCATCCCCAAACCGGAGCGGCGCATCGACGAGTACGCCTTCCAGCTCAGCGGTGGTCTGCGCCAGCGGGTGATGATTGCCATGGCCCTCTCCAGCGATCCCCGGATTCTGATCGCAGACGAACCGACGACTGCGCTGGACGTGACCACCCAGGCCCAGATTCTCGATCTGCTGCGCCAGTTGCAGGAGGAGAAGGGAGTCTCGATTATCCTCATCACCCACGATATGGGCGTCATCGCGGAGATGGCCGACGATGTGGTGGTGATGTATCTGGGCCAGGTGGTGGAGGAGGGGCCGGTGGACGATATCTTCCACGCGCCCAAACACCCCTACACCCGTTCGTTGCTCAAATCGATCCCCAGCATTCTCGCCAAGCCGCGCACGAAGCTGGCGACGATTACCGGCTCCATTCCCCATCCCTACAACCGGCCCGTGGGCTGTTCCTTCCATCCCCGCTGCCCGGATTTTATGCCGGGGCGCTGCGATGTGGCCGAGCCGAAGTTGCAGCGGCTTTCTGAGCGGCAGGTGGTGAGCTGCTTTTTGTATGAACAGGAGGTCAAGCCGTGACGGTAATGATGCCGGACTTACGTTCCCTGACAATCAGCGATCAAAAGTTCTGGCAACTGTGCGTCGCCAACCCGGAGCTACGCCTGGAACGCACTGCCGAGGGGGAGGTGATCATTATGCCGCCAGCCTTTAGCGACACCGGAGCACGCAATTTGGACATCGCTGCCCAACTGTGGGTTTGGAATCAGCGCACCGGTTTAGGCAGAGCTTTTGACTCTTCAGCCGGCTTTACTCTGCCCAATGGAGCTATCCGCTCTCCCGATGCAGCCTGGATTCGCAAGGAGCGCTGGGAAGCGCTGACCCGTCAGGAGCAGAGCCGTTTTGCCTCCCTTTGCCCGGATTTTGTGGTGGAGTTGCGTTCCCGCAGCGACGATCTGGCTGATGTGCGCAAGAAAATGTTGGAATATATGGAAAACGGCGCACGATTGGGCTGGCTGATCGATCCCCTGGTGCAGCAGGTCTATATCTATCGCCCCGGTTACGCGCTGGAAGTATTGGATGATCCAGAAATCGTCTCCGGTGATCCAATCTTGCCGGGCTTCATTTTGGAATTGGGTGGTATACTTACGTGAACGAAACCAGACAAACCCTTCCCGAAGTTAACGAACTCAAAAAATACTTCCCCATCCGGGGCGCTGCGATGTGGCCGAGCCGAAGTTGCAACGGCTTTCTGAGCGGCAGGTAGTGAGCTGCTTTTTGTATGAACAGGAGGTCAAGCCGTGACGGTAATGATGCCGGACTTACGTTCCCTGACAATCAGCGATCAAAAGTTCTGGCAACTGTGCGTCGCCAACCCGGAGCTACGCCTGGAACGCACTGCCGAGGGGGAGGTGATCATTATGCCGCCAGCCTCTAGTGACACCGGGGCGCGCAATTCCGAAGTGACCGGCCAACTGTGGCTATGGAATCGGAAAACCGGCTTAGGTAAAGTCTTTGACTCGTCTGCCGGATTTATTCTGCCCAACGGTGCGATCCGTTCCCCCGACTCGGCGTGGATTCACAAGAAGCGTTGGGATGCGTTGACCCGCCAGGAACAGAGCCGCTTTGCCCTAATCTGCCCGGATTTCGTGGTGGAGTTGCGATCTCACAGCGACAGGCTGGCTGATATTCAGGATAAAATGACGGAGTATTTGGAAAACGGCGCACGCCTGGGTTGGCTGATCGATCCCCAGGCGCAACAGGTCTACATCTACCAGCCCGGACACGCGCTGGAAGTGCTGGATGACCCAGAAACGGTCTCCGGCGATCCGGTCCTGCCAGGTTTTGTATTGGAATTGGATGGCATATTTACGTGAGCGAAACCAGACAAACCCTTCTCGAAGTCAACGGACTCAAAAAATACTTCCCCATCCGCAAAGGGCTGCTGCGTCGGCTGGTGGGCAATGTGCGCGCCGTGGATGACGTGAGCTTTACCATCCGCAAAGGCGAGACCCTCTCGCTGGTGGGGGAGAGCGGCTGTGGCAAGACGACCACCTCCCGCTGCATCCTGCGCGCCCTGACACCGACCGCGGGGGATGTGAATTTCCTCACGGAAAACCAGCGGGTGGTCAATATCGCCACCCTGCCCAAAAGCCAACTGCGCCCCCTGCGTAGGCAGATGCAGATGATCTTCCAGGACCCCTACTCCTCCCTCAACCCGCGTATGACCCTGCTGGACATTATCGGCGAACCCCTGCTGGTCAACGGCGTGGGCAGTATGAGCGACCGGCGGGACCGGGTGGAGGAGTTGCTGAAGCTGGTCGGTCTGCCCCCGGAATTTATGAGCCGTTATCCCCACGCCTTCAGCGGCGGCCAGCGTCAGCGCATCGGCATTGCCCGTGCCCTGGCCCTGGAACCGGCGCTGATTGTGGCCGACGAACCGGTCTCAGCTCTCGACGTTTCCGTCCAGGCCCAGATTATCAATCTGATGCTGGAATTGCAGGAGGAGATGGGGCTATCCTATCTCTTTGTGGCCCACGATTTGAGCGTCGTCAAGCACGTAAGCGACCGGGTGGCTGTGATGTACGTGGGAAAAATTGTGGAGATTGCCGCCACGGAAGAGCTTTTTCAGCAGCCCCTGCACCCCTACACCGAAGCCCTGCTCTCCGCCGTGCCCAAGCCCGACCCCCGGCTGCGCTCCCAGCGCATCATTCTGGAAGGCGAAGTGGCCGACCCGGCCTCCCCGCCCAGTGGCTGCTATTTCCACCCCCGCTGCAAACACGTCATCGACCGTTGCCGCACGGAATCCCCGGCCCTGGAAGAGGTGCTGCCGGACCGCTTCGTCAGTTGTCACCGGGCCCGGGAATTGACGCTGGCAGGTGTGCAGGAGTAGTCCCCTCATCTCTATTGGAGACGCTCGTTGCATAAGTTTTCGGGCTTGACGGTTGCTGATATACTCAAATTGAAGCGCGGCAGCATCAAACAAGCGCCCCTTCCTGCGGGATCGCCAGATTGGGAGCAGTTTAGCCGAATGAGTTGGGAAGCGATTGAAGCTGGCGCAGAAGGAAATTTGACAGGATTTCGAGTGGTCCGTAAGCTGTTGACGGACAGGAGGTTTGAACGATGAAGAATTCAATGAAGAAATTGACAGCCTTTCTTTTTCAATTGGATGCAGAAAGAATCGAATACAGTTTGGCCCATCAGAGAGAGGACGCTGTCCTAGTTGCTGTGGCCGTTCCTGGCGAACGTTGGGAGGTAGAGTTTTTCGGTGACGGTTCCGTAGAGGTCGAGCGTTTTGTCAGCAGCGGTGAAATTTACGATGAGGATATCCTGCAAGTACTGTTTGACCGTTACACTGAAGAATCAGTTCTTGATGTGGAATCATTCACCGCAGAGTTGGTTCCGCAAATTGGCTAACGACCCTTTCCATAGAGACCAAAAACGCCAGGGAAATGTCCGAATAAAGGACATTTCCCTGGCGTTCTGTTCCATTCAGCTTACCACAGACGAACACAGCACAGCGCAGATCGATACAGATCAGACAGTTCCGCGTCCGCCTATCTGCCGAAGAACCCTCCCAGCAGCTTAGACCCCAATTTCACCACATCGTCGGTAATATCGCCGTCGCCGTCCATATCCAACAGACCAGCCAGCCCACCCAGACCCGCATTGGCCTGAGCGCGTTGGCCGCTCAGCAGAGAAGCCAATCCCGTCGCGTCCAGCCCGTCTTCCCGCTGGGTTTTGCCCAGACTACCCAGCACCAGCGGGGCCAGCAACGCCAGCAACTGGCCGCTGCTGGCCCCGGTCAGACCGCTGGCCTGGCCGATGCCCGCGGCCACTTTCTTCTGCTTACTGCCCAACACGTGGCCCAGAATCCCTGCCCCATCCTGGCCCAACGATCCGCTGCTCAGGGCGGTGCTCACATTGTCCAGCACGCTGCCGTCGTGATCCCGGCGCAGCGCGCCCAGCAAGGCAGCGGCGCCCTGGGGGGATGCAGCGTTTTTGCCCAGTGCGCTCAACAGCATTGGCACAGCCGCGCCCACTGCCTTCTGTGTGCTGGCCGAATCTACGCCCAATTGGCTGCTCAATTGATCCATTTCACCGCTGCCCAGCATTCCGATTACCATTCCGGCGATGTCATTCATCTGTTCCTGCTCCTGTTGTTGGTCATAACCGAGCAACTCGGCTATCTTGAGTTCTGGTCCGATCTGTTCTGACCGGGTACAG
Organism: Caldilineaceae bacterium; assembly: GCA_023384455.1. Classification (GTDB taxonomy): domain Bacteria; phylum Chloroflexota; class Anaerolineae; order Caldilineales; family Caldilineaceae; genus JACQGT01. The sequence goes on along the minus strand of JAHDWH010000019.1, from coordinate 471 downwards.
GGGCAGGATAGTGCAAAAATGTTGCAAGCCACATTACGACGAATCGGCTTGCAGGCTTTCTCCCGGCGCAAAAGATTTCCAGAATGTGAAGGCGTGGTCCAATTGAGCCAGATGAAAAAGCTGTGTGGTCACGACTTTACACCAGATTATCCAGCCAGGCCCGCTGCAACGACCACCGGTCTGCGGCTGGGTCCCAGCGTAGTTCGTATTGAGAATTGTCTACGGCTTTGATCAGAAAACAGCGCAGACTCTTGCCGCCTACCCGTTCTTCCCACTGGCGGCCCACGTCCGACACATAGCGGGTCTGATCCCGCCAGACAAAGGAGGTGGGCTGCACGGAGCCGGACGGCAGAACCCGCACGAGGACACGTACATCTTCTTGGACAAGAACTTGGGTTGTCACAGGCAATCTCCTATTTCTGTACTGGTCAACGAGATGGTAAAACGTAGGTGCGGTTTGCAACCGCACTT